>JBFKQZ010000060.1:0-13539 GCA_041627475.1 Nitriliruptoraceae bacterium | reverse complement strand
GCTGCACCGAGGCCCTGGCTGCACGGGGCGAGACGGTCGAGTCGGCGGTCGTCGCCGAGGCACCGACGGACGGCGTCGCCGCGCTCACCCCGGCCGAGCGACGCGTGCTGCCGCTCATCCTCGACGGACTGCTCTATCGCGAGATCGCCGAGGAGCTGCACAACTCGCGGCGCACGATCGAGTCGCACGCCGCGAGCATCATGCGCAAACTCGGGGTCTCCTCCCGACGCGAGCTGGGCGACGTCGTCGCACCCGGTGACCTCGTGTCGAGCTGACGGGCTCAGCCGCCCCCGACGACCGGGAAGCTGCTGCGCCACCGCCCCTGCTCCACGCTGGCCGCGCTGACCGCCCGCTGCGCGTGCGCCTCGGCGTGCTGTGCCTCCAGGCCGGCAACGGCCGTGTCGCCGAGGACGAAGCTGCGGATGCGACGCAGGACCTTGGCGATCAGTCCGCCGTCAGGGGTCTGCTGGGGCTGCGGCTGCACGCCGACGCGCTGCGGAACGATCAGGGCCGGCCGGCGACGAGGCAGCGGCGTCGGGGTGGGCATGCGGTCGGTCATCGTGTCCTCCGGGTCTCTGCTGCGGGCAGCGTCCGTGCCGGCTGCGGACTAGTCAACGCTGGGCTGTGTTATGGTTGCTCGCAGTTAGCAGCAGGCCTTGGGGGGCGACATGGCGGACGGCGGCACGACGCTCGGGGACGCGATCCGCGAACGACGCGGCGCGCTCGGACTGAGCCAGCGAGCACTGGCGGCAGCCGCGGGAGTGTCCGGCGCGTTCGTGTCGCAGGTCGAGAACGGGCAGCGCCAGCCCTCGCTCGACGTCCTGCGACGTCTCGCCACCGCCCTGGAGACGTCGACCGGGGCCCTGCTGGCGCGTCCTCCCGGCGAGGACTCGCCCCTGGGGCTGGTCCACGCGGCCACGTCGCTGGCCGAGATCGAGGCACTGGTCCACGACGACGAGGACGCGCTGCGTCTGGCCACGGCGGCGAAGGACCTCGTCGCCGGACCCCGCGCAGCCGAGCTCGAGGCGTACGCCCCGGTCGTGGTCGAGTTCGCCGAACTCCTCGAGGCGTTCGCCAGGCACAGGTACCGGGCGATGACCGGCGCCGCGATCGTCGTCGTGGCGTCAGCCCTCAGCTACGTCGTGGACCCCGAGGACGCCTGGCCCGACGCCCACCCCCACGGCCACCTCGACGACGTGGGCGTGCTCGCGTTCACGCACGCCCTCGTCGCCGAGGAGCTCGCGGACTTCCACGCCTGGCAGCGATCCCGGTGACCCGCGGCCCGGGGCGCCGCGCGCGGACGACGGCCAGCAACGCACGTCCACCGTGCACTGACGCCCAATCGGAGGAGGCGGACGTACCGTGCCGTAGGCACGTTCCCGGGGAGGCGTGATGCGTGCCACGGCCCCGTTCGTCGGGCGGACCCAAGAGCTCGCCGCCGTCCGCGCGGTCGTGGACCCGTGCTCGACGACGCAGGCCCGCGCCGTGGAGATCACGGCCGAAGCCGGCGCAGGCAAGACGCGGCTGGTCGAGGAGGCACTCGCTGCGGTCGACCTGCCTCCGGAGCGTCTCGTGCGCCTGCGGGGCGGAGAGCTGACGGCCACCCTCCCGTTCGTCGCCGTTCGCGGGGCGCTCCGTTCCTCGGCGGCGGCCCTGGCCGACCTGCCGCACCGACGCGACGGGCGGCGGGACCAGGGCGGCGCCGCAGCACGAGCCGCACTGGTCGACGCGTTCGCGGAGGCCATCGAGCAGCGAGCCCTCGAGGAGCACACGGTCCTGCTCGTCGACGACGCCCACTGGGTCGACGAGGCGAGCATGGCGGTCCTCGACCTGCTCGCCCGACAACTCGCCTCCTCGTCGTTGCGCATCGTGCTCGCAGCCCGCCCGCACCCCGAACCGGCCGGTCTCGCCGCTGTCCGGCGGACGCTGCACCGGACAGGGCACCTGGCGGCCGTCCGGTTGCCGCCACTTCCCGCGCACCACGCCCACCGGATCACGGAGCACCTGCTCGGTGGGCGGGTGGGGGCCGGGGTCCGGGCACTCGTCGATCGGGCCGGGGGGAACGCCCTGCTCTGCACGGAACTCGGTCTCGCGCTGCGCGACCATGTCGTCGCGGACCGCGACGGCCAGCTCGAGGTCCACCTGCCACCGGACGGCCCGGAGCTCGACGTGATCGAGCACAACCTCACGGGCCTCGGCGACGACTGCAACGCGCTGCTCCGCGACGCCGCGCTCCTGGGCACGACCCTCGACCCGACCGAACTGGCGCTGCTGGTCGACACCCCGGTCGACGCCGTGCTCGGCCGCCTCGGACCGGCGATCGCCGCCGAGATCCTCGTCGAGGGCGCCGACGGCTGCCTCAGCTTCCGCCACGATCTCGTCCGCGACCGGGTCGTGCAGGCCGTCCCGCGCGTCGCCGCAGCCGCCCGACACCGGGAGATCGCGACCACGTTCGCCGAGGCCGGCCTGTCACCGGCGTCATGGGCCGGCCACCTGCGACTTGCCGACTGGCCCAGGGCGTCCGCGACCGCATGGCGACTCTTCGAGCAGGCGGCGGTGTGCACGGCGGACGAGTCGCTCACCGAGGCGAGAGCACTGCTGCGCCATGCCCGCCGCGTGCTCAGCGGCAGGCCGCCGCTGTCCTTTCTGGGGCTCGAGCTGGAGCTCGCGGTCGACACCGACGCCGTCGGGAGCCTGGAGGAGCTGCTGGCTGTGCTGCCCCAGCACCTCGCGGGGCTGGGACCGGATGCTGCTGCCGAGTCAGTCGACGTGCTCGCCACGCGCGCCCTCGAGGCGGTGTGGGGCAGCATCATGAACCCAGACAGCCGGTCGGGCCTCCGCGACCTGCTCGGCCCCGCCATCGAGTGGGGCGGCCAGAGCACGCGCGACGCACTCCTGCTGGAGGAGCACATGCGTGCCGCATGCCTCCACGACGAGGCCGGCCACGTCGGGCCGATGCTGGAGATCACGCACCGTCTCCGCCGCCGGGGCGACCGACGGCTCTGGTCGACCGCCCTCTGCACCTGCTTCATCGTGGCATCGGCGACCGAGGAGCGTGCCGTGGCCATGGAGGTGGGCACGCGAGCCGTCGAGCAGCTGCTTGCAGCGGGCGTGCGCCCCGTGATGGCCGAGGCGTTGCTGACCAGCCTGGCCCTGACGACGCGTGCACCGGACGAGGTCGTCGCCCCGCTGCTGCGTCGCCTCGCGCTCCACGAGCGCCTCGGGCCACCGATGTCGGTGGCGCTCGGGCTGCTGCATGCAGCGCCCGCCACAGCGGACGGCAGGTGGGACGAGGCGCTCGCCCTCGTGGACGACTTCGTCGACTGGGACGCCGGTCACGGCCACTGCAACCTGGCCCTCACGACACGGGCCACGCTGCCGGTGCTCCTGTACGTGGGGGTGGGACGGTTCGAGGACGCCCGGGCGGTGCTGGCCCCCGGCACAGTCGGCCGCGACCGACTCACCGAGCGGGAGTACCGGACCTACGCCTCGACGCACCATCGCGACCGTGCGCTCGTCGAGCTGGTTGCCGGTGGTGACGCCGGACCGGACCTCGACGTGGCCTTCGAGCTGCGCCTCGCCGAGGACGTCGACCGGTGCTGCGACCGGGAGCTGCCGCTCTACGTCGCCCTGGCGACGCTCGCAGACCGCCGCGACCTTGTCGACGCCTACGACCAGCGCGTACGGGGATCGGCCCACGTGACGGACGAGCAGGCTGCCCTGCTGCGCGTCCTCACCGACCGCGCCCCCACGCAGGCCGGGACCGTCGCGGAGCGTGCACTGGCGGAGCACGACTTCCTGACGGCGCTGGCGGCCCTCGACGGGCAGGAGGACGTCACGCCGGTCCTCGTCGAGACGCACCAGCGCGCCGCGGTGTGCGGTGCCGTGACGTGGCGGGATCAGGCTGCAGCAGCCCTGCGCAGCCGTGGCGTGGCCGTCGGCGGCGGCACCGACGGCCGTCCGACCAGCGGGACCGAGACGCTGACCCCGGCGGAACGGCGCGTGCTGCCGCTCATCCTCGACGGTCTGCTCTACCGCGAGATCGCCGAGGAGCTGCACAACTCGCGGCGCACGATCGAGTCGCACGCCGCGAGCATCATGCGCAAGCTCGGCGTCTCGTCACGGCGGGAGCTCGGTGACGTCGTCGTCCACGACGAGGTCACCGCCCCCGTCTGACCGAGCCGGGTCAGACCGGGCGGGCCATCGCCAGCGCCTGGTCGCGGCTCACCTCCATCCCGTCGTGGACGTCCTTGGCGTGCTCCTGCACGCGGGCGACCAGCTCGTCGTCGTTGTTGCCGGTGATGGTGACACCGCACTCGCAGTCGACCTTCTTCGCCATGTCTGGCTCCCTCGCTCCCTGGCACCGACCTTGACGCCGGCACCGACCACCGACAACGCTACGCCCGTGACCTCAGCCGGCGATCAGATGCGGTTCAGATGGCGATGACGCGCCTCTACCTCACCGGTGGCCTGGCCGTGGAGCGCGACGGCGTGGCCACCGATCTCGAGGCGGCGCTCGGACGCCAGGCGGCACTCGTGCTCACCGCCCTGGCCTGGCACCCGGGCGCGACGGTCGCCCGGGAACGGCTGGTCGAGCTGCTGTGGGAGGACGCGACCCCGCCGGCGTCCTGGGAGACCGCGGTCGCGACCGTCGTCAGCGGCCTCCGGCAGGCACTGGGCGAGAGCGGTCTGGCGATCACGAGCACGTGGCGGGCCTATCGGCTCGGGCCGCAGGACGGCGACGACCTGTGGGTCGACGTGGACGCGGCCCGCCGCGCCCTGCACCAGGCCGAAGGGGCGGTCCGGAGCGGACGGATGCGCGAGGTGTACGCGTGGACGGGCGTGGTCACCAGCATCGCCGGCCGGACGCTGCTCGCGGGCATCGAGGGGAGCTGGCTGGAGGAGCGACGCGACGAGCTGACCGAGCTCCGGATCCGTGGACTGGACTCCGCCGTCCGCTTCTGCGGCTGGAACGGGGAGCACAGCGCCGCCGTCGCCTACGCCCGCACGATGCTCGAGCTCGACCCGCTGCGCGAACCGTCCCAGCGGGCACTGATGGAGGCGCAGCTCGCGGCAGGCGACCGCGCCTCGGCGCTGCGGACCTACGAGCAGTGCCGGCGCCTGCTGGCCGAGGAGCTGGGGGCCGACCCGAGCCCGGAGACCCGTGCGCTGCACGAGCGGCTGCTCGCCTGAGGCGTCAGGCGTCGCGGCCGAGGACCCAGGCGGCAAGCGCCGCGCCGGCGGCGACCGCGTAGCCCAGCCACGCGCCGGTCGGGTGGACCGGCCGTCGCAGGGTCCGGCCCTCGTCGGCCGCGACGGCTGCACCGTCGACCCCGTCGATGATCACGCCCGCGGCGGTCAGCTGCGCGAAGGTGCTGCGGTCCCCGAGCGCAGCGGCACCGAGCGTGGCCAGACCGATCGCGACGTCACGACCGCCCTTCATCCGGAACCCGAGCGCGGCGCCGTCGGTCGCGCTGCCCCGCTTGCCGAGCGCACGCAGGAACAGCTTCGGGAACAGCACCTCGACGGTGCCCGCCACGACCCGGGCGACCGCGAGGCCGAGCCCGAACGCGATGGCCGCACCCTCGATGCCATCGTTGCGCGGGTCGTCGTCCCGCAGGGACGCAAGCCGTTCGTCGCGCAGCCTCGTGACCGTCGCCAGTCCGTCGCTCATGCCTCTGCCCCCTCCGGCTTGTCGCGCTTCTCCACCAGGGTCAGCACCTGGTACGTGGCAAGAGTGTCCCCGTGCTGGTTGGTCACCACCGTGTCCCATCGGACCTCGCCGTGGATCTTGCCCACACGGTCGGCCTTCTCCTGGCACGTGAGGGCGACCGTGATCTGGTCGCCGGGGTACGTCGGCTCCTGGAACAGCAGCCGGTTGAGGCCGTAGTTGGCGAGCACGGGCCCCGGGTCCGGGTCGACGAACATGCCGGCCGCCGCCGACACGAGCAGGTAGCCGTGTGCGACGATGCCGTCGAAGAACGGGTTCGCGGCAGCAGCCTCGGGCATCGTGTGGGCGTAGAACGTGTCGCCCGTGAGCTCCGCGAAGGCGTCGATGTCCTCCTGCGTGATCTCGCGCGGGCCGACGACGACGGCGTCGCCGATCTCGAGGTCCTCGAAGTACTTGCGGAACGGGTGCTCGCCCTCGGTGCGCCTCGCCCCCGACTGGTAGACGCCGGTGATCGCGGTCAGCAGGTCGGGCGAGCCCTGGACGGCCGTGCGCTGGAGGTGGTGCTCCACCCCGCGGGCGCCGCCCAGCTCCTCGCCGCCACCGGCGCGGCCCGGACCGCCGTGGGTCAGCTGCGGCAGCGGCGAGCCGTGCCCGGTCGACGACCTGGCGGTCTCGCGGTTGAGCACGTGGACGCGACCGTGGTGCGGCGCGATCCCGAGCGTGAGGTCGCGGGCGACGGCGCCGTCGTTGGTGCACACCGTCGAGACCAGCGACCCACGCCCGCGGGCGACCTGGTCGATGGCGTCGTCGAGGTCGCTGTACGGCAGCAGCGAGGCGACCGGGCCGAACGCCTCGACCTCGTGCGGTGCCGAGGCATCGCGGTCGTCGATGCGGATGACCGTGGGCGCGACGAACGCGCCGGTGTCGTACGAGGCGTCGACGAGGTCGGCGTCGTGCGGCGAGGTGACGAGCGTCCCGGCCGCGGCCAGTGCCTCGATGCGCTCGAGCACGGTCGCACGCTGCTGGCGGTCGACCAGCGCACCGACGCGGACGTCCTCGGCCCGCGGGTTGCCGACGGCCATGGACCGGACCTTCTCGCGCAGCGCCTCCTCGACGTCGCCCACGAGGTCCTCGGGGACCAGCACGCGGCGGATCGCGGTGCACTTCTGTCCCGCCTTGGCCTGCAGCTCGCGCGCCACCTCGCGGACGAACAGGCCGAACTCCTCGGTGTCGGGCGTCGCGTCGGGACCGAGCACCGCGGCGTTGAGCGAGTCCGCCTCGCTGACGAACCGGGTCGAGTTCGCGACGATCGCCGGATGCGTCCGCAGCAGCCGACCCGTCGCGGCCGATCCGGTCACGGACACGATGTCCTGCTCGGTCACGTGGTCCAGCAGGTCGGCGGGTGGCGCAGCGAGCATCTGCAGCGAGCCCGGAGGGAGGACGCCGGTCTCCACCACCAGGCGCACCAGCTTCTCGGTGAGGTAGGCCGTCTGCGGCGCTGGCTTGGTCACGACCGGGACGCCCGCGACGAAGGCAGGCGCGAACTTCTCGAGCGGCCCCCACACGGGGAAGTTGAACGCGTTGATGTGGATCGCGACGCCACGCAGCGGCGACAGGACGTGCTGCGCGAGGAACGACCCGTCCTTGCTGAGCGGGACGGGGTCGCCGTCCAGCACGTGGTCGGCCGCGGGGAACTCGCGGCGGCCGATGCCCGAGTAGCTGAACAGGGTCGCGATGCCGCCGTCCACGTCGATCATCGCGTCGCGCTTCGTCGTGCCGGTCGCGTAGGACAGCTCGTACAGCTCGTCCTTGCGCTCGGTGAGCGCCAGGGCCAGCTCCTTGAGCAGCTGTCCGCGCTGCTGGAACGTCATCCGGCGCAGGTGCCGCTGCCCGACGGTGCGCCCGTGGTGCAGCGCCCCGGCGAGGTCGAACCCACCGCTGCCCAGCTGCGCCACCACCTCACCGGTGGTCGCGTCGACGAGCTCGTCGCCAGCCCCGTCCGGTGTCTGCCAGCGGTCCTGCAGGTAGCTCTCGAGCACCGTGCCCACGTGGTCTCCCGTCCCGTGTCGTGGTCACGCGCAGCCAACCATCACGGCCGGGCCCACGTCACCCCGCGAGCGCCTGGAGACGCGAGCGCAGCAGCGCGCTGTCGTTGTCGTACTGCCGTTGCACGGCCCGGCGCAGCGCGAACCCGGGGACGGGGAAGAACTTCCCCGGCGACATCTCGAACCAGCCCTCGACCTCGACCCCGTCCGCGGTCGCCGTCAGCTCCATGCCGATCTCGGCACTGAACGGACGGCGGCCCTCGATGACGCTCCGGCGCGGCTGGTCGCTCTCGGTCGCGACGGCATGGGCCGGGAACGTGATGCCGAGGAAGCCGACGCGCAGCTCGATCTCGCGGCCGACACCGGGCGGGTCGTCGGACGACGCGGCCTGCACGAACGTGTTCCACTCGGCCGCGTGCTCGACCTCCTCGAGGTACGCCCAGACCTGCTCGCGGGTCACGCCCGCGACGTGGAACGTCGAACCGACGCGGACGGTGGCCATCAGCTGCTCCCGGTCAGACGAGTTCCTCGAGGTGGTGCCGCAGCTTGGCGATGTCGCGGTCGAACTGCAGCTTCAGCGCCTTGCGCAGCGCGAACTTCGGGACCGGGAAGAACTTGCCGGGGTCGGCCTCGAGGAAGGCATCGACCTCGGTCCCCTCGGCGACCTCCGTGAACTTCGCGCCCAGCCGCGTCGTGAACGGCACCGAGCCCTCGAGCACGTAGTCGGTCGGCTCGTCCCACACGGCGACGTGGCTGGTGAGCGGGAACGTGATCCCCAGGAAGCCGATGCGGGCCTCGATGCGGCGACCGACACCGGGGTCCCCGTGGGCCTCGACCTCCTTGGCGAAGCCGTTCCACTCGGTCCCGTGGTCGGGGTCCACGACGTAGTCGAAGCACTGCTGGGGCGTGACGTCACGCACGATGAAGACGTCGTCGAGCCGCTCCACGCCACCTCCTGGTCCTGGCGACCGCACGCTACCGACCGCCTCCGCGGGTCACGTACGCGCGGCGATCCAGCGCTCGACGACCATGCGCAGCACCGGCAGCGGCAGCATGCCGTGGCCGAGCACCTCGTCGTGGAACGCAGGCAGGTCGAAGGCGTCGCCGAGCGCCTCCTTCGCCTCGCGGCGCAGCTGCACGATCTCACGCTGACCGATCTTGTAGGCGAGCGCCTGGCCGGGCATCGCGATGTAGCGGTCCACCTCCGTGGCGATCGTGCTCGGGGGCAGCGGCGTGTGCGCGACCATGAAGTCGATCGCCCGCTGCCGCGGCCAGCCGAAGGCATGCAGGCCCGTGTCGACGACCAGTCGCGAGGCCCGGAAGGCATCCAGCGCCAGCATCCCCAGCCGGTCGACGTCGGACGAGTAGAGCCCCATCTCCTCCGCGAGCCGCTCGCTGTAGAGACCCCAGCCCTCGGCATAGGCCGTCTGCACGCTGTGGCGCATGAAGTCCGGGACGTCCTCGAGCTCGCCGGCGATCGCGAGCTGGAAGTGGTGGCCGGGGACCGCCTCGTGGAACGCGGTCGCCTCGCCCTCGGTGCGCAGCATCCCGTGGCCGCCGTGGCTGTTGATGAAGTAGGTGCCGGGGCGGGAGCCGTCCGGCGCGGGCTGGACGTAGTAGGCGGGTGCGGCCGACGCCGCGAGGTACTCCGGCACCGGGCGGACGACGCAGTCGGCCATGGGCAGGCGGCCGAACCAGTCGGGCGCGACCTCCTTGGCGCGGGCCACCGCCTCGCGGGCGTGCTCCTCCATGGCCTCGGCCGAGCCGTACTGCAGCGATGTGTCCGCACGCAGCACGTCCATCAACGTGCGTGGGTCCGACTCGCCGTGGGTGCTGGCGCCGAGCGCCGACCACTCCTCGGCGAGCTGGCCCTGCACGTGGTCGAGCCCGATGCGGTGCACCTCCTCGGGGTCGAGGTCGAGCGAGGTGTGGATCCGGGCGAAGGTCGCGTAGACCTGTCCGCTGTCGTCCACGTGCGCCAGGCCGGCGTGCTCGTCGTCACGACCGTGGGGCAGCTGCTCGGCCCGCAGCCGGTCGGCGAGCGCAGCGAAGGCCGGCCGGACGTGGTCACGGACCGCGGCGCGCAGGGCGCCGCGCCAGGCGTCCTCGCCGTCCCAGTCGGCCGGGCCACCGACGGCGACGAGCGGGTCGTCGTCGAGGGCCCCCGCGAGGTACCCCTCGATCGAGCCGAGCATGCGCTCGATGTTGCGGCGCACGGGCAGCAGGCCCCGGTCGATCGCCTCCTCGAAGCGGTCGGCGGCCGCGTCGAGGTGCGCCGCCGCCTTCTCGTAGCGCTGGACGGCCATCGCGGCGTGCGCCGGTTCCGGGTACGTCAGCTGTGTCATCAACCGCAGCCAGGTCTGGTGCGGCCCGGTCATCTGGTTCGCCTCGAGCACGACGCTCGGGACGCCGGCGCCGTCCGCGCCGCCCAGCCTGGCGAGTGCGTCGGCGACGTCGGTGCGCAGCGCCGCGAGCACGACCTCGTCGTGCGCGTCGGCCGCATCCGCAGCGGCTGCCTCGTCGCGGAACGCGCTCACGGTGGCCCGGCGCTCCTGCTCGGCCGCGATCGATGGGTCGGGCAGCCGGTCGTCGTGCTGGTGCACGTTGAACAGCGTCGCGTCGACGGGGTGGGCGGCCAGCTGCTCGTCCCACCAGCGGGCGGCGAGGTCGCGGACGGTGGGCACGGAGGACTCCGGGTCGGGGGCGACCGGTCGGCGGTCGCCGCGGTCGGGGCGCGACCCTAGGGGCGAGGCATGCCGGGGGCGGGACGCCGCCGCAACCACCGTGCACCGACCAGTGGCGCGGTTGCCTTTAGTTCTAATCCGAACTATAGTTGGGGATACCACCTTCCCGGGAGGCGACCTTGCAGTACGACATCCGACGCGCCGACGACCACCACCACGAGTCCGGCGGCTGGTTCGACGCCCGCTGGCACTTCAGCTTCGGCGGCTGGCACGACCCCGAGAGGATGGGCGTCGGCCCGCTGCGCGTGTTCAACGACGACGTCGTGGCGCCCGGTGAGATCTGGCCGATGCACCCGCACGCCGACATCGAGTCGCTGTCGTGGATCGTGTCCGGCCGCTTCCGCCACCAGGACTCCCTCGGCAACGGTGGTGAGTTCGAGCCCGGCGCAGCGCAGGTGATGCGCTTCTCGAGCCGCGGCGCGGAGCACTCCGAGCAGAACGCATCGCGCGAGGAGCCGGTCCGCTTCATCCAGTTCTGGATCCTCCCCTCGCAGGAGGGACTGGAGAACTCGGTGCAGCAGCGCCAGTTCACGACCGAGGACCGCACCGACCGGTGGCTGCGGATCATGTCAGCGACGCCCTCCGAGCACGACGGCGCGCTCGAGCTCGCACAGGACGCCGAGGTCGACGTCAGCCGCATGACGCCGGACACCGAGCTGACGCACACGTTCGGCGCTCGCCGCGGCGGCTACCTCTACGTCATCGAGGGCGCGGTCGAGCTCGACGGCACGGAGAAGCTCAGGGCCGGCGACGCGCTGGCGGTCAGCGAGGTCGTCGACGCCGACCGCGAGATCGCACTGCGCGCGCTCGAGGAGTCCGAGGTCATCCTCGTCGACGTCCCGCTCGAGTGGGATCCCGTCGGCCGTTGGCGGGGTCGCATCTGACCCCCCTCTCGAAGTTGTCCCTACCGACGGGGTGCAGACCCCACCCCGGTGGGGACAACCTCAGCGCAGGAGGAGGCCCTCGAGGCGACGGCCGGCGTGGACCGTGCCGAGCCCGGCGATCGCGAGCAGGAACGCGAGGTGCCCGGCGATCGACCAGTCGGCGACGCCGAGCGTGGCGGCGCGCACCAGCTCCACGCCGTGGTAGAGCGGCGAGAGCATGACCAGCGGCCGGACCACGTCCGGGTAGACCTCGAGGGGGTAGAAGGTGGTCGACAGCAGGAACAGTGGCAGCAGTGCCGTCATGAGCAGGTCCATGTCGGTCCACGACCGCAGGTACGTCGTCGTCGCCATCCCGAGCGCCGAGAACGTGTAGCCCAGCAGGATCGTCGCGGGCAGCGCGAGCACGGCCCAGGGCGAGGCGACGTAGCCGAAGACCCACATCACCAGCAGGAACACCAGCGAGTAGATGCTGCCGCGCAGCTGCGCGGAGGTGATCTCGCCGCCGGCGACGGCGGCGGGCTGCAGCGGGGTCGCGAGCATCGCGTCGTACGTCTTGGCGTGGGTCATCTTCGCGTAGATGTTCATCGTCGACTCGAAGAACGCCCCGTTCATGGCACTCGCGGCGAGCAGGCCGGGCGCCACGAACTGGGCGTAGCTGACCTCGATGCCGCCCCACTCGACGCCGTCGACGAGCGCGCCGAGGCCGATGCCGAGCGAGAAGAGGTAGAACACCGGCTCGAAGAAGCCGGACACGATCGTGATCCACCAACGGCGAGCCGACAGCAGGTCGCGGTGGACGACGTGGCGCAGGCGCCAGGACGGTACGGCCGACGGCGGCACCACGCGCGCGAGCAGCGTCGTGCGCTGGTCGCGGCTCGGTGGTGTCGACACGTCGGTGCTCACGGGTGACCACCTTGCTCGCTGCGCTCGACGTCGGTGGTCATGCGAGGAGTCGCTTCCGGAAGCCGGTGACGGCCAGCGCGAACCCGACGACCACGAACGCGAGCAGGTAGCCGACGTGCGTCCAGGCACCCCAGGGTGCGGGCGCGCCGATCGCGCCCTCGCGGGCGAGGACGACCGCGTGCCACATCGGCGTCAGCTTCGCGACGAAGGCCATCCACCCGGGCAGCTGGTCGACGGGGAAGAACACGCCACTGAAGAGGAACATCGGGATCACGACGAACCGCTGCGCCGCGTTCATCATGTGCTCCTCGCTGGAGCGCACGAGCCACCCGGTCAGCACGGCACCGAGCGCGATGCCACCGAGGATGCCAGCACCGACCGCCGGCGGCGCCGCCGACAGCGGCATCGCACCGAGCGCCGCGGCGACCAGTGCGTACACGAGCGCGGCCAGCCCGCCCCGGGCACCGACCCACAGCACGTGCCCGAGCGCGAGGTCCCCCGGCATCAACGGCGTGCCCATCGCCGTGAACCAGGTCCGGCGCCACTTGGTCCGGGCCATCGTCCCGAAGATGCCCTCGCCCGCGGCGACCTGGATCCCCGTGGCGGCGACAAGCGCCGGGGCCAGGAACAGCAGGTACGTCACCGGCTCGCCGTCGGGCGTCGTGCCCAGCGTCGACCCGTCGGCCTCGACGAGCGAGCCGAGCCCGAAACCGATCGCACCGAGGTAGAGCAGCGGCCCGAGGAACGTCGAGAAGACCGTGCCCCGCCACGCCTGCTTGTAGGTGATCCACTCGCTCTCGAGCGAGCGCATCGCCCCCGCCACGGAGACGCCGCCGCGGATCACGCTGCCGGGGGCCTGCGCACTCATTCGATCAGCTGTCGGCCGGTGAGGGCGAGGAAGACGTCCTCGAGGGTCGCACGGCGCGTCAGCACGCCCGTGGGCGCGAGGTCGCTCTGCTCGACGGCGCGCTGCACCGCCTCCCCGTCGTCGGTCGCGACCAGCGCCCGGTCGGTGACGACGTCCACGTTGCGGGCGCGACCGTCGAGCGTCGCCCGGATGCGGTCACCGTCGACCGCCTGCTCGCCACGGAACCGCAGCTCGACGACCTCCTTGGCGACGTGCTCGGCGATGAGGTCCTGCGGGGAGCCCTCGGCGATGATCACGCCCTCGTTGATGATCACGAGCCGGTCGCACAGCTGCTCGGCCTCGTCCATGTAGTGCGTCGTCAGGATCAGGGTCACACCGCGCTCACGCAGCTGGGCGAGCCGGTCCCACAGCACGTGGCGGGCCT
>JBFKQZ010000059.1:0-13624 GCA_041627475.1 Nitriliruptoraceae bacterium | reverse complement strand
GGCGTCGGCAAGACCGTCGTCATCCAGGAGATGATCTCCCGCGTCGCCGAGAACCACGGTGGTGTGTCCGTGTTCGCCGGTGTCGGTGAGCGCACCCGTGAGGGCAACGACCTCTTCCTCGAGATGGAGGAGGCCGGCGTCCTCGAGAAGACCGCCCTCGTCTTCGGTCAGATGGACGAGCCGCCGGGCGTCCGCCTCCGCGTCGCGCTCTCCGCGCTGACGATGGCGGAGTACTTCCGCGACGAGATGCGTCAGGACGTGCTGCTCTTCGTCGACAACGTCTTCCGCTTCGTCCAGGCCGGTTCCGAGGTCTCGACGCTGCTCGGCCGCATGCCGTCGGCCGTGGGCTACCAGCCCACGCTGTCCAACGAGATGGGTCAGCTGCAGGAGCGGATCACCTCGACCCGCGGCAAGTCGATCACCTCGCTGCAGGCCGTGTACGTCCCCGCCGACGACATCACCGACCCGGCGCCGCACACGACGTTCGCGCACCTCGACGCGCAGACCGTGCTTTCGCGTGACATCGCCTCGCTGGGCATCTACCCGGCCGTCGACCCGCTCGACTCGACGTCGCGCATCCTCGACCCGCAGGTCGTGGGCCAGGAGCACTACGACGTGGCGACGCGCGTCCAGCAGATCCTCCAGCGCTACAAGGACCTGCAGGACATCATCGCCATCCTCGGTATCGACGAGCTGTCCGAGGAGGACAAGATCACCGTCGCCCGTGCACGCAAGGCGCGTCAGTTCTTCTCGCAGAACTTCAACGTCGCCGAGCAGTTCACCGGTCAGAAGGGTGTCTACGTCCCGGTCCAGGAGACGATCGAGTCCTTCAAGGCACTCATCGACGGCGAGCTGGACGACATCCCCGAGCAGGCGTTCTCGTACGCCGCGGGCGTCGACGACGTCCTGCGCAAGGCCGAGGAGCTGAAGTAATGGCGACCTTCACGGTCGACGTCGTCTCCGCTGAGCGCAAGCTGTTCAGCGGCGAGGCCACCGGGCTGTTCTTCACCACGACCGAGGGGTCGATGGGTGTCCTGCCCGGGCACCAGCCGCTGCTCGCAGCGCTGGACATCGCCGGTGCCTACATCGAGCTCACCGACGGCAGTCGCGAGTACGTCGCGGTCCACCGGGGCTACGTCTACTACTCCGGCGGTGACACGGCCGTGATCCTGGCCGACGTCGCCGAGCTCGCCCACGAGATCGACGTGGACCGCGCACGGCAGCAGCTGCTCAAGCTCGAGCAGCTCAAGGACCCCGAGTCCGTGCCCTTCGACGTGCCCGCGGCGGCCAAGCGCCACCGCACGCGCATCGAGGTCGCCGAGAAGGCGAACGGCAAGGGCTGACCGCTCCTCGAACTGCACGCCGACCGGGCCACGCAACTCCTGCGTCGCCCGGTCGACGTGTGTCCGTAGAGTGTGATGGAGCGTGCGACGGGGTCGGGATGCGTGGGCGAGCGGTCGTGACCATGGCTGTGCTCCTCGTCGTGGCACTGGCACCAGCAGCGCGGGCGGCTGAGCCGACCGTCGAGGAGGACCCGCTCAGCGCGGAGGCGCGGGCCTGGCTCGCCGACAACGGCCCCCTGCGCATCGGGTGGTTCCTGGGCGCGCCCCCGGTGTCGGTCTGGGAGGACGGCGAGCTGGCCGGTGGCTACGCGACCGAGGCCTGGGACCTGGCCGCGGTCAAGTTGAGCGTGCCGGTCGAGCACGTCGTGTACGAGGGCATCCCCGAGGTCGTCGCTGCACTGCGGGACGGCGAGATCGACGTCGCCGGCGCGCACGGCGACCGGCCCGACCTGCTCGAGTTCGCCGTGATGACCCAGCCGACGGCCTGGGAACGGATCACGTTCGTGACGCGCCCAGACCGGGTCGACGAGTTGTCGTCGTTCGACACCGGCACGGCCACGACCATCGCGGGGTCGCCGCTGGAGGGGGCCCTGCTCGCCGGCTTCCCGGACCTGACCTATGTGGAGACCCCGACCCTGCCCGACGGGGTCGCCGCGGTGGCGAACGGGGACGTCGACCTCTACCTCGGGCCGCTCGCGACCCTCGGCAGCCTGATCCGGCAGCAGGACCTCGACCTGACGCCGGTCGGCGCCGCCGTCCAGGTCGTCCCGATCGGGAGCTGGGTCGTGCCCGACACACCGGCTGCCGAGATCGCGACGGCCGCACGCGAGATCCTCACACCGGCCGAGCTCGCGACGCTGCACGTCCGCTGGACGGGGTTCGACCTCGGGGACCCGTCTGCGCAGGCCGCGAGCCCGACGTGGCTGCTCCCGACGGTCCTGGGCCTCTCGGCGCTCCTCGCTGTCGCGGCCGTCTTCGTCCTCGTGCTGCGCCGGCGGGTGCGGAGCGCCACCGCCGAGCTGCGGGAGGTGAACGAGCAGCTGGAGGACCTCGTCGACGAACGCACCAGCCAGCTGGCCGACACGGCGGCACGGCTCCGGCGCTCCAACGGCGCACTGAAGCGCTTCACCTCGACCGCGGCACACGACCTCAAGGGGCCGCTGACGGCGATCCGCGGCCTGACCGACCTCGCCCTGCGCATGCAGCTGTCCCGCCAGGAGGAGGAGGACATCCTGCAGCGCGTCCGGGACAGCTCGGGACGGCTCGGTCGCATGATCGACGACATGCTCCAGGACGCGGTGGACATGGGGACGGGCGGCGTCGTGCTCCGGGGCCCGGCGTTCGCGTCGTGGCTCCGGGAGGTCACCGCCCCGGAGCTCGACGTCGTAGGTGGCGACCTCGTGCTCGACGTGCCGGACGTGGTCCTGGACACCGACGTCGAGGTGCTGCGTCGGGCCTCGATCAACCTCGTGGGCAACGCTGCCAAGTACGCCGTCAACGAGGAGCGTCTGGTCGTGGACGTCCGCCTGACCCGCATGGACGAGGTCTGGGTGCTGCGCGTGGAGGACAACGGCCCCGGGATCCCGCAGCCGATGTGGTCCGACGTGTTCGACCGCGGCCGTCGACTCACGCACGACGACCGTGGCTTCGGTCTCGGGCTGGCCGCCATCCGGGACCTCGTCCAGGGGGCCGGCGGCAGCATCCGGGTCGCTGACGCCGAGGCGGGCGGTGCTGCGTTCGTCGTCGTGCTGCCCGTCGTCGTCCGGCCGGACCCGGTCCGCGCCGCACCCGGTGGCGCGGAGGACGAGGCCGGTGCGGCCGCTGGCTGACGCGCGGGCAGTCGAGAGGCCTGCGCAGGGGGCCGCGGCCGGACGCGGCTACCGTCGCGGGGGATGACCGCCGTGCCGACCACCACCTCGACGGACGAGTTCGCCGTCCGTGCCACCGGCCCGTTGACGGGCTCGGTGGTGGTCAACGGTGCGAAGAACTCCGCGCTGAAGCTGATGGCCGCCAGCGTGCTCGCCGAGGGCACCACGCGGCTGCGCAACGTGCCCGGGATCGCCGACGTGCCCGTCATGGCGGACCTCCTGCGCAGCACCGGCGTCGAGGTCGACCTCGACCAGGCCACGGGGACCTGCACGTTGGACGCGGGCGGCGAGATCGACCCGGCGCCCGACCCCGTGATGGTCCAGGCGATCCGTGCGTCGATCTCGACCCTCGGGCCGCTCGTCGGCCGCTGCCGGCGGGCCACGCTCGCACTCCCGGGCGGTGACGACATCGGCAAGCGCAGCATCGAGCTGCACCTGCAGGGGCTCGAGGCCATGGGGGCCGAGGTGGCCCGGTCGCACGACCGGGTCGAGGTCACCGCCCCGACGCTGCACGGTGCGCACGTGCGGCTGGACTTCCCCTCGGTGGGCGCGACCGAGAACGTCCTGCTCGCCGCCGTGCTCGCCGACGGCACGACGACGATCGAGAACGCCGCGCGGGAACCCGAGGTGCAGGACCTGTGCCGGATGCTGCGGCAGATGGGTGCCGACATCCAGGGCGTGGGGCAGCCGACCCTGACGATCCGAGGCGTCGAGTCCCTGCGGCCGGCGGAGTGGTCGGTCTGCCCCGACCGCATCGAGGCCGGCACGTTCGCCGTCGCGGCCGCCATCACGGGGGGCGACGTCGTCCTCGAACGCGTCCGGCCCGGTGACCTCAGGATCCCGCTCGAGAAGCTCGCGGCCATGGGCGTGACGACCGAGCGCGCCCGCGGGGGGCTGCGCATCACCGTCGACGGGCCGCTGCGGCCCACGTCGATCGCCACCCTGCCGTACCCCGGCTTCCCGACCGACCTGCAGCCCCAGTTCCTGGTCGCGCTCACGCAGGCCGTCGGCCTCGGGCGGATCACCGAGAACGTCTTCGAGGCCCGCTTCGCGTTCGTCGAGGAGCTGCGCCGGATGGGGGCCGACATCACGGTCGACGGCCACCACGCCGTCGTCCGGGGGCCCCGCCGCCTGCGGGGTGCCGTCTGCAGCGGTCTTGACGTGCGGGCCGGTGCGGCCGCCGTGCTCGCCGGGCTGGTCGCCGAGGGCGAGACGGTCGTCCGCGACGTGCACCACGTGGACCGTGGGTACGCGGACTTCGTCGAGCGCATGCGGTCGCTCGGCGCTGGGATCGAGCGTCGGCCCAGCAGTGCGTGACCTCCTGCGGGTGCTGGTCGGCACGTGCACCGCGCTCCTGCTCGCCGCCGGCCCGGCGCCGGCGGAGGTGGACCTCGGGGTCTTCTCCGGTCCCGTCCGGTTCACGGCGCCCGACGGGGCGACGCTCGACCTCGGTGACCGGCGGTACGTCGGCACGGTGGAGGCCAGCGTGCGACCCGGCGGGCTGACGGTGGTCGACGAGCTGTCGTTCGACGCCTACCTCGAGGGGCTCGCCGAGGTGCCGCTGTCGTGGCCGACGGCCACGCTCGAGGCCCAGGTCATGGCTGCCAGGACCTACGCCTGGTGGGAGATGCAGCAGGGGGCCTGGAACGGCCGTGGGTACGACATCTGCGCGACCCAGGCGTGCCAGGTGTTCGCCGGCCGCGACCTCGTGGAAGGGCCGGGCGGTGAGCGCTGGCAGGCGGCCGTCGCCGCGACCAGCGGCCGGGTGCTGGTCGACGCCGCCGGCGACCCGCTCCTCGCGCGCTACTCGTCGTCCAACGGCGGCCGCTCCCGCGCCAACGTCGAGGTCTTCCCCGACGACGGGGACTGGCCGTACCTGCGACCCGTCGACGACCCCCACGACGCCGTCTCGCCCTTCCACCGTTGGCAGGTCCGGTTCCCACGTGCCGACATGGACGCGATCCTGGCGCGTGGCGAGACGCTGTCCGCGGCCGTGCCGCTCGCGGACGTCCGTCTGGTCGAGGTCGACGGTGGCGAGGACGTCGTCGAGGTGACGGGGCAGGACGGCACGGTTGCGGCGGTGACCGCGAGCGAGTTCCGCTTCTTCGTGGCCAACGTCGCCCCGGACGTCGACCCGGAGGCGTACCCGCCTGCGCGCGGCGACGGGTCGGGTCGGCGCTTCCCGGCCACGCTCCTGTCGAGCCAGCTCGCCTTCACCGTGACGTCGGACGAGGTCGTGGTCGACGGCCGCGGCTTCGGGCACGGCGTGGGCATGAGCCAGTACGGCGCGCTGGGCAAGGGCGAGGCCGGCTTCAGCGCCGACGAGATCCTCGCCGCCTACTACGGGGGCATCCGCCCGACCAGCCCGGCCGACCTGCCGCAGACCGTCCGCGTCGGCGTCGCCGAGGACCGGGACAGTGTCGCCGTCACGCCGAGTGCGCCCACGCGGGTCACGGTCGGGGACACCGAGCTGACCCAGCGGGCGCTCGGCGGGTGGCGGGTCGAGGTCCGCCCCGACCGGACGCTGCGCCTGTTCGCGCCGGACGGGTACGGGGCACCGCTCGTGGTCGACCCGACGGTGACCGACCGTCCCGAGCCGTGGGCCGCCGAGATCGTCACCCTGTCCACGGTGGTCAACAAGTTCGTCGAGCTGGAGGTCGAGGTGCGCGACGCTGCCGGTGCGGTGGTCAGCCGCACGCCCCTGGGGGTCGCCGAGCCCGGCCGGCACGAGGTCGACTGGTCCCTCGACGGGCCCGACGGTGGCCTGCTCGAGCCGGGCGACTACGACGTGGCACTGGTCGCGACCGACGAGGACGGCGAGCGGGCGGGTGCACCGGTCGACGTGACCGTCCGCGCCGCGACCGTCACGGCGGCCGGGGCCGCCCTCGGTCCCGCACCGCCGACGCCGACCCGGTCGCCGCTGTCGATCGGGCTGGGGCTCGTCGTGGGCGCTGGTGCGCTCGTCGGTGCCGCAGGCGCCACAGTCTCCCGCCGGAGGACCGCATGACCGTCCCGCCACCGCCCCCCGTGGACGTCGCGTGGTCGGCGCCCACCGCACGGCCGGGGGAGGACCACCGCGTTCCGTTGGCCCTCACGGACGGGGTCGCCCTCGTCGTCTGGAGCCTGCTCGGCCAGCTGCTCGTGGCCAGCATCGTGCTGCTCGGCCTGACCCTCGCCGGGGTCGACCCGGCGGGTCTCGGTGGGCCGTCACTCGGTGCGGTGACCGTCCTGACCCAGTCGCTGGTGCTGGCGGGCGCCTTCGCGTGGCTGTCGGGCCGTGGCGCGTGGTCGTGGCGGCTGTTCGGTGCGCAGCGGCCGGCCGCCCGCCACGTCGGGCTGGGCCTCGCCGCGGGGCTGGGCGCGTTCCTGGTGTCGGGGAGCATCATCCTCGCCGGCAACGCGCTGTTCGGCCCCCTGGACGAGGCAGGGCAGGCACTGCTCGAGACCGACATGCTGCGCGGCACGGCGCTGGTGTTCACGGTGGTCGCCGCGGTCGTGCTCGCCCCGCTGCTCGAGGAGGTCACCTTCCGCGGCGTCCTGTTCCAGGCCGTCGGTCGCCGGACCTCGTGGGTCGTCGGCGCGGTCGTGTCGTCGGCCGTGTTCTCGGTCGTCCACCTCGAGGTGCTGCTGCCGCTGCAGGTCGAGAGCCTCGTGTTCGGGGTCGCGCTGTTCGCCGTGGGCGGTGTCTTCGCGCTGGTGTTCCACCGCTCGCGCAGCCTCGTCGCGGCCATGGTCGCCCACGCCACGTTCAACGGCGTCCAGCTGCTGCTGGCGACGACGGTGCCCGACGAGCTCGTCGGTTTCGTGGGTCGGGGTCTCGGGGCCTAGCCTGCAGCGGGCGACTGCGCGCGCCCGCGGGTCGCGGGCACGCCTGACCAGGAGACAGCCTTGAGCGAGGACATCCAGCACGTCGGCATCGTCGGGTGCGGCACGATGGGCGGCGGCATCGCCCAGATCGTCGCCAGCCACGGCTTCGACGTCAGCTTCGTGGAAGCGGACGACGCCGCCGTGCAGGCGGGCCGCGACCGCATCGCGGCGACGCTCGACCGGCTGGTGGGGCGCGGCAAGCTGGAGGAGGGCGAGCGCGACGACGTCATGGGGCGCATCAGCGGCTCGACGGACTACCAGTCGCTCGCCGGCTGCGACCTCATCATCGAGGCCGTGCCCGAGGACCTCGCGCTGAAGCAGCAGGCGTTCCGCAGGATCGACGAGATCGCCCGCGACGACGCCATCATCGCGACCAACACCTCGTCGCTGCCGGTCATCGACATCGCCGTGCACACGCGACGCCCGAACCGGGTCCTCGGCTTCCACTTCTTCAACCCGGCGCCGGTGATGAAGCTCATCGAGCTCATCCGGACCGTCGTGACCGACGACCACGTCGTCGAGGTCGCCCGGGAGTTCGCCGAGGCCATCGGCAAGACCCCGGTGGCCGCCGGTGACCGCCGTGGCTTCATCGCCAACCACCTGCTGTTCCCGTACCTCAACCAGGCCGTCGGCATGGTCGAGACGGGCTACGCCACGGCCGAGGACGTCGACGCCGCGATGCGGTTCGGCGCTGGTCTGCCCATGGGCCCGATCGCCCTGACCGACCTGGTCGGCCTGGACACCTTCATCGGGATCATGGAGGCGGTCCACGAGCAGTTCGACGACACCCGCTTCGCCCCGCAGCCGATCCTGCGCCAGCTCGTCAGCGCCGGCTACACCGGTCGCAAGGCGGGACGGGGCTTCTACGCGTACGAGGAGCCGGGCAGCTCGCGGACCCTGCCGTCCGACGACGCCCGTGAGCCGGCCGACCCGGAGCGCATCGCCGGCTGGCAGCGGATCGGTGTCGTTGGCACGGGCACGATGGCTGCCGGGATCGCCGAGGTCTGCGCGAAGGCCGGGTTCGACGTGGTCGTCCGCGGTCGCTCCAAGGAGAAGGCAGAGAAGGTCGCGGCGCGGTGCTCGAAGTCGATGCAGCGCATGGTCGACAAGGGCCGCATGTCCGAGGAGGACATGGTCAGCGCAGTCGCGCGACTGGAGGCGACGCACGACCTGCAGGACCTCGCCGACTGCGACCTCATCGTCGAGGCGATCGTCGAGGACCTGGAGGTCAAGCGCGAGCTCTTCGCCGAGCTCACGCCGCTGCTCAAGCCGGAGACGGTGATCACCACGACGACGTCGTCGCTCCCGGTGATCGACTGCGCCATGGCGTCGGGCCGGCCCGACCGCTTCATCGGGCTGCACTTCTTCAACCCCGCCGCGATCATGAAGCTGGTCGAGATCGTCCCGACGGTCCGCACTGCGGACGGCATCGTCGACGACTGCCGGGCGTTCATCGACCGGATCGGCAAGGTCGCCGTGCTCTGCCCCGACCGCGCCGGCTTCATCGTCAACGCGCTGCTCTTCCCGTACCTCAACGACGCGGTGAAGATGCTGGACTCGCACTACGCGACGTCCGAGGAGATCGACACGGCCATGAAGCTCGGCTGCGGCTACCCGATGGGACCGTTCGAGCTGATGGACATCGTCGGGCTCGACGTGACCCTGAAGATCATCGAGACGCTGTACGCGGAGTTCCGGGAGGTCTCGTACGAGCCCGCCCCGCTCCTGCGGCACATGGTCGACGCCGGCTTCCTGGGCAGGAAGGCCGGTCGCGGCTTCTACGTCTACGACTGAGCCGGCAGGGGGCCGACGGTGAGCCTGACACCCGACCTCGACGGGTTCGAGGTGCGGTTCATCCCGGCCGTGCGTGCGACCAAGGACTACGTCTGCCCGGAGTGCACGAACCCCGTGCCGTCCGGCACCGGCCACGTGTGCGCGTGGCCGGCGGGGGAGTCCGACCGTCGACGGCACTGGCACACCCACTGCTGGCGGCTGGTCGCGAACCGGGGCCGAGCGGACGGCGTGTGACACGGTGTGCTCGCGTGGTCACGGCTAGTATCGCGGGCCGCGACTGACCTAGGGGGTCCGATGGCGCAGCCCGGCCACGAGGAGCGGCACGGCCTACGCCTCGTGCTGGCGCTGGTCGCCGTGCTCGTCGTTGCTGCGATGGCGTTGGCGGCGGTGCTGCTGAACCGTGGCGGTGACGACGCGACCACGCTCGCCGACGACGCGAGTACCGACGCGGCTGCAGCGACCGCGGACAGCGACGCCGTCGAGGATGTCGAGGACGCGGGCCCGTGCCCGGTCGCGGCCGGGGACCTGCCGTCGCCGACGACGACGGCCTACGAGGCGCCGCCGAGCGTCGACCTCGAGGGCGCGTCCACCGTCCGGGCGACGATCTCCACGACCTGTGGCGAGATCGTCGTCGCCCTCGACGCGGCCGCCGCGCCGGCAACGGTCGGCAACTTCGTCGCCCTCGCCGAGGACGGCTACTACGACGGCGTCGGGTTCCACCGGGTCATCGACGACTTCATGATCCAGGGCGGCGACCCGACCGGGACCGGCACCGGCTGTGTCGACAGCTCCTGCAGCGTCCAGCTGCCCGGCTACACGTTCCCCGACGAGCTCGGTCTCGCCGAGGAGCTCGTCGCCGACGAGGGCGGCTACACGCGAGGCACGCTCGCCATGGCGAACCGGGGGCCGGACACCAACGGCAGCCAGTTCTTCATCATGCAGTCCGCGACCCCGTACGCCCTGCCACCGGCCTACGCGGTCTTCGGTGAGGTCGTGTCCGGCATGGAGGTCGTGGACCGGATCGCGCTCGGGCCGGTCGAGGACCAGCTCGCGATCGACCCGGTCGTGATCCTCGCGGTCGACGTCCAGCGCTGAGGCGCGCGCTGGGCCGTCGGGGTGTGCTGTCGGCCCGTGGCACCCCCTAGTGTCGTCCTCACACGACGACACACCAACGAGGTCCCACGTGGTCAAGCAGTACGACGCCCCGCCCGAGATGTCCATCGACACCGACAAGGACTACTCGGCGGTCATCCACACGTCCAAGGGCGACATCACCGTCAAGCTCTTCGCCGACGAGAGCCCGAAGACGGTGAACAACTTCGTCTTCCTCGCCAACGAGGGCTTCTACGACGACGCCATCTTCCACCGCGTGATCCAGGGCTTCATGATCCAGGGCGGTGACAGCTTCGGCCTGGAGCAGGGTCGTCCCGGCACCGGTGACGCCGGCTACAAGTTCGACGACGAGCTCGCCAAGGCCCGGGAGCACGGCTACCCGCGCGGGACGCTCGCCATGGCGAACTCCGGCCCCAACACCAACGGGTGCCAGTTCTTCATCATGCACCAGGACTACGGCCTGCCGCCGCAGTACGCCGTGTTCGGCAAGGCCGTCGGCGGGCTCGACGTGGTCGACGAGATCGCGACGACGCGCACCGGCGCGATGGACCGTCCGGTCGACGACATCCAGATCACCGGCGTGGACGTCACCGTCTCCTGACGGTCGACCGCACGACGTGCCACGGCGCCACCCCTCGGGTGGCGCCGTCGCTCGTCAGGTCTCGTCCGTGCGCCAGTCGACGACGATGCGGATCGGGTTGTCACGTCGTTCCGCCAGCTGCAGCAGTGCCTCCGGGAAACCGGCCGGTTCGTAGGTGTGCGTCACCGAACGGCTGAGGTCGAGCCGGCCCGCGTCCAGCAGGTCCACCAGCTCGTCGACGTCCTGCATCGTGGAGCCGAACGAGCCGACGACCTCCAGCTCGTTGCTGACCAGCAACGCGGACGGCAGGGTCTCGAGCCGCTCCGGCGTGAGTCCGACGACGACGGCCCGGCCGCCGGGCGCGAGCATCTTGATCGCCTGGTCGATGGACTCGTTGCGGCCGACGAACTCGATCGACTTCTCGACCCCGCCCTCGGTCAGCTCCCGGACCCGTCGCGCCGGCTTGCCGTCGCTCGCGTCGACCACGGCGTCAGCACCCCAGGCGGTGGCCCGCTCGAGGTTCACCGGGTCGATGTCGACGCCGACGATCGTCGCTGCGCCCGCGAGCCGGGCGAGCTGGATCGCGTGCATGCCGAGCCCGCCCAGTCCGACGATCGCCACCGTCGAGCCCTGCGTCACCCCCGCACGCTTGAGCGCGTGGTAGGGCGTCGCGACCGCGTCGACGAGGATCGCTGCCTGCGTCGCCGGGACGTCACGCGGCACGTGGGTCAGCGCCCGCGCGTCGGCGAGCGTGAAGCCGGCCTGGGCCCCGTCCACGTCCACGCCCGGGACGGCGAGTGCCCTGCAGAGGTTCTCGCGGCCGCCGAGGCAGTACGGGCAGCGGCCACAGGGCCACGCAGGCAGCACGAGCACGCGGTCACCGACCATCCAGTCGTCGACCCCCTCGCCCACGGCCGCGACGTCCCCGACGGCCTCGTGGCCCAGGATCTGCGGCAGCTCACCGGCCGGCGTGACACCCGTCACGACGTGCAGGTCCGAGGCGCAGACGCCGCAGGCCAGGACCTCGACGAGCACCTCGCCCGGACCGGGGCGGGGGACCGGGACCTCGTCGAGCCGCACGTCGGGCAGCGGCCGGTCCTCGGTGGGCAGGGCGTGGAGCCGTGCGGCGTGCATCGTGGTCGGCAGGTCCGGCAAGACGTCGCGCTCCTGGTGGCGGACGTCCGACGCTAGTTCACGCCTGGTCGTCGCCCGGCCACGGCGGCAGGTCGTCGAGGTCGACCGTGTCCGGCTTGATGCCCTGGTCGTAGTCCCGCATCCGCTTGGGGTAGCCCACCTTCGCCGCGTCGTAGAGGGGCACGCCGCGGTCCTCGCAGACCTTGGCCGCCTGCTCGCGGTCGCGGATCGGCCGGCGGAGGTACTCGCCGTCCGCCGCGACCAGCAGCAGGGTCGTGGAGTAGATGGTCGTCTTCGGCTCGAGGAACGCCTCGACACCGGTCCGGGACTCGATGAAGCCCTCGATCTCCCGGGTCGAGACCTTGGAGGCAGCCCCGGTCGATGGCGACGGCGCCCGGCGACGGGGCGACTCACCCTTGAACCACGCCTTGACGCGGTCGAGGAATCCCACGGACGACCTCCAGTCACTGCGGTGGCACGGTAGCCCGCGGTCGCGGACCACGGTGCGGGGGTGGTGGCCGGTCAGTCGTGGTCGCCGTCGTCCACGAGTTCGACGAGGATGCCGCCCCCGGGAGCAGTGCCCTTCGGGTGGACGAACGCGACCGTGTGGCCACCGCCACCGCGTCGGGGCTCCTCGTCGATCAGGCGGACGTCCTCGTCGCGCAGGTGGTCGAGTGTCTCGACGATGTCAGGGACGCCGAAGCCGAGGTGGTGCAGGCCCGGCCCGTTCTTCGCGAGGTACTTCGCGATCGGCGAGTCCTCACGCGTCGCCTGCAGCAGCTGGATGTAGACCCCACCGACGTTGAGCATGGCCTCCTCGACGCCGTCCGAGTCGACGCGCTCGCGGTACTCAGGGACCAGCCCGAACGCCCGCTCCCAGTAGGCGAGGGCCTCGTCGAGGTCCTCCACGGCGATGGCGATCTGGTCGATGCGGGTGGGCGGCTGCGCGGGCACGGTGGCCTCCGGTCGGCGGGGATGCGCGCAAGGCTGCCGCGACCTTGCCGCCACCGCCAGTCGCCGCCCGGGGTCGAGGTGCCGCGGTTTCCGGCGTCCCCCGCCATATCGTGTCGATGGTCCGAACACGGGAGGCCTGGACATGGACGTGCTCGCAACGGGGCTGCTCTACCTGCTCACCCTGGTCCTGCTGTGGACCGCTGGCTCGAAGCTGCTGCAGGGCGAGGCCCTCGCGGGCAGCGCCGACATGTCCTGGGCGACCCGCCCGGGCCTCGCCGGGGGCAAGATCGCCGGGGTCGTCGAGTTCGTGGCAGCCGTGATCTTCTCCGTGACGGCGATGGGCATCGTCGACAACGTGATCATGGCGGTCATCGCGGCCGTCGGCATCGCCGCGCACGAGGGCGTGGCCGTGAACAAGGCGGCCCACGCGATCGAGGCCGAGGAGCAGTCGCGGGTCCCGAACTTCGTGATCGGCGCCATCTCCATCGTCACCGCGGTCCTGCTGCTGCTCGCCTGACACCAGCGCGCGGGAGGAGTGTCACACCCTCTTGGCAGGGTGTGGCCATGACCTCGTACCGCTGCTTCGACGATCGCGGGCCCCGCTGGGCCGGCGATGTCGGTGGTGCCTACGAGCACAACCCGCTCGGGCGCCTTGCTGAGCTGCTCGACGAGTTCGAGGAGAACAAGCGGCGCATCCTGGATGCGTTCCGTGACGTCGCCGCGTGGGGCGGCACCGCCACTACCACCGGCTACACCCAGTCGGAGTGGCTCGCGCTGGTCGGTCGGCTCCCCGGTCGTGACGCGTGGAAGTTCGAGCTCCTCGTCCGCCGTCTGCCGGCGATGCCGGTGACGGCGACGCTGTTGGAGACCGGGCAGCTCACGCTCGACCAGGCGGTGTCGATCGTCGCCGGTGCGAAGGCGCTGTCTGGGGAGACGCTGCGTGCGGTCGACCACGAAGCCGCCCACGTGGC
>JBFKQZ010000058.1:0-13693 GCA_041627475.1 Nitriliruptoraceae bacterium | reverse complement strand
CGGGGGCCGGCTGCCCGCGGAGATCCCCGCTGACTGGCAGGAGCTGGCGGCGTCCAAGCGGCGCGGGACCCCGCCGACGACGTTCAGCGACCCGCAGGTCGAGGTCGACCCGGCCGCGCTCGGCCGCGCGCTCGAGGCCGCCCGCGCGGCCGCCCGGGCCGTGCGCGAGCTCGTGCTGCCCCACCATGGCGCGCGGTGACGCTGCACGGCGCGCACCGGTTGTCGGCCGGGGCTGCGGCTGGCCTACTCTCCGTCCCGTGGATGAACGCCCGAGACTCGGTCACACCGACCTGCTGACGGTCGGTGACGTCGCGACGGAGCTGCGGGTCTCGACCACGACCGTCCACCGGCTGATCCGCCGGGGTGAGCTGCGGGCACACGCGCTCGGTGCCGAGTACCGCATCACCCCCGATGACCTGCACGCCTACCTCCGTGGAGCGCGCACGTGACACCCGACCGGAGCCGACCGTGACCGACACCACCGCCCCCGGGGGCCGGCGTGTGCTCGTGACGGGCGTCGCCAACGAGCTCGGGACGATGGTCGCCGCTGCGCTCGAGCAGCGCGAGGACATCGAGGAGGTCATCGCGGTCGACACCGCCGAGCCGCGGCAGCCGCTCGTGCGCACCGAGTTCGTGCGCGCCGACCTGCGCAACCCGCTGGTCGGTCGGATCATCGAGGCCAGCGCGGTCGACACGGTGGTCCACCTCGGGACCCACACCGGGCCGACGAGCTCCGGTGGCCGGTCGCGCATGAAGGAGCTGAACGTCCTCGGCGCGATGCAGCTGTTCGCCGCCGCGCAGGCGTCCGAGCACGTGCGCCGCGTCGTGCTGAAGTCGTCCACCGCGGTGTACGGCACCGGCCCGACGCTGCCGGCCGTGCTCCGCGAGGACGACGTGCCCGACACCGCGGCCGAGGACGGCTGGTCGAAGGACGCGCGCGAGGTGGAGCGCTACGCCACGACGATGACGCAGCGGCGGCCCGACATCGACCTCGTGACGCTGCGCTTCGCGAACTTCCTCGGTGCCGAGCTCAACTCGGTCTTCGCGAGCTTCTTCGCCCTGCCGGTCGTGCCGAGCGTCCTCGGGCACGACCCGCGGCTGCAGTTCGTCCACGAACGGGACGCCGTCGGGGTGCTGGAGCGCGCCGCCGTGGACGGCCCCGCCGGGACGTACAACGTGGCCGCGCCCGGCGTGCTCTACCTCTCGCAGTGCATCCGTCTCGCCGGTCGTGTGCCGGCCCCGGTGCCGGCGCCGTTGGCGGGGTTCGTCGGCGCGGTCGTCCGGCGCACGGGCCGTGTCGACTTCACACCGGAGCAGCTGCGCTTCCTCCAGTTCGGTCGCGTGGTGGACACCTCGCGGCTGGAGGAGGAGTTCGGCTACGAGCCGGCCTTCGACGTCCGCGAGGCCTTCGAGGACTTCGTCGCGCGACGCCGCATCACCGGGCTGCTCGACCGCGACGAGATCGGTCGCTGGGAGCGTGACCTCTACGACTTCATCGCCCGCAGGGGCCAGGAGCGCTTCGTCGCCGCGCGACGGGGGAGCAGGCCGTGAACAGCCAGCCGACCGGGCCCGACGAGGGCGCCGAGATCTACGACATGGCGAGCGAGCGGGCGGCCCGGGGGGGCGGTGGCACCCCGCGGCCGCGCTGCCGTGTCGTCGTCGACGACCGGGCATGCCGCAACTACGCGGTGCAGGACGGCCTCTGCCGCGTGCACGCGATGGAGCTCCTGCCGTCACCGGACCCCGTGGTCCAGGAGCCCGACCCGGTCTCGCGACCGTCTGGTGGCATCGACATCCTCGAGGGGCTGCGGGACAGCCTCGGGGAGGAGTGGCTGGAGCACGTCAAGGGCGCCGCGAGCTTCCTCCGTCGTCGCCTGACCGGTGACTACGAGGTCGACGAGTTCGGCTTCGACGCCGACCTGACCGAGCACGTCCTGCTCCCGCTCGTCCGCCCGCTGCACCGCCGCTACTGGCGCGTCAGCTCCGCCGGCGCGGACGGGCTGCCGGAGGGCGGCGCACTGGTCGTGGCCAACCACGCGGGCACCCTGCCGGCGGACGCGATGATGGTGGCGCTGGACGTCTACGACGAGATCGGCCGCCACCCGCGTGCGCTCGGCGCGGACCTCGTGTTCCGCCTCCCGGGGGTCGGACCCCTCGCCCGCAAGAGCGGGGCGACCCTCGCGACGGACGCCGACGCGCAGCGTCTGCTCGACGCGGGCCAGCTCGTGGCCGTGTGGCCCGAGGGCTACAAGGGCATCGGCAAGCCGTACCGCGACCGCTACCGGCTGCAGCGCTTCGGGCGCGGCGGCTTCGTCGCGACGGCGCTGCGCGCCCAGGTGCCGATCGTGCCGACGGCGATCGTCGGCTCCGAGGAGATCTACCCGCTGCTGTGGGACGCGAAGGCCGTCGCCCGGGTCCTGGGCCTGCCCTACCTGCCGATCGTGCCCCAGCTGTTCGCCCTGCCGCTGCTCGGTCCTGCGGGCCTGCTCCCGCTGCCGTCGAAGTGGGCGATCGAGTACGGCGAGCCGATCGACACGTCCGCGTACGGGCCCGAGGCCGCCGACGACCCGATGGTCGTCCTCGACCTCGCCGAGCAGGTCCGGGAGCGGATCCAGCAGCAGCTCTACGCGATGCTGATGGGCCGCCGCTCGGTCTTCTTCTGACCTACGGGGCGTCGCCGTCGAGCAGCTCGCCCACGCCGTCCAGCGTGCGGTCGACCGGTCCCGGCCCGACGTCGAGGCCGGTCGTGCCCTCGACGGCCTCGGCGGCCGGGTCGAGGGGCAGCTGGCCCACGGTCGTGCTCGCGGACTGACCGCCACCGTCCCCGCCGTCGGTCGGGCCGGCGTCGCTGAAGCCACCCTCCGGCTGGAAGGGCTCCTCCTCGGCGGTGGCCTGCTCCTCGTCGCGCGGCGTCTCGCTGCGCGCCTGCTCCCGGGAGGTGGTGCCGCCGGGCAGCTCGACGCAGTCGCAGTCCGCCGCGGGCACGGCCGGGCCGTCCCCCGGTGCCGCGATGTCGGTCACGACGCCGGTCGGGCCGGAACGGGCGGTGCGCTGCCGCGGCGTGGCGGTCGTCGTCCCGGCCGCGGGGGCGCAGTCGCAGTCGGTGGCGACGGGGAGGAAGCCTGCGGCGGAGATCTCGATCCGGCGCAGCAGCTCGAGCGAGTCCTCGGCGACCGGACGGGCCAGCAGCGGCAGCTCGTCGAGCACGCCCACGAGCCGGCTGCGCTGGCGGGCGGTGAAGTCGCGCAGCTCGTCGGCGTCGATCGCGCCGGCGTTCACGCCGTCCATGAGGGCCTCGGCCCCGGCCTCGCTGTGGAAGTCCATCTCCGCGAGCAGGGCGACGACCTGGTCGCTGTCCAGCTCCCCGGCCAGGGCCTCGAGCTCGTCGAGGCGCTCCTGGGCGAACGCGAGGTGGAGCCGTGCCTGGGCGAGGCTGTCCTCGGCCAGGGCGAGGCGCGCGTCCTCGGTCAGGCCCTTGAGCCCGTACAGCAGCTGGCCGGGCAGTGCGTCCTGGGCCGCCACGGCGACGCCAGCGGTGCCGAGCATCGAGGAGGCGGTCATCGTCGCCACGGCCATGCGGGTGGACGCGCGCAGGTGCGCCGTCCGGGCCGCCCACGCCAGGCGGGCGCGCTCGGCGAGCCCGGGGGGTGCGTCGGCGGCGGCGAGGAGCTCGTCACGCAGCGACGCACGGAACTCGGCCGTGGGCGCGAGCACCTCGGCGTGGTCGCGCACGGAGGTGGCGAGCTGGGCGAGTGCACCGAGCGACTGCGGTGCGTCCTCGACGGACGCGCCGTCCAGCAGTGCTGCGAGCTGGTCGATCGCCTCACGTTCGGTCATCACGTCACCTCCTCGTCACCAACGGTGCCACCGGTCACGGGGATCAACGACCGAGTGGGGCCGATGTGACGCCGACGCGCGCGCAATCGCGCGTCGTGTGCGCTGGACGGACGCCGGGTCAGAGCGGCAGCGCGCGCAGCAGGGCCAGCAGGCCGGCGAGGCCCAGCGTGGCGATCTCCGAGAGCCCCGGCGTGTCCTTGACCTCGGCCGCGAGTGCCTTGAGGGCGCGGTACTGCAGTGCCTTGGTCGCGCCGACGGTCCGACCCATGATCTCGGCCGTCTCGGCGACGGACCGGTCGTGCACGAACCGCAGCTCGATGACCTCGCGGTGGTCGTCGCTGAGGTTCTCCAGCGCCCGGCCGAGCGCGCGGGCCATGTCGCGGCCCATCGCCACCCGTTCGGGATCGTCGTCCACGCCCGGGGTGGGGTCCTCGGGGGTCTGGTCGCTCGCCCGCTCCATGCGGAACCGGGCCGACTTGAAGTGGTCGTGCACGCGGTTGCGCGCGATCGTCATGATCCACGCGCCGAGGTCGACGCCCTGCCACTCGAAGGTGTTCAGCCGGCGGAAGGCGCGCAGGAAGACGTCGGAGGTGAGGTCCTCGGCGGTCTGGCGGTGCTGGACGCGCCGGTAGACGTAGCCGAAGGTCTGGTCGACGTAGCGGTCGTAGAGCTCCGCGAACGCGGCACCGTCGCCACCCTGGGCCCGGTCGACGAGGTCGACGAGCTCGGCGTCCACGGTCTCCGTGGTCATCGGCCGGTCCGCATCATCGCGCCTGGGCCAGCTGGATCGCCATCGCGGCGAGGATCACGAGCAGCAGCACGACGAGCCCGATGGCGGTGCCGTTGCGCACGAGGTCCCCCAGCATGGCGAGTCGTCCGACCTGTCGGCCGAGTGCGTCTGTCGTTCAGCGTACGGAGCGAGCAGATGTGCGGATGTGTGCCGCAGGGCTGCTCCGCTGCAGTGTGACGCGGGTTCTTGTTACCGAAGGTAACGCCTCGGCGTCCGACCGGACAGTCCGTGTGCGATCCCGCTCACTCAGCGTGACCGGCCGATCGTGGGCTGGTCCGCGTCGCCCTCGACCGACGGCGCCTCGCTGACGTGGTCCGGCCGCCCGAGCACGTCCTCGACGTCCTCGCCAGCGAGCAGTGCCAGGCACTTCTCGCGTTCCTGCCGCAGGTAGCCGACCAGCGCGGCCCGGTCGTCGAGGTAGCGGCGGCAGTCCAGCTCCAGGGTGATCGCGCCGGTGAACCCGTCGGCCGCCACCGCCTGCAGGAAGCCGCCGAGCGGCAGGAGCCCGTGGCCGAGCGGCGCGTGGCTGTCCCGCCCCTGCCCGCGGTAGTCCGAGACGTGCAGGTGCGAGGCGACGGGCGCGAGCTGGTGCCAGGCGTGGAGGATGTCCACGCCGGCGACGCCGAAGTGCGAGGTGTCGAGCACGACGTCGCGGAAGGGCGTCAGGTGCTCGGGCTCGGTGTAGCGGTGGAACCGGACGGGCTGGCCGAGCACCTTGACTGGGTAGAGGTTCTCGACGCCGACCCGCGTCCCCACCGCCGCGGCCTCCTCGTCACCCGGGCCGAGCAGCCAGCGGTGGAAGTCCGCCTGCCAGCGGAAGGGCGGGTGGACGATCATGAGCTCGGCGCCGACCGCACCGGCGAGCTCGATGGAGCGCCGCGCCTTCTCGACCAGGTCGGTCCCGAAGACCCGGCGGGTCACCAGCAGGAACGGCCCGTGGACCACGTCGATCGGCAGGCCCACCTGCTCCGACGCGGCCGCGACGACGTCGGCGTCCTGCGTCACAGACTCCTGGGTGACCATCAGCTCGGCGCCGTCGTAACCGGCGTCGGCGATCACCTCGAGGGCCCAGGCGAGGTCCCGGGAGAAGAGCGGGCCCGTCGAGGCGAGCATGCGCGGCGCGATCATGTCGGCGAGCCTACGGGGCTCGGCCACGAGGGGGTGGGGACTAGTCTCGGGCGGGCGTCGCCAGCCGCAGGAGGAGTCGTCGTGGGGATCCCGGGCGCCGAGGGGCGGGCCGCGACGCCGGCAGGACGGCTTCGTGCCACGGCCGCGGAGCGCGGCGACCACGTCGCCGTGCGGTGGCAGGACCGCGCCCTGACCTACGCGCAGCTGGACGAGCGCGTCGACGCCGTCACTGCCGCGCTCGCCGAGAAGGGCGTCGGGCCCGGCGACCGTGTCGCGATCGTCCTGCCCAACGTCCCCGCCTTCGTCGAGGCCTGGTACGGCGTGCTGCGGCTGGGTGCCGTGGCCGTCCCTGCCGCCCCGGCCCTCGCCGCCGACGAGCTGCGGCACATCCTCGCCGACAGCGGGGCGGTCCTCGCGGTGGTGTCGGCGTCCGTGGCCGAGGCGGTCGCGCCGCTGCGCGGCGTCCTGCCCGCCCTGCGGACCGTGGTCGTCGCCGGCGCGACGGCGGCCTCCGCCGACGCGCGGTGGGCGACGATGGTCGCCGACCCGGGCGGGCAGCCGGTCGAGACCGAGCGCGGTCCCGACGACCTGGCCGCGCTGGTCTACACCTCGGGCACCACCGGCCGACCGCGCGGCGCGATGCTGACCAACCGCAACCTCGTCACGAACCAGGACCAGTCCCTGGCCGGGCGGCACCGGGTCGAGCCCGACGACGTCGTCCTCCTCGTGCTGCCGCTGTTCCACGTCTACGGGTTGAACGTGGGTCTCGGGCCGACGGTCACGATGGGCGCGACGGTCGTGCTCCAGGAGCGCTTCGACCCCTACGCGACCGCCGAGCTGGTCGCGCAGACCGGCGTGACCGTCCTGCTCGGCGCGCCGCCGATGTACGTGGCGTGGGCCCAGTCGCCACCGCAGGACCAGCTCCGGGGAGTGCGGCTCTGCGCCTCGGGCGCGGCGGCGCTGCCGCGTGCCGTGTGGACCGCGTTCCGCGAGGCCACCGGCCACGAGATCCGTGAGGGGTACGGGCTGACGGAAGCGGCGCCGTCGGTCACGTCGAGCGCGCTCGGCGACGACGTGCGGCCGGGGTTCGTCGGTCCGCCCCTGCCCGACGTCGAGCTGCGCCTGGTCGAGGACGGCGCCGACGTCGAGCCCGGCGACCCGGGGGAGGTCTGGGTCCGGGGCCCGAACGTCTTCGTCGGCTACTGGGGGGACGCAGAGGCCACGGCACGGGCGCTGACCGACGACGGCTGGCTGCGCACCGGCGACGTCGGCGTGCTCGACGACGAGGGCTGGCTGCGGCTGGTCGACCGGCACACCGACCTGATCATCGTCAGCGGGTTCAACGTCTACCCGCGCGAGGTCGAGCGGGTCCTGCGCGGCCACCCCGGCGTGGCCGACGTGGCCGTCGTTGGTGCGCCGCACCCGCAGACCGGCGAGACGGTCGTCGCGCACGTCGTGCGGACCGACGACGAGGAGCTGAGCGGCGAGGAGCTCGACGACTGGTGTCGCGCGCGGCTCGCCCGTTACAAGTGCCCGACCGCGATCAACGTCGTCGCCGAGCTGCCGCGCACCGTCACCGGCAAGGTCCGGCGGACCGAGCTGCGACTCTGAGGTGGCGACGCTCGCGAGCCTCGTCGCGACCGTCGTCGGGACGGTCTTCGCCGTGGCGCTGCTGCAGCGCTGGCACGCCCGCGGTCGGACGCCCGCGTCGTTGTGGTGGGGGCTGTCGCTGGTCCAGTTCGCGCTGGCGTCGGCAGCGCTGCTCCTCGGCCAGGTGCTGGGCTGGAACGGGCCGCTGTTCCGTGTGTTCTACCTCTTCGGTGCTGTCACCAACGTCCTCTGGCTCGCCCTCGGGACGATCGTGATCAACGCTCGTCGACGTCCGGTCCTGCAGGTGCTGGCCGCCGTGCTGGCCCTCACCGCAGCGCTCGCCGGCTGGGGGGCGACGGGTTCGCAGCCGGCCCTCTGGCTCGCCACCGCCGTGCTGTCCGGGGTGCTCGCGGTGGTCCTGGCGCTGCCCGCGGCCGCGACCGTGCAGCGCGGCAGCGCCGGCGTGGTCGTGGTCTTCACGCTGGTCGCGGCGGCCGCGGTCACGGCTGCTGCGTTCGTGGTGCCCCTGCCGGCCGTCGGGCTGCCCGAGGGCCGCGAGCTGTTCCCGCTGGGCGTGCGGGGGCTGGCCGTCGCCGGCAACACCGTCGGTTCGGTCGTCGTGGTCGTCGGCGCGCTCGCGTCCAGCGCCCACGTGGTGTGGCGCCGTCCCGACCACGAGGCCGACGCACTGCTGCGCGGTGTGAGCGTGCGCGACCGCAGCTGGTTCGCGGCGACCGCCGAGTGGCTGTTCGCCGGTCGGCGCGGTGCGGCGCGCGCCGGCAACGTCGTGCGCGGCAACCTCCTGATCGCCCTCGGGGTGCTGCTGGCCGCGGCCAGTGCGCTGTTCGCGTACGTCAGCGAGTTCCTCGGTGCGCTCGTCGGGGTCACCCTCACCGATGCCGAGACGACCGGGCACGCGATCGGGCTCGCCGTCGGGGTCGTGGTCATGTACGCGGGCTTCCGCCGGACCCTCCAGCCGGTCGAGACCCCACCCGTCGAGACACCGCCGGTCGGAGGCTGAGCCGTGCGACTCCCGTGGCAGCGACGACGCGTCGTGACGGTCTTCACCCGGGACGGGTGCGGGCTGTGTCGCGAGGCCGAGCAGCTCGTGGCCCGCGAAGCGGGTGGTCACGACGTCCAGCGCGTCGACGTCGACGCCGACGACGACCTCCAGCGCCGCTACAACATCCGGGTCCCGGTGGTGGCGGTCGACGGGGTCGAGATCGCGGAGGGACGGCTCGAGCCCGGCGCCGTGCGCGCGGCACTTCGCGCTGCCGGGCGGAACCCGTAGCCTCCCCCACCAGTCGCCCGGGCACCGGGCACCAGCCCGGCGGCCGGGCAGCCGACGACCCCAAGGCAGCAGTCCAGTGCGCGAGCGCAGCATCCCCGACGCCACCGTCGCACGGCTCCCGCTGTACCTGCGTGCACTCGTGGAGCTGCAGGAACGGTCGATCGCGACCGTTTCGTCCGGCGACCTCGCGCGGGCGTCGGGCGTGAACCCGGCGAAGCTGCGCAAGGACCTCTCGCACCTCGGGTCGTTCGGCACCCGTGGGGTGGGCTATCCGGTCAAGGAGCTCGTCGACGGCATCTCCGGTGCCCTCGGCCTGACCGACGAGCGCCCGGTCGTCATCGTCGGTCTCGGCAACCTCGGCCAGGCACTCGCGCACTACGGCGGGTTCGCCCAGCGCGGCTTCCAGGTCGCCGGGCTCCTCGACGCCGACCCCGACCTGGTCGGCACCGAGGTCGCGGGCCTCGCGGTCGAGGACGTCGCCGACCTCGAGGCCGTCGTCACCGAGCGGGGCGTGACCATCGCCGTGCTCGCGACCCCCGCGACCGCGGCACAGGACGTCGCCACGCGCCTGGTCGAGGCGGGGGTCACCGCCATCCTGAACTTCGCGCCCGTCCACGTCGACGTGCCCGACGAGGTCACCGTCCGCAAGGTCGACCTCTCCGTCGAGCTGCAGATCCTCTCGTTCTACGAGCAGCTGCACGCCAACAGCGGTCTCGTGCGCTGAGACGGACGGCCGATGAGGGCCTCCGGCACGGCCGGTACCGTTGCGTCTGCTCGACGGCGCCCGTGGTTCTCCTCTGCGACAGTCACGACGAGGGTCCCGTCGAGTTCGCGACCGCGAGTGGTCGGGCGTCCTGTCGCCGGTCCGCTCGGACTGGAGTCCCGTGTCCATCCTGCTGCTCGGTGTCGACCACACCCAGGCGCCCCTGGCGCTCCTGGAGCGTCTCGCCGTTCCTGCTGAGCGGACACGCAAGGTCCTGCACGAGCTGACCACCCTGGACCACGTGCTCGAGGCGGTCGTCGTCTCGACCTGCAACCGGGTCGAGGTCTACGCCGACCTCGCACGGTTCCACGACGGCTACGACGTGCTGGTCGACTGGCTCGCTGCCCGCGGCGAGCTGCCGCGCGAGGAGCTCGAGCGGCTCATGGTCGCGAAGGTCGACGAGGACGCCGCCGAGCACCTCTTCGCCGTCGCCGGTGGGCTCGAGTCGATGGTCGTCGGCGAGCAGCAGATCGCGATGCAGGTCCGCGACGCCATGGAGGAGGCACGCGCCGAGGGCACCGCGGGACGGATGCTCCAGCGCCTCTTCCGCCAGGCCGTCCGCGTGGGCCGCCGCGTCCGCCGCGAGACCACGATCGGCGAGAGCGCACGGTCGATGGTCGACGTCGGCCTCGAGGCCGTGGCCGACCACCTCGACAAGGACCTCGTCGACAGCGACGTGCTGGTCGTCGGTGCGGGCGAGATCGGCGCGCTGACGATGACGCAGCTCGCCGAGCTCGGTGTGCTGGACATCAGCGTCTGGAACCGCAGCCCCGACAAGGCCACCCGCCTGGCCCGCAAGGTCGGTGCCGCGGTGGTGGACATCGACGCGCTCGCGAGCGCCGTCGCCGCCGCGGACGTCGTGGTCTGCACGACCGGCGCACCCGAGCCCGTCCTCGACCTGCCGCTCCTCGAGGAGGCCGCCCGTCTGCGGACGGCCGACGCACCGGTCGTCGTGCTCGACCTCGCCGTGCCGCGCAACGTCGCCCCCGAGGCCGCCGCGCTGCCGCAGGTCACCATCGTGGACATCAGCGAGGTCCGCGAGGTCGCCCAGCGCGGCGAGACCGGCGACGTCGTCGCCGAGGCGCGCGAGCTCGTGGTCGACGAGGCCGAGGGCTTCCGTCGCTGGCTGCGCCAGATCGAGGTCGAGCCGACCATCCGTGAGCTGCGGCGTCACGCCGAGCGTGTGCGCCAGGACGAGCTCGAACGGCTCGGTTCCCGCCTCGCGGGGCTCGACGAGGACCAGCGGCAGGCCGTCGAGGCGCTGACCGAAGGCATCATCAACACGCTCCTGCACGAGCCCACCGTCCGCCTCAAGCGGCTGGCGGACGGCAACGCCGAGCACCACGTCGGCCTGCTCGCCGACCTCTTCGCGCTCGACGTCGAGCTCGATCAGCTCGCTGGTGATGTCGAGCTCGACCCGGACGAGCCGCAGTCGTGACGCGGCCGTGGCGGATCGCCACGCGCCGCAGCGCGCTGGCCCGGGCCCAGGCTGGGCACGTCGCCGACGCGCTGGCAGCGGCGACCGGCCGCGAGGCCGAGCTCGTCCCCATGTCCACGACCGGTGACGAGCAGCCGGACCGGGCGATCCAGGCGTTCGACGCCAAGGGCGTCTTCGTCGACCGCACGCGCCAGGCCGTCCTCGACGGTGACTGCGACCTCGTCGTGCACTCCTACAAGGACCTTCCCACGGCGCCGGCCGAGGGGCTGGTCATCGGTGCGGTGCCGCGGCGCGCCGACCCCCGCGACCTGCTGGTGACCCGCGAGGGACTGCGTCTGTCGGCGATCCCGCGGACCCACCCGTTCACCGTCGGGACGTCCTCCACGCGCCGACGCGCGCAGCTGATGAAGGCGCGTCGCGACCTGCTCGTCCAGCCGCTGCGTGGGAACCTCGACACGCGCCTGCGCAAGGTCGCCGAGGGCGACCTCGACGCCGTCGTCGTCGCGCTCGCCGGCGTCCAGCGCCTCGGCGCCGTGGAGCACGCCGTGAAGGCCGTCCCACTGGAGCCGGGGGAGCTGCTGTCTGCGCCTGCGCAGGGCGCCCTCGCGCTCGAGTGCCGCGTCGGCGATGCCGAGACCCGCAAGGCACTGCGCCAGATCGACGACCCGGTGACGCACCTGTGCGTCCGCGCCGAGCGGACGTTCCTCGCATCGCTCGCCGGTGGTTGCACGGCCCCCATCGGTGCACTCGCGCGTCTGCGCACGGGTGACCACCGCAACGGCCGCGTCGAGCTGCTTGGGCTCGTCGCCGACCCGAACGGCACGACGGTGCTGCGGGCCTCGCACGAGGCAGCGACGAACGCGGTCGACGACCTCGGCCGCACCCTCGCCGCGACGCTCCTCGGCCAGGGCGCCGACGAGATCCTCGCGGCGCTCGACCGCGCCTGAGTCGAGCGCGCCTGGACGCGACGGGGTTGCCCCGTCGCGACGGATCCGCGCCGAACTGTGCGCATGCGCGCTCTTTCGCTCGGAACGGCGACGCCAGCGCCCGAAGTTTTCGTCGGCGCACACTCCGGGGGCAGCGGGCGCCTTCGGCGGAAGCGGAGCGCCACCGCCCGGACCCGCGACGTCGCGACATCTCGACACGCGTGACCTGTGACACTGGCAGGCGGGTCCCGTCGATCCTGTGGAAGTCCTGCCGGCCGGGTTACCTGTCGGCAGTCCGGCGACGGCGGGCACCGAGGAGGACCTGTGGACGCGGCGACCGAGCTGCTCGACGCCCTGCGCGGCGTGGGCGGGGGGCCACCGGAGCCCGGTGTGCTGTACGTCGTGGCCGTGCCGCGGTTCGACCCGTCGGTGACGTCCGTCCGGGCCGCGGTCGTGGTCGCTCACGCCGACGAGCTGCGCCGTCCGGCCGAGCTGCCGCCCGACGTCCTCGCCCCGCTCGCACGCGGCAGCGTGGTCGACGGCACGTTCGCGTCGCTCGACCCAGTGTCGCTCGACCTCGACGGGCGGGTCGTGGTCCAGCTCGTCGCCACGGCCGTCCAGAGCGCCCCGACGACCGTCCGGGACATCGCCCGACTGCGCGCTGCCGGGGTCCCTGTCGATGTGGTGGCATCGACCGGTGAGGTGGAGGCGGCCCTCGTGGCGGCCGGCCTCGGCACCGGGACCGCGCGCGACCCGGAGGACGGGCGGCTGGACGTCGCCGTGCTCGCCGCGGACCGGCCCGACCTGGACGGTTGGCGCAAGGGGCTGGTCGGTCGTGGCTACCTGCCGCACACGCCGGTCGTGCTGGTCGAGGCGGCCGGCACCCCCGGGCAGCGGGCCACGGCGCTGCAGTTGCGTGACCTGCAGGACCGCACGGCCGTCGGTCCCGTGCTCCTGGCGGTCGGTGACGACGTCGTCGGCCCCGAGGACTGGCGCGACCGTTGGCCGCTGCGTGGCATCGTGGTGAGCAATCACCGTGCCCCGCACCAGGCGGCAGCGCTGACGGCACGCCTGCGCGACCTCGGCGCGCACGTGCTCGAGGCGCCGCTCCTCGACATCGGGGACGGGGACCTCGACGCGATGGACGCTGCCGTCCGCGCCCTCGCCGCCGGCGACCACGACCTGCTCGCGCTGACGTCGCCCAACGGTGTGCGCGCCCTCGCCCGTGCCGTCCGCGCCGCCGGACTCGACGCCCGGGCGCTGGCAGGTGCGACCACCGTCGCCTGTGTCGGGCCCGGCACCGCCGCCACGCTGGAGCGCGAGCTCGCCGTCCGCGCGGACCTCGTCGCCGAGGTCTCGACCACCGAGGGGCTCGCGGACACGATCGGTGCACCACCGGCCGCGGGTGCCCGCGCCCTGCTCACCCGGGCGGACCTGGCCACGCCGCTGCTTGCGGAGCGGCTCACCGAGGCGGGGTGGGACGTCACCGAGGTCGTCGCCTACCGCACGATCACGAACGACCTCGACGAGACCGCGGCGACGCTGCTCGCGGACGGCCGGGTCCAGCTGGTGCCCGTGCTCTCGTCGTCGATGGCGGACGCGCTGGTCGCTGCCGGTCGGGCCCGGGGCATCCGCGGCGCCATCGTCGCGATCGGGCCGGTCACGGCCGAGACGCTCCGCGGCCACGGCGTGGAGCCGCTCGCGGTGGCCGACCCGCACGATCTCGACGGGCTCGTCGCCTGTCTGGCCGCCTGTGGGCGCCGGCTGCAGCCGATCGGCGAAACGGGCAGGCAGGACGTCGCCGACCGGTAGGTTCGACCGTTCTGCGGTCCGGAGGTCTGCGTGACGACGACGGGAACGGGCGTTCCCGGCGCCAACCAGGTGCCCTCCAAGGACGATGCCCTCACGATCCTGGCCGGACTGGCCCAGG
>JBFKQZ010000057.1:0-13708 GCA_041627475.1 Nitriliruptoraceae bacterium | reverse complement strand
AGCGGCAAGGCCGGCCTGCCCGTCGCCGTGGGGCGCGATGACGAGGTCGTGCCCTTCACCGTCGTCGACGGCCTGCGGACGGGCGACCGTGTGACCGTGGTGGTCCGGCCGGCCGACCGCGCCGAACTGGGAGAGCCGGAGCCGGCCACGCTCGGCTAGCGCTCCGTCGCGCCGTCGTCGCCGGCGGCGCGAGTGCGCGATGCGTCGGCACCGGACGCGACCGGCAGCACGACCCCCCGGTCGGCGTCGGCACCGGCCCTCTCGACGGCCGGCGGCGGGTGCTCGTCCCGCGTGCCGACGACGTCGCGGAGCAGGACGTGCAGCTCGGTGCCACCACCCGGGCGGTCCTCGGCCCAAGCCCGGCCGTTGTGCTGCGCTGCGAAGGCCGCGACCAGGGACAGCCCGATGCCGGTGCCCGGGGAGTGGCCGTCGAGGAGCTCGCCCTGCCGGAACGGTTCGAACACGGCCTCGCGCAGCTCGACCGGGATGCCGGGGCCACGGTCCGCGACGACCAGCTCGACGTCGGTCCCGTCACGGACGACCGCGCGCACCAGGACGGGGTCGTCCCCCGGTGCGTGCCGGACGGCGTTGCTGAGCAGGGCGCCGAGTGCGCGCACGAGCTGCGCCCGGTTCGTGACGATGCCGTCGAGCTCCAGGTCGGTCGCCACCGGGCGGTCCGGCAGCAGGCGTCCGGCCTCGGTGACCGCGGCCCGCAGCTCGACCCAGTGGACGTTGTCGGGGGCCTCGGCCGACGCGTTGAGATCGAGCAGGGCCTGGAGGAGCGCGCTCAGCCGTTCGGCCTTCTCGGTGGCGCGCTCGATGAGCTGGGCACGCATCGGCGCCGGGATGCTGTCGCCCTTCAGCGACAACATCTGCAGCGAGCCCTTGACGACCGTGAGCGGGGTCCGCAGCTCGTGCGAGATGGACTCGAGGAAGCGGTCGCGCATGTGATCGACCTCGCGCAGCCGCTCGACGGTCAGGTGCTCCTGGTCGAGCAGGCGCTGCAGCTCGACCGACTGGGCGCGCAGCTCGTCGGCCTGGGCGCGCAGCTCCCGCCCGAGCCGGTAGGCCAGGGGGACGATCGCCAGCCACAGGACGGCCAGGCCGCCACCGAGCACGACGGCGAGTCGTCGCGTCAGGCCGGTCGCGGCCGTCTGCAACGCGCCGCTGTCCTGGTCGACGACGGCACGGAGCTCCGTCCCTGGGACGGTCACGACGTCGGTCACGTCGGTCCCGGTGCGCGCCCCCGCACGACCGAGCACCGACTCGTCGGCGTCCCTGATCGTCAGCTGGTTGACCTGCGGGTCACGTGTCACGACGGCGGCAGCGACGTCGTCGGGGCTGCGACCCTCGGCCAGCGCGGGCGCGACGACGTACGCGGTGACGAACCGTGCGTGCAGCTCGAGCTGCCGCTCCAGCTCGCGGTCGATCGCCTGCACGACGAACGCGTGCACGGTGATGCCGATCGCCAGCAGGACCACGGCGGCCCGGGCTGCGAACCGGCGCGCCGGTCGGTTGCGAGTCGCGATCGTCCACCCCCCTCGTCACGCAGTGTGCCGACGCGGCCGCTGTCGTGTCAGACGTGAGCCGCCGAGTCCGCCGGCGTCCGCGGTCGGTCCCGACGGCCGGCCGACCGTACGCTGCCGCCCCGTCGCCGTCCCGAGGTCGCAGCCGTTGGAGTCGCCCCGTCGCCCCGCCGTCCTGGCCGCCATCGCCGCCGGGCTGCTGATCCTCAACGTGGTGCTGCTCACCGGCGGTGACGACACGGCCGACGTCGCGGTCGACGGCGTGACCGACGAGGTGGCGTCCGGCGGGACCGACGACGCGACCGACGGGGCCGATGAGGCTGACGACGCCGACCCGGACGGCGCGGACGCGAGCGAGGAGCCTGCCGCCGGCGAGCCGACCGAGGACGTGACCGACGGCAGTGGCGGGGACGACGATGCGATCCCAGCGGACGAGGATCTCGCCGCCCCGACGGCGGGCACCTACACCTACGCGAGCAGTGGCACGTGGTCGCTGACCGGCGGGGTCGAACCGCTGGAGTACCAGCTGCCGGCGACGGCCACGGCGACCGTGAGCGGCGGTGCCACGTGGTCGGTGGAGCTCGTGGCCGGGGACCGCTACGCGGACACGTTCACGTTCGACCTCGCCGCGGACGGCGGCCTCGACTGGACCGACTGGGTCCTCGAGCGGACGTTCGGCGAGACGCCGAGCACCACGGTCTACACGTGCTCGGGCGACTCTGCGCTGTACCGCCCCGACGAACAGGGGCGCGTCGTCGAGCACGTCTGCCAGGGCCCCGGGATCACCAGCACCGGCACGGTCGAGCACGTCGGCTCCGAGGACGTGACGCTGGGTGACGGCACGGTCGTGACCGCGGACCGGCTCCTGTACGCCTACACCGTCAGCGGTGACGGGGTGACCGGGGAGGGGCAGCTCGACCTGTGGCTCGACCCGACGACGGGGCTGCGGGTACGGGAACAGCGCTCGATCGCCACGACGAGCAGTGGGGCCACCGAGCAGCAGTACCGCGAGGACGTGGTGTTCACGCTGCAGTCGCTCGACCCCGCCTGAGTCGCGCCCGGAGGGTCGCTGGTCCCGCGGACAGGGGACGTGGGGCCACCGCACGCACGGACGAGTGGGACGGGGTGCCTCCCTACCCTCCGGGGCGTGAGCAAGCTCGAGTCCTCCCCTCCGCCGCAGATGAACCCGCCCGTGCGGCGGGAGCCGCGACCCCCGTCGGTGTCGGGGCTGCTCGTCGCTGCCGTCAAGGAGAACTGGCGCCGGCTGCGGACGATGCGGACCGCCCTGTGGCTGCTGGGTGTCCTGGCGCTCGAGAGCATCGTGGCGACGGTCGTGCCGCAGGAGATCAACGTCCCGCAGACGGTCGCCGACTGGCGCAGCGGCGAGGCCGGCCCGGGTGAGGCGGTCGCCACCGTCCTCGACGCGATCGGCGCCTTCGACGTCTACGCGTCGCCCCTGTTCCTCATGACGCTGCTGCTGCTGTTCACCTCGCTGACGGCGTGCCTGCTGCCCAGGATCAAGGCGTGGTGGCGCATCACCCGGCACAGCGTCCCCCCGCTGACCCGGCACATCGGCGACCAGGAGCACGTCGAGCAGATCACCACCGACCTCGCGCCCGACGCTGCCCACGCGACGGCGCGCGGGTTCCTCGCCGACCGCGGCTGGCGCACGCGCGACGGTGACCTCGGCGACCGCGGCACGCAGGTCGCCGGCGAGAAGGGCGTGGTCCTGCGTGAGGGCGGCAGCCTGCTGTTCCACCTGTCGTTCTACGTCCTGCTCGTGGCCATCGTCTTCGGCCAGCTGCTGACGTTCGAGGGGTTCGTCGGCGTCACCGAGGGCGAGAGCTTCACCGACACCGAGATCGGCTACTGGATCGCCGACCCCGGCCGCTGGTTCGGCCCCGAGGACCACAGCGGGTTCCAGCTGACCAACGACGAGTTCCGGGTCGAGTGGTTCCGCGACCCGCAGTTCGGCGGCACGCCGCGCACCTTCGAGGCGGACGTGACGATCGAGACGGCCGAGGGCGACGTGCGCGGGGCCACGGTCAAGGGCAACAGCCCGGTCGTGGTCGACGGCTTCAAGATCCACCTCCTCGGCTGGGGCTACGCCCCGCGCGTCGTGGTCCGCGAGGGGCGGGACGTCGTGTTCGACGGGTTCCTCGCCACCACCGTGAACGACAACGGCGCGTTCCGCGGCGCCGTGAAGGCGCCGGCGGCCGAGCCCGACGTGGGGCTGGACGTCTTCCTCATCCCGTACGCGCCCGAGGGCGACGACGGTCAACCGGTCATCACCGGCGCCCCGTGGGCGGACGCGCCGCTGCTGGTGTTCCGGTCCTACACCGGCGACCTCCAGCTGTCCGCTGCCCAGAACGTCAACACGCTCAACACCGAGCTGCTGACGGAGGGCCCGCGCGGCGGCCTGCGCCTCGGGCAGGTGGTGGAGCTGCCCGACAGCGACGTCACCGTCGAGTTCGCCGAGCTGCGTCGCTGGACCAACTTCCAGGTCTCGAGCCGCCCGCAGGTGCCGTGGCTGCTGCTGGGGTCGGCCCTGCTGCTCCTGGGCCTGCTGCCCGCGCTGTACGCCTACCGCCGTCGCCTGTGGGTGGGGGTCGAGCGGTCGGCGGACGGGCGTACCCTCGTGACCGTGGCCGGGCGGGCGTTCCAGCGTCCACAGGCCTTCGAGGAAGAGTTCGCCGAGCTGGCCGACGACCTGCGCGCCGCGCTGGACGCACCCGACCTCACCCCCGCAGCCCGTGACGAGGTGGCCCCACGATGACCTCCGCTGAGCTCAGCCGCTTCCTGTTCTCGCCGATGACGCTGGTCCTGTACCTCGCGTCGGCGATCCTCTACCTGCGTGCGATGGCTGCGCCGAAGCTCGATGCCGTCGACGGCAAGCACGACGGCTCGGGCGCCGCGTCGCTGCGCTGGGCGACTGGTCTGGCGATCCTCGGTGTCGTCGCGCACCTCGCCCACGTCGTCGTCCGCATCGAGGCGTCCGGGCGGCTGCCGCTGGGCAACATGTTCGAGTTCTCCTCGATCATCGCACTGACGACGGTGCTCGGTGGCCTGCTCGTGATCCAGTGGAAGATGCGCCGACCCGAGCTGATGGGCTTCGTCATGCTCGGCGCCGAGCTGACGCTCGTGCTGTCGCTGCTGCTGTACTCCGACCCCGCGCCGCTGCAGCCGATCCTCGACACGTGGTGGCGGGCCATCCACGTCACGACGATCGTGATCTCGTTCGGCATCTTCTCGCTGGGCGCGATCTTCAACGCGCTGCACCTGTTGCGTGACACCGCCGAGTCGCGCGTCGCGGCGCAGGCCGGCTCGTCGTTCGGTCCCAACACGGTCGGTGCCGCGCAGGCCCCGACGACGGAGGACGGCGCCGGCGCTGACGTCGGCCGGGAGGCCGCCGCGGACGAGGACCAGACGCTGGACTCGGTCCCGTCGCGCGTCGAGGCCGACGTCGTCGACATCGACGAGGCCGACCAGGACGCCGCCTACCGCGCCGCACTGCGCGAGGTCCTCACCCAGCGGGTCGCCGGCGTGCGTGCGCCGTGGACGATCCTGGGTGGCGTGGCGCTGGTCACGCTCGTCTTCTCGCTGATCTGGTGGGACCCGATGGTCTCGGTGCAGATGGTCGGGACCATGGCCGCACTGACGCTGGTCGCGTGGTGGGCCGTGCCCTACCTCCCCAGCGCGACGACCCTGGACTCGCTGACCTACCGGACGATCGCGTTCTCGTTCCCGCTGTGGACGTTCGCCGTCATCACCGGGGCCATGTGGGCCGAGCAGTCCTGGGGCCGGTTCTGGGGCTGGGACCCCAAGGAGACGAGCTCGTTCGTCACCTGGGTCGCCTACGCCGGCTACCTGCACGCCCGCGCCACGCGTGGCGTGAAGGGGCGTCGTGCGTCGTGGCTGGGCCTGGTCGCCTACGGCGTCCTGCTGTTCACCTACTACGCGGTGAACCTGCTGATCGTCGGCCTCCACAGCTACGGCGGCATCGACCAGACCGTCGGCTGAGCAGCGAACGGTCGCGGTGAGCTGCTCACCTGTGAACGGGGTTGGTGACGCCGACGCCCGTGTCGGCTGCCCGGTCCCGTCGCAGGGTGTGACGCTCACGGCCAGCATCCGAGCCAGCAGCGGCACACCTCGCAGGAGTGGACGAGATGGTGGACGTCGAGCGGTGGAGTGCGTTCACGGACGACCCGGCGGGCGGGAACCCGGCCGGGGTGGTCGTGACCGACACGAAGCTGGACCGCGAGGAGATGCAGCGCATCGCGGCGGAGGTCGGCTACTCGGAGACGGCCTTCCTCGTGCCCGAGGGCGCCGGCCGCTGGTGGTGCCGCTACTTCGCCCCGGCGGCCGAGGTGCCGTTCTGCGGCCACGCGACGATCGCGTCCGGCGTGGCGCTGGCAGCGCGCGACCGCGGCCTGGAGGCGGCGGTGCTGGCGACGGCGGTCGGTGACGTCGCCGTCGCGATCGACCGTGGCGGTCCGGCGGTCCGCGCCGAGCTCACGTCACCGGCCGCCGACGTCGCACCCATCGCCGACGACGACCTCGATGCGCTGCTGGCCTGCTTCGGCTGGGGCCGCGACGTGCTGGACCCGGCGCTGCCACCCGCGGTCGGGTTCGGCGGCGCGCACCACCCCGTGCTGGCACTGCGGGGCCGTGCGACGCTGGCCGCCATGGACTACGGCTTCGACGACCTCCGCGACCTCATGACGAGCCGGGACTGGACGACGATCCAGGTCGTGCACCGCGAGGATGCGGCCACGTTCCATGCCCGCGACCCGTTCCCCGTCGGGGGCGTCGTGGAGGACCCCGCCACGGGTGCCGCCGCCGCCGCGCTCGGGGCCTACCTCCGTGGCCGCGCCGAGCTGCCTCCCGACGGCCGGTTCGTGGTGCACCAGGGCGTGGACATGGGCCGTCCCTCGGTGCTGCACGTCGACGCGTCCGGCACCGCCGGTGTCCGCGTCGCCGGCACCGCCGTCCCCATCCCCGCCGAGTGAGTGGATCCTGGGTGGATCGGCCACGAGGCCACGCACTCGATGACGAACGCCCCCGGTCGGACCGGGGGCGTTCGAGGAGGGGTGCGCTCAGGCGGAGAGGGGGAGGACCGCGATCGGGGTCGTGGTCGGGCTCTCGCTGCCGCCCTCGGGCTCGACGGTGATGCCGACGGCGACGACGCCGTCCATGTCGCCGCGCATGATGTGCTCGCCGTGGCCGTCCTCGCCGACCTTGAGGAAGCCGGCGGGGATCGCCTGGTCGTCCTCGGTCAGCAGCCACAGCTGGTAGGCGTGGCCGTTGGGGGCCTCGCTCATGCCGTTGGCGAGGATCGCGCCCGCACCGGCACCGGGCGACGCGACGACCTGCAGTCGGGCCTCGCCGATCTGCTCGGTCAGCGTGATCGCGTCCTCGGCCTGCATGATCGCGGCGATGTCCTCGTAGGCCTCGAGCTCGCCGACCTCGCGGCGCAGGCCGGCGGTGACCACCGAGAGCGCGACGACGGCGACGGCCAGCACGGCGGCGGCGACGGAGACGAGGCGGGGGGCCATGCCGGTCACGCGTGCGGTGACCGGGCCGACCTGGCGGACGTGCTCGATCTCGGCGAGGACCGCACTGCGGAACTCGGGCGAGACCGGGAGCTCCTCGGCGGTGCCGAGCAGCGCCGAGGTGGCCTGGAAGCTCGCGACCTCCTCGGTGCAGGCGTGGCAGCCGTCCAGGTGGGCCTCGAACCGGACGCGCTCGAGGTCGTCGAGGGCGTCCAGCGCGTACGCGCCGGACAGGGTGTGGATGTTGTCAGTCGGAGTCATCGCTCTACCCCCATTGCATCGCGCAGACGGATGAGGCCATCGCGCATGCGGGTCTTCACGGTGCCGAGCGGTGTGTCGAGGAGCTCGGCGACCTCGCGGTAGGTGTGTCCCCCGTAGTAGGCGAGGTCGACGACCTCGCGCTGCAGGTCCGTCAGCTGCTCCAGCGCAGCCCGGACGCGTTCGTGGTCCTCGCGAGTCTCCACGGCCTCGCTGACGACGTCGAACGCACGCTCGCGGTCACGGTGACCGACGCGCTCGTCCCGGTCCCGGGACGCCTGGACGGAGCGGACGCAGTCGACGGACCGCCGGTGGGCGATCGTCATGATCCACGTCATCGCGCTGCCCTTGTCGGGGTCGAAGCGCTTGGCGCTCCGCCAGACCTCGGTCAGCACCTCCTGGGCGACCTCCTCCGAACGCGCGGGGTCGCGGACGACCCGGCGGCAGACCCCGACGACCTTCGGCGCCACGTGGTCGAACAGCGCGGCGTAGGCCTCGGTGTCGCCCTTCGCGGTCGCCACCAGCAGCTCGTCGGGCGACCGGTGGTCGCCGACGTCAGGAACCGGACGAAGTCTCGGCTCAGCCATGGTGGGTGGGTCCTCGGGTGGGGGAGGGATCCCCTGCTCCGCGCAGGGTCGGTGGACGTTCGGTGCCGTCGCCGTCACGGTTCGGTGCAGGCGTGCAGCGAAATTGATAGTTGTTGATACGCGCGCTGATCGCGCGTCAGGGGTGGGTCTGGACGGGTGCGCCGTCGTCGATCGCCGCCTGGACCGTGCGGGGTGTCAGCTTGCCCAGCGGGGTCACCGGGAGCTGTCGTGCGGTCACCAGTCTCGTCGGCAGGTGCGTGCGGGGCAACAACGACGACAGGGTCGAGCGGACGGCAGCCAGCGTCGGGCGGTCGTCGACGTCCGCCGGGACGACGACGGCCGTCACCGCCGTGCCCCAGCGGTCGTCGGGCATCCCGACCACCCCGTGGTCGTCCAGGCCCGGCAGGGTGGCAAGCGCCCGTCGCACGGCAGCGAGCGGCACGTTCTCGCCCCCGCTGACCACGACATCGTCGGCGCGGCCCACGACCTCCAGGGCGCCCTCGTCGTCGAGGTCCCCGAGGTCGTTCGTCGTCCACCATCCGTCGTCGTCGACCAGCGGCGTGACGCCGCCATCGGCGGCGCGGACCCCGGTCGCGATCGACGGGGTCCGCAGGCGGATGCGGCCGTCGTCGGCGAGTGCCACCTCGACCCCGTCCAACGGCCGCCCGTCGTACACACAGCCGCCGCAGGTCTCGGTCGCGCCGTACGACGTGACCACGTGCACGCCGGCCGCCGCTGCGCGCGCGAGCAGGTCGTGCCCGGCGGCAGCGCCACCGAGCAGGACCCCGTGGTGCCGTGCCAGGTCGGCCCCGGCACCGAGCAGGCGGTCCAGCTGGCGGGGGACGAGCGAGACCCAGGCGGGCGGGGCGCCGTCCACCACGGCGGCCGTGTCCCGCTCGTGGAGGACCGGCTCGACCCCGGCGGCACGGGAGCGCAGGACGACGCTGATGCCCGCGACGTGGTGCAGCGGGAGCACCCCCAACCACGGCTCGCCGTCACCAGCACCCAGTCGCTGCCGGCTCGCGGCGACGGACGCGGCGAGCGCTGCGTGCGACAGCACGATGCCGCGTGGGGTGCCCGTCGATCCCGAGGTGGTGACGACCAGGGCGGTGCCGGCCGGGACCGCTGGTGCGTCGTCACGGGCCTCGCTGCCGGCGTCGGTGCGGACCTCCGCCGGGGCGAGCGCGGCGAGGACCGCGGCCGTGTGCGCGGGCGGCGCGTCAGCAGCGAGCGGCAGGGCGGCGTCGCCGGCCGCCCACACCGCGTCGAGTCCGCGCAGCATGGTCGCCGGGTCGCGGTGCTGCAGTGCAACGAGTCGGGTCACGACCACCTCCGTCGACCCCGACGCTACGACCTCCGGGGCGACGGTCGCCCCCGGTCCGTCGGCGGTGTGCCGCGCCCTACGGTCTCGGAGGTGCAACTGACGGGAGGCGTCGTGCAGGTCTGGGTCGAGGGTGCGCGACCGCGCACGCTGCCGGCCGCCGTGGCGCCGGTGCTGGTCGGCACGGCGCTCGCGGTCGAGGTGGTCTGGACCCGGGCGGTCCTCGCCCTCGTGGTCGCGCTGGCCCTGCAGGTCGCCGTGAACTACGCCAACGACTACTTCGACGGCGTCGCGGGGATCGACACCGAGGACCGGACCGGTCCCCGTCGGATGGTCGCCAGCGGCCTCGTGCAACCCGAGGCGATGCGCCGCGCGTTGGTCGTCGCGCTCTGCGTCGCGGCCGTGGCCGGCGGTGCGTTGGTGGTCCTCGTCGGCTGGGAGCTGGTGCTCGTGGGCATCGCCGCGATCCTGGCCACGCTGGGCTACTCGGGCGGCTCGCGGCCGTACGCGTCGCTCGGGCTCGGTGAGCTGTTCGTCTTCGTGTTCTTCGGTCTCGTCGCGACCGTCGGGACCACCTACGTACAGGACGAGACGCTCGCGCTCGCACCGGTCGTTGCCGGTGTCGCGATGGGGGCGTGGGCGACCGCACTGCTGGTCGTCAACAACCTCCGTGACATCCCGACCGACGAGGTCACCGGCAAGCGCACGCTCGCGGTCCGCATCGGCGCGCCCGCGAGCCGTCGCTTCTTCGTGGGCCTGCTGGCCGTCGCGTACCTCGCGCTGGGCGCGCTGGTCGCCGTCACCGGCGTCCTCTGGGCACTCCTCGCCCTGCTGTCGCTGCCCGCGGCCCGTCCGGCGGTCGCGCTGGTCCGTCACGCACCCCTCGGGCCCCGGCTCGTGGCGGCGCTCGAGGGGACGGCGCGCGGCCAGCTCCTCTTCGGGGTGCTGCTGGCCGTGGGTCTCACGCTCGATCGGCTGCTCGCGTGAGCGTCGACCTGCTCCGGCCGTTCCGCGTCCCCCTGCGGCTGCGCTTCCGTCGGGTCGAGGCACGCAGCGGGGTGCTGCTGCGTGGTCCCGCTGGCTGGGGCGAGTTCTCCCCGTTCCCCGAGTACGGCCCGGCGTACGCGGCCCGCTGGCTCGCCGCGGCCCGGGAGGCCGCGACCACGCCCTGGCCCGCGCCGGTCCGTGACGTCGTCCCGGTCAACACGACCGTGCCGGCGGTCGACCCGGCGACCGCCGCCGACCTCGTCCGGCGCAGCGGCTGCACGACCGTGAAGGTCAAGGTCGCCGAGACCGGGCAGGACCTCGCGCAGGACGTCGCGCGCGTCGCCGCGGTCCGTGACGCCCTCGGGCCGGACGGTGCCGTCCGTGTCGACGCCAACGGTGCCTGGGACGTCGCCACCGCGGCGCTCGCCATCGCCCGGCTGGACCGGCACGACCTCGAGTACGTGGAGCAGCCCTGCGCCACGCTCGAGGAGCTGCGCGACCTGCGACGCCGCATCGACGTGCCCGTCGCCGCCGACGAGTCCATCCGCACCGCGGAGGACCCTGCGCGGGTCGTCGCCACCGGTGCGGCCGACGTGCTCGTCCTCAAGGTGCAGCCGCTGGGCGGCGTCCACCGAGCACTCGAGGTCGCGACGGCCGGCGGCCTGCCGGTCGTGGTGAGCTCGGCCGTGGAGACCTCGGTCGGTCTCGCCGCGGGCCTCGCCTTCGCCGCCGCCCTGCCCGAGCTGCCGTACGCCTGCGGCCTGGGCACCCAGCCGCTGCTCGCCAGCGACGTCGTGACGGACCCGCTCGCGCCGGTCGACGGTGCGCTCCGGGTGCGTCGACCGGTGCCCGACCCCCAGCTCCTCGAGGCCGCGACGCCGCCACCCGACGAGGCCGCGGCCCTGCTCGACCGCATGGCTGCAGCGGACGCTGCGGCCGGGAGGTTCGTGTGACGCTGCAGCCGCACCTCCCCGAGCCGACCGCGCCGAACCCGTCCACGGCCGCCGCCCGCGTCCTGTTCGACGAGCTCGCCCGCTGCGGTGTCGAGCACGTCGTCATGGCGCCGGGCTCACGCTCGACCGCGCTGGTCGTCGCCGCGCACGAGCACCCCGACCTGCGGTTGCACACCGAGGTCGACGAGCGCAGCGCCGCCTTCCTCGCCGTCGGCATCGCGCGCGCGACCGGGCAGCCCGCGGTCGTCGTCACCACCTCGGGGACGGCCGTCGCGAACCTCCTGCCGGCCGTGGTCGAGGCCGACCACGACCGCGTCCCGCTGCTGCTGCTGACCGCCGACCGGCCGCCCGAGCTGCACGGCACCGGCGCGAACCAGACGATCGAGCAGCTCGGCATCTTCGGCGACAGCACGCGGTGGACGGTCGACCTCGGCGTTCCCGGCAGCACGGCCGACGAGGTCGCGCGGTGGCGGTGGACCGCCTGTCGTGCCCACGGCACCGCTGTCGGTCGGCCCGTCGAGACGCCGGGTGTCGTGGGGCTCGACAGCTGGCGGGAGCCAGGCCCGGTGCACGTGAACGCGCCGTTCCGTGAGCCCACGGTGCCCGCACAGGACGACGGACGCTCCCGGGCCGAGCCGTTCCGTCACCCGCTCGGCGGCCGCCGCGACGGGGCGCCCTGGGCGGCGCCCGTGGACCGCCCCCACGTCCCGGCCGAGCGCGTGCTCGACGACGTCCTCGACACGCTGCTCGGGATCGACGACGGCCTCGTCGTCGCCGGTGGCGGCACCGGTCGTCCGCCCGGCGACGTCGCCGGGTTGGCCCGACTGCTCGGGTGGCCGGTGGTGGCCGAGCCGCACGCCGGGCTGGCGGGGGCCGGCGTGCTGGACCACGCCACGCTCCTGCTCGGCACCGAGGCGTGGCGTGACCGTCACACCCCGCGACTCCTGCTGCGGGTCGGGCGGACGACGGTCGCCCGCGAGGTCACGACACTCGTCGCCCGCACCCCGCAGGTCGTGATCGACGCGCACGGCGGGTGGGGCGCTGCCGACGCAGAGCACGCGACGCTCGTGCGCGGCGACACCGGCGCGACGGTCGGCGCGCTGCTCGAACGGCTGCACCAGCGCCACCACCGGCCCGACGGCGCCTGGCGCGACACGTGGGCCGCGGCGGACGGCGTGGTCGGCGTCGCGGTCGCCGGACAGCTCGACGGGTTGAGCGAGCCGCGGGTCGTGCGCGACGTCGCCGCGGCCGTCCCACCGGGCGGCGCACTGGTGGTGGGGTCCTCGATGCCGATCCGTGACCTCGACCTCGTGGGGCGCCACCGGGCGGACGTGGCGGTGCACGCGAACCGTGGCACCAGCGGGATCGACGGGTTCGTCTCGACCGCCCTCGGCGTGGCGATGACGCACCGGGGCCCGGTCGTGGCGGTCTGTGGCGACCTGACGCTGCTCCACGACAGCACCGCGTGGCTGCTGTCGCCGGACCCGGCACTGGACGAGCTCGACCTCGTGGTGGTCGTGCTCGACAACGACGGCGGCGGGATCTTCTCGTTCCTGCCGCAGCACGAGCACGTCCCGGCGTTCGAGCGGGTCTTCGGCACGCCGCACGGGCGGGACCTCGCGGACCTGGCCCGGCTCCACCGGCTGGGGCACGTCCGCGCGACCACGCCCGAGGGGGTCGTGGCCGCCGTGGGGGAGGCGGTCGAGGCCGGCGGACGCCACCTCGTGCACGTGCGGACGGATCGTGAGGAGAACCTCGCGCTGCACCGCGACCTGCGGACCGCGGTGGCAGCCGCGCTAGCCGGCGAAGGCTGACCGCATCGCGCGCAGCTTCACGCGCGTCTCCTCGAGCTCGGCCTCGGGCAGGGACCCGGCGACGATGCCGGCGCCCGCGAACAGCCGCGCCCGCGCGCCCTGCACCTCGGCGCATCGCAGCGCGATGCCCCACTGCCCGTCGCCGTCGGCGTCGACCCACCCGACCGGTCCGGCGTAGCGGCCCCGGTCGAGCCCCTCGAGCTCGTCGATGAGGGCGAGGGCGCGCTCGGTCGGGACGCCACCGACGGCCGGGGTGGGGTGCAGCCAGTCGGCAAGCTCGAGCGCGGACGCGGCGTCGTCCTCGCGGAGCTCGCCGACGAAGCGCGTCGCCAGGTGCTGGACGTTGTCCAGGCGGAGCAGGTGCGGCTCGGAGCCGTGACTGACCGCCGCGAGCCGTTCCTCGAGCCGGGCAGCGACCTCGTCGACGAGCAGGGCGTGCTCGCGGCGGTCCTTGTCGCTCGCGAGCAGCGCGCGGCCCAGCCGCTCGTCCTCCTCGGGGTCCTCCCCGCGTGGCGCCGTCCCGGCGAGGGACATGCTCGTCAGGTGGCGGCCGGTCCGCTCCACGAACAGCTCTGGCGAGGCGCCGACGAAGCCGTCCACGACGAACGTCGCGCAGCCCGGGAAGCGGTCGTGCAGCCGTCGGGCGAGCACGCGCACGTCGAACGCGGCCTCGGCCCACACGGCGACGTCCCGGGCCAGGACGACCTTGT
>JBFKQZ010000056.1:0-13811 GCA_041627475.1 Nitriliruptoraceae bacterium | reverse complement strand
GGCGGGCACTGTCGGTCTCCGACGGGTGGTTGCTGCCCTGCACTGTCGCACGCAGGCACCGTGCTCGCCCTCAGGGATGGCACGGAGATGACTGCTCACGGCTCCTAGGGTCGCCACGAGACGCCGCACGGGAGAGCACATGGAGGTCGGGGGACGACGGTTGGAGGTCGGCCGCGAGCACATCGAAGAGGTCGCGACTGCACCGGCGATGGCGACGCTGCCCGACGGGGGCGTGCTCCTGGCGGTGCAGCGGTTCGCGCTGACGGCGAACAACGTCACGTACGCCGTGACCGGCGACCAGCTCGGCTACTGGCGGTTCTTCCCGACCGGCGACGAGGCGAGCGGGGTCGTGCCGGTCTGGGGTGTCGCCGAGGTCGTCGCGACCGACCGCGACGACGTCACCGTGGGGGAGCAGTGGTACGGCTTTTTGCCGATGGGCACGCACCTCGCGGTGCAGCCCGGTCGGGTGACCGACGACGGTGTCCTGGACGCGTCCCCCCACCGGGAGGGGCTCGCCACCGTCTACCAACGTTACGTGCGGCTGCACGCCGATCCGCTGCACGACCCCGCGACCCTCGATCTCGAGCTGCTGCTGCGGCCGTTGTTCACCACCGCCTTCCTGCTCGCCGAGGTCGTCGACGGCGATGCGGGCGACCGCCATGACGTCGTGGTGATCACCTCCGCGTCCTCGAAGACCGGGACGGCGCTCGCGCACCTGCTCCGCGACCGCGACGTCACCATGGTCGGGGTGTCGTCCGCGCGGAACCTCTCACACGTCACGGCCATGGGTCTGTACGACCGGGTCCTGGCCTACGACGAGCTCGAGGGTCTCGCCGACCTGTCGGGACGGGCCGCCGCCGTGGACCTCGCTGGTCGCGCCGACGTCGTCGCCGACGTCCATGCCGAGCTGCCGGACGGGCTCGCCACGCACCTGGTCGTCGGCGTCACCCACCACGACGCGTCACCACCGGCCGCGGCCCCCGCGGCGGACGCCCCGACGCCGACGTTCTTCTTCGCGCCGACGCATGCCGCAGAGCTCGCCGCCGCGTGGGGACCGGCCGTCCTCGGCCAGCGCATCGCGGCAGCCTGGCGTCCGTACGTCGCCGAGGCCTCGACCGGACTGGCGGTCGTCGAGCTGGACGGGCTCGAGGGCGCGGCCGACGCATGGGGCGACCTGGTGGACGGCGACGTCGACCCGGCCGTCGGTCTCGTCGTCGCGCTGGCCTGACCACCTGGCGGGCGCATCGACGACCGGCGGTCGGGACACGTCCGCGCCGACGGACCTGTCGACCGGAGGACGCGCATGGGCTCGGAGGACAGTGGCAGTCTGCGGTGGCCGTCGATGGCCGCGCTCGTGGCCGGCGGGATGGTCGGCGGCGGGATCTACGTCGCCCTCGGGGTCGTGGTCGAGGCGTCCGGCCGGTGGGCGTGGCTGGCGTTCGTCGTCGCGGGCGTCGTCGCGGTCACCACGGCGCACTCGTACGCCCGGCTCTCCAACCACTTCGAGACCGGCGGCGGCGCGTTCGGCTTCCTCGAGGAGATGGACCGCGAGGGCGTGGCCGGGTCGCTGTCGTGGGTCCTCATCGCGGCGTACACGCTCACGATCGCGCTGTACGCCTTCGCCTTCGGTGCCTACGTGGCCCACGCGTTCAACCAGCCCGAACTGGTCGCGCGCGTCCTGTCGCTCGGCGCCCTCGGCGTGCTGGTGCTGCTGAACCTCCAGGGGATCGGGCAGCTGCGGATGGTCGAGGTCACCATCGTCTCGGCGAACCTCCTCGTGCTGGTGGCGCTCGGCGTGGCCGGCCTGACCACGTCCTGGGACACGCTGGCGCTGCAGGCGCCCACCGGCCCCATGCCCGTCTGGCAGGCCGGCATGGGTGCTGCGGCCATCTTCGTCTCCTACGAGGGCTTCCAGCTCCTCACCTACGAGTACGACGAGATCCAGCAGCCCGAGCGCACCCTCCACCCGGTGCTCGTGTGGTCCTCGCTCGCCGTCGTGGGCATCTACGCCCTGGTGGCGGTCGGTGCGACGATGCTGGCAGGCGCCGGTGACGTCATCAGCCAGGGCACGGTCGCGCTGTCGCTCGCGGCCGAGCAGGGCTTCGGGACGGTCGGGCTGGTCGTGCTCACGATCGCCGCGGCGTTCGCGACCGTCGCCGCGATCAACTCGACGCTGTTCTCGACGGCGCAGCTCGCCGGGCGGGTCGCCGACGACGGCGAGCTGCCCGCGACGCTCGACCACCGCAACGACGCGGGCGTCCCCGACCGGGCGATGCTGCTGATCGTGGCGCTGGCTGCCGTGCTCGTCTGGACAGGGTCGCTGTCCGCCCTGGTCGAGGCCGCCAGCCTCGCGTTCCTCGCCGCCTTCGGCGCGGTCAACCTCATCGCCCTGCGCGAGGACGTGGCGCGACGCTGGGTCGCGTGGACGGCGCTCGGTGTCGGCGGTGTGATCGGTGTCGTGCTGCTGTACCGCCTGGCCGCCCACAAGCCGGTGCCGCTCGCCATCATGGCGGTGCTCTTCGGGGTGGCCTTCGGGCTGCGGCCGTGGCTGCTCCAGCGCGTCGACACCGAGGGTGAACCTGCCGGGGCGGGGTGAGCGGCAGGGGCGCACCGGCGGCGCAGGATGGGGGAACTCGCCCTGCGTGCACCACACTGGGGGGTCGCGACAGGAACACAGCTTGACCTCCTCCCAGACCCACCTCCCGCCGGACGCCACGTTCGCCGACCTCGACCTCCCGATGGAGCTGCTCCAGCAGCTCGACGAGCTCGGCTACGAGGAGCCCACCGCGATCCAGCGTGAGGCCATCCCGCCGCTGCTCGCCGGTGGCGACGTCCTCGGCCAGGCCGCGACCGGCACCGGCAAGACCGCCGCCTTCACGCTGCCGATGCTGGCCCGCCTGCACCGCAGCGTGCGCGGGACGACGGCGCCCTTCGGACTGGTCGTCGTGCCGACGCGCGAGCTCGCGATGCAGGTGTCGCAGGCCGTGCACGAGTACGGCCACCTCCTTGGCGTCCGTGTCCTCCCGGTCTACGGCGGGCAGCCCATCAAGCGGCAGATCCAGCGCCTGCGGAAGGGCGTCGACGTGGTCGTCGCCACGCCCGGTCGCGCCGTCGACCACCTCACGCGCGGGACGCTCCGCCTGGACGAGCTCGAGTACGTCGTGCTCGACGAGGCCGACGAGATGCTCGACATGGGCTTCGCCGACGACCTCGACGCCATCCTCGACGCCGCACCGTCCGAGCGGCAGACCGCGCTGTTCAGCGCCACGATGCCGGGGCGGCTCGTGCGGATCGCCGAGCAGCGGATGACGGACCCGCAGCGCGTGACCATCGACCGGTCCGAGCAGTTCGCGGGCGAGACCCCGCAGATCCGCGAGCAGGTCGTCGTGACGACCCGCCACCACAAGGAGGCGGCGCTCACCCGCATCCTCGACGTCGAGGAACCGACGGCGGCGCTCGTGTTCTGCCGCACGCGCAAGGACGTCGAGGAGGTGGCACGCACGATGTCCGGCCGCGGTCGCGACGTGCGCTTCCTCCACGGTGGTCTCGACCAGAACGCCCGCACCCGGGTGCTCGACGAGCTGCGGGAGGGCAACGTCGAGCTGGTCGTGGCGACCGACGTGGCTGCGCGCGGCCTCGACGTCGACGTGCTCACGCACGTGATCAACCACTCGCTGCCGACCCAGCCCGAGCAGTACGTCCACCGCATCGGCCGCGTGGGTCGCGCTGGTCGTGAGGGCGTGGCGATCACCCTGGTCGAGCCGCGCGAGACCAAGGCGTTGCGCGTCATCGAGCGGCACGTCGGGCGGACGTTCGACGTCACGCCGGTGCCGTCGGTCGACGAGCTGCGCGCGCGGCGCCGGGCCCTGCTGGTCGACCGCGTCCGCGAGGCGATGCAGCGTGACGACCTCGAACAGGGGCTTCGCGTCTTCGACGAGCTCGGCGACCCCGAGGACGCCCAGGCGATCGCCGTCGCGGCGCTCGCCGTCCTGCACGAGGACGCGACCGGCGACCACGACGACACCGACGTGCCCGAGGTCGAGCTCAAGCAGGACACCCGCAGCGGCCCCAAGGGCCGCGGCCAGGGGCCCGGCGGCGCGCGGCAGCGCGATGGCCGGCCGGCGGACGTCGACTACGTCCACGCCGACGGCGAGACCGCGAACGTGTGGCTGTCGATCGGCCGCAACGTCGGCACCCGCCCCAAGGACATCGTCGGCGCCGTCTGTGGCGAGACCAGCCTCGACGGCAAGGACATCGGCAACATCGCGATCATGGGCCGGTTCACGCTGGTCGAGGTGCCCGCAGCCGCGCTCGACGAGGTCGTCGAGAAGATGAAGCAGGCGACCGTGCGCGGCAAGCGCGTCCACGCCAAGCCCGACCGGGCGAACTGAGGCTCAGCCCTCCTCGAGCAGCGCCAGCGTCGCGGGCGAGCGGTAGAACGGCGTGAGCCTGCGACGGACGAGCGCCTCGAGCTCGCCCGCCTCGTGCAGGGCGGCCACGACGTCGGCAGCGTGCCGCTCGACGACCGCGTCGACGAGGTCGAGGTCGATGCCGAGCTCGGTGCGGACCTCACCGATGGTCGCGTCGCTGTGGCGGTCGAGGAAGCCGTCGACCGCGGTGTCGAGCACGGCGCCGAACCACGGCGTCGTGTGGAGGTCGAGCCACAGCGCGTGGATGTTGGCGGCGAGTCCCTCGACGTCCTCGTCCGGGAGGTAGGCGCGCAGGCCCGCGATCGTGTCCTCGGCGTGCAGGTCCCAGACCTGCATGACGGCTTCGCGGACGACATCCTCGTCGAACGCGTCGACCAGCGCACGGCTGACCCGCTCCATGGCCGCCTGTGCACCCCGGTCGGCCACCCCGCCCACGACGTCGTTCAGCTGCTTCGGTGCCATGCCGCGGGCCGTGCGCGCCGCCAGGTCACCGACGCCCAGGACCGACTTCATCCCGGGCAGCCGTTCGGCCCGCTCTCGGTTCTGCTGGACGGCGTCACCCACCAGCGCCTGGACGAAGCGCATCGACAGCGTCGACACGGCCGGGCTCTGCGACAGGCGGTGCAGTACCTCCTCACGGAGCTGCTCGGACCGGGTCAGCACGGCGACGACCGCCTCGACCCCGCCCCACATCACGACCTCGCCGAGGGTGTGGTCCTCGTTCGCGGGGAGGTCCCGCAGGGCCGGCACGAGGGTGCCGACCATCGCGTCGACGCCGGCCGACGGACCGGTGGCCGCCACCACCTCGCGGACGGTGGTGCGGACCGCGGCGGCGTCGAGGACGTCGCGCAGCGGGACGGCGTCGAGCGCGGTGACGGCGGCCCGGACCTCTGACGCCACGAGGGCGGCGCCGTCGGGCCCGGTCAGCTCCTCGAGGACGAACGCGACCTGGGCGTCGAGGAGGCGGTCGGCGAGCTGGGCGGCGGACATGGCGGGCCTGTCGTGGCGGGGGCCGCGCATCGAACCGCCCACGGGGTGGGTGGCGCGAACCGTCAGTCGTCGAGCAGGTCGACCATGAGGTCGTCCGACAGTCCCTCCAGCGCCGCCGTGAGGTCGGCCGTGGTGACCTCGTCCGGCAGCCGCACCTCCGCGCGTGCCCGGAACAGCAGCTGGCCGGCCATCGCGGCGGACTCGGTCCACGTCCGCAGGTCGACGATGCCGACGCCCTGCTGCGCCAGCAGGTGCGAGACCTCGTGGACGATGCCGGGCCGGTCGGCGCCGACCACCTCGAAGCGCATCGTGGCGGCGTCGGCCGGCAGCCCGTCGGCCTCGGCCGCCCGCAGGGTCACGTCGAGCAGCCCCTGGTCGCGCAGCGGGTCGAGGGCCGCGCGGAAGGCGTCCGCGCGGTCGTGGGGGACGCGCACCAGCACCATGCCGGCGAACATCCCCGCCAGCTCGGTCATCTGGCTGCGTTCCCAGCTGCCGCCCTGGTCGGCGACGACCTCCGAGAGCGCGTCGACGAGGCCGGCGCGGTCGGCACCGATGATGGTCAGGACGAAGGTCTCCATGCCCGCGACCCTAGGCCGCCACGAGCCGCAGCGTGACCCGGACGTCCTCGCCGACGCGGAGGTCCTCGGCCCGCCGCACCGCCTGCTTCACCGGGAGCACGTAGGCCGCTCGTCGTCTGTCGGGGAACACCGAGGTCCGCCACGTGGTCGCGCCGACGACGACCTCGACGCGGGCCGAACCGAAGCCGCGGGCGCCGCCCGTCGACGCGGTGACGAACTCGATCTCGTCGGAGAGGTCCTGCGGCACGGTGACGAAGTGCCAGGCGGCGTCACCGTCCCACTCCCACAGGGGCGCCGTGAACGTCACACCCTCCTCGAGCTCCGCACGACGCACGCGCCACCTCCCTGTGGACGGGGCCCGTATCGTGCCCCGCATGGACAGATCACACAGCGATGCAGTGCCCGCTCCCGGCCTGCGCGAGGTCGCCGAGGTCTGGTGGGACATCGACGCCGACCCCCTCGTGCGGTGGCGTGGCGGTGGGACGACCTTCGTCCTGACCGATCCCGACGGGGAGCGCGAGCTGCGGCTCGCGGCCTTCGCGGTGCCGGTGTCCGACCCGGCGGCGATGGCAGCGGTGCTGGCCGAGGGGCTCGCCGCGTGCGACTTCCCACCGACAGGCGACGGGGCAGCAGTCGGCCGGGTCGCGGCCACGCTGCGGGCTGCCGGCCGCCCGGAACGACCGACCGACGACGAGTGACGGGACCCGTCGCGCGTCAGCGCAGCGGCGCGTAGTTCGCCCGGAGCACCGCCCGGACGAGCGACTCGTCCTCCGGACGGTCGACGTGGAGCGTGCCCGTGGTCGCGTCGAGGTGGCCGATCGTCGTGCCGTCGGCGAGCGTCACGTACCACCGGTCCTGCCCGAAGCGGGGCCAGTGCGTCACTGACACCGACGTCCGTGGCGTGCGCAGGGGAGTGGGTGTCGTCGCGCGTGCCGGCGCCCCCGGCCAGGCGTGCTCGGCCCGTGTCGCGGTCTCCAGCGACAGCACGTCCTGCTGGGTGAGGTGCACGGTCCGTGCCTGGCTGAGGAACCACCCCGGGACCTCGGTGCTCGTGAGCACGGTCGCCGCCGGCGGTCGCTCCCGGATCCGGACCCGGCAGCCGTCGAGGACCAGGACCGGCCACGTCCGCGGCGCGATCCCGGTTGCCTCCTCGAGGACCCTCCCGACCACGTCGGCCGCCTCGGCGTCCTCGCGCAGCCACGACGTGGCGATGCCGTCGACCAGGACGTGGCGGCCGTCGGCGACGACCTCACCGGTCAGGCGACGCACGGTGATCGTGAACGTGCCGGGGGGACCGATGACGAGGTGGTCCAGACGCGCGGTGGCACCCACCGGGACGTCGTGGAGCACGACCCAGTCCGGTCGCGGCAGGTCGTCGAGCCGCGCGGCCACGGTCCGACCGACGTCGCCGCCCGGGTGCCACGGGGCAGTGGAGGGAGGCGGCGGTGGGTAGTCGGCACCGAGGGACGCGAGCCACGTGATCATCGGGTGCGTGCCCGTGTGGACCTTCGCGCCGCTCGCGGTCGGGCGTCGCGCTGACGGGGACGGCGGCGCCGCATCGTGTGCCACGGTCCCCCTCCACAGCTTGTCGTGCCACCTTGTCGACGTGGCGACGACAGAACTTGAGACCCGATGTGGTCCGACCTGACTAGCGTCGGGAGACTGCCCCTCCGGAGGCCTCCATGGTGCGTTCGTCAGCCACGACGGTGGACGAGTTCCTCGACGAGCTCGACCCCGAGCACCGCGACGTGGTCGAGGAGGTCCGGGCGACGATCCTCGACAACCTCCCCGAGGGGTACGTCGAGGCCGTGCGGTGGGGGATGCTCACCTACGAGGTGCCGCTGGACCGCTCGGGGCCCACGTACAACGGTCAGCCGCTGATGTACGCGGCGCTCACGCGGCAGGCGCGGCACTACTCGCTCTACCTGACGGGGCCGTACAGCGACGAGGCCGGCGGCGAGGCCTTCCGTGCCGCCTACCGGGAGACCGGGAAGAAGCTGGACATGGGCAAGTCCTGCGTCCGGTTCCGGCAGCTCGACGACCTGCCGCTCGACGTCGTGGGTGACGAGATCGCCCGCCTCGACGTCGAGGAGTTCCTCGGCATCGTCGACAGCGTCCGCGGCTAGGGCAGGTCGTACGTCGCGATCACCGGCAGGTGGTCGGAGATCTCGAGCGTGTCCTCGCTGCGGACCTCGTGGGCGCCGAGCGTGAGCAGCGGGCTGTGGAACAGGAAGTCGATCGTGCGGTCGGGCCCCGCCACCGCCGGGTCGTTGGGCCAGTGGGTGAACCAGGTCGTGGCGTCGGGGCCGTTCGCCTCCTCGACCGACGGGACCGAGGCGTACGCGTCGGTCAGGACGGCCAGCTCGCTCTCGGGCGCGTAGTACTCCTGCTGGGCAGGCCGCAGTTGCTCGTACTGCCCGCCGGGCGGCAGGAGGTTCATGTCACCGCCGAGGACCCACGGCACGCCGGCGTCGGTGAACTCGTCCAGGAGGTCGCGGGTCTGGGCGACCTGCCGCTCCATCGTGTCGCTGCCCTGGGCGAACGCGTCGAGGTGGGTGTTGAGCACCGCGAACGCACCGCCGCCCTCGACCGGCAGCCGGGTCTCGAGGATCGCGCGGCGGATGTCGAACTGCCGGGTCAGCAGGTCCGACGGCATCTGCGCCAGCTGGTAGCGCGTGGCGTCGTCGATCGCCCAGCGCGACACGGTCGACAGCTTCATGCCGACCGACCCCATGATCCGTGGGTGCGGCGCGAACGCGGCCTGCCAGTAGGTGGCGCTGGCGTGACACGCGTAACGGTCGGGCAGGAGCTGCAGCAGCTCGGCCAGCTGGTCCTCGCCGTCGGTCCGGGCGGCCCCGTCGTCGACCTCCTGCAGCAGGATGACGTCCGGTTCGACGTCCTCGATGACCCGTGCGACCTCGGCGAGGGTCGCGTCGATCGCCGCCGCGGACGGCCGGTCGTCCGGGCCCGTCCCGTCCAGCAGGTCGTACCAGAACACGTAGTCCTTGCCGGCGAAGTACTGGACGTTCCAGTTCAGCACCGTCACCGACTGGCCGGCCGTGAGGGTGGGTGTGTCGGCGGGGCAGGTGACCTCCTCGGTCGCCTCGGCGGGCGGATGGAAGGTCGTCAGCCGGATCGCCGCGGCAAGCACGACGACCAGCGCGACCATCGTCGCCGCGATCCTCCACACCCACCGCATGGACGCCTCCAGGGAGCCGGTCCGGCGACGCTAGCCAGTCCTAGCTCGTCAGGAGGCCCCGGAGCTGGGCGATCGTGATCACACCGACGGCGACCGTGACGAGGGCCAGCAGCGCCGTGCCGGTGGGTGTGAGCAGGTCGAGGGCGATGATCGGGACGGCGGCGACGATCCAGAGCAGGTCGGCGGCGACGACGAGCCGTGCGTCCTGGCGGAGCGTGGGCCGTCGCAGGATCGACAGGAGCACGGCCACGAAGCCGAGCAGCCCGACCCCGATGGCGACGAGCAGTGGGGCGGGCGCACCGAGGAGGTCGTCGAGCCACGGGGCGCCGATCGTGAGCGCGGTGCCGCTCACTGCGGAGAACGCGGCGTTGGTGCGGATGGCGCGGATGAGCAGCGCTGGCGGTGCGGTCTGCATGGTGGGGTGGACGGCCACGATGGTTCCTCTGACGGGTGTCCCGAGCATCGCCCGTGCGCGCGGCCATGCAATGACCTCCGAGGTCATCACCTCGATGACCCGTGTCCCGTAGGCTGCCGTGACGAGGAGAGCAGGTCATGGCGTCGGCGTTCGGCAGTGAGCTCCGCCGGTGGCGCACGGCTCGCCGCCACAGCCAGCTCGAGCTGTCGGCGATGGCCGACGTCTCGCAGCGGCACCTCAGCCACCTCGAGACCGGTCGCAGCAGTCCCAGTCGCGAGATGGTGCTGCGGCTCGCCGACGTCCTCGACGTCCCGCTTCGGGCGCAGAACGACCTGCTGGGTGCTGCCGGTTATGCAGCTGCGCACCCGGCAGCACCGTTGGACCACACCGAGCGACGGCACGTGAGGCGCGTGCTCCAGCAGGTCGTCGACGCCCACGACCCGGCCCCCGCCTATGCGGTCGACCGCCGCTGGGACCTCGTCCTGGCCAACGCCGCGACGGCGCGCCTGACGGGTCTGCTTCCCGATCCGGAGGCTGCCGCCGCTGCGGCACGCGGCAACGTGCTGCGGCTGCTGCTGCACCCCGACGGGCTGCGGCCGCACGTCGTCAACCTGGGTGAGGTCGCGACGGTGCTGCTCGGACGACTCCGGCGCGAAGTGGCACACCACGGCGGCGCTGCGGACCTGGCGGCACTTGCCGACGAGCTCGAGCAGCTGGCCGGGACCACTCCAGCGACGCGGCCTGCATCGCCGAAGGACCTGGCGGTGCCGCTCCACCTGGAGCTGGGCGGTCACCATCTGCGCCTGTTGACGATGATCGCGTCGATCGGTGGGGCACAGGACGCGACCGTCGAGGAGCTCCGCGTCGAGACGCTGCTGCCGGCCGACGAGTCGACCCGCACCATGCTGCGGGAGCTGGCCGGACCGGGGTCAGCCCCAGAGTTCGCGGAAGACCGGTGAGGTCCTGCGGAGCTCGTCGGCCGTGCCCCGGGCGACGATGCGGCCCTGGTCGAGGACGACCACGAGGTCGGCGCGGGCGAGTGCGGGCCGACGGTGACTGACGACCAGGGCGGTCGTCGGCTCGTCACCGGCGAAGAGCCGGTCCCACAACTGCGCCTCGGTCTCGACGTCCAGCGCGCTGGACAGGTCGTCGAAGACCAGTAGCTCGGGACGGCGCACGAGCATCCGTGCCGCGGCCGACCGCTGTACCTGGCCGCCCGACAGCCGCAGCCCGCGCGGACCCACCATGGTCGCCAGGCCGTGCGGCATCGCCGCGAGGTCGACGTCGAGGGTCGCGGCACGCATGGCCTCGAGCAGCTCGTCGTCGTCGGTCTCGAGACCCATGGCGAGGTTGTCGCGGAGCTGCATCGAGAACATGCGCGGCACCTGCGGCGTGTAGGCGGTCCGTGGCGGGCCGAGCTCGTCCGGGCCGTCGACCGGCACGCCGCGCCAGCGCACCGCACCGGCCTGCAGCGGCAGCAGGCCGAGTGCGGCCCGCAGCAGCGTGGTCTTGCCGGCACCGACCTGGCCGGTGACGACGACCAGCTGCCCTTCGTGGACGACCAGGTCGACGTCCGTGATGCCGGCCGTCGTCGCGCCGTAGTGACAGGTCGCACCGGCGAGCTCGAGCAGGGGCACGTCGGTCCGCCCGCCTGTGGTCACGGGTGGGCCGGACGTGGCCAGCGGGTCCTCCAGCTGGTGGTGGACGAACAGGTCCGGCGTCGTGGCGCCGGGCAGCAGCCGCACCATCCGGTCGACCGAGACCCCCGCCTGCTGGACACGGGCCAGGAACTGACCGGTCATGTAGGCACCGAAGGTGATGCGGCCGAGCAGCACCGTGAACAGCGCGATCTCGCCGACGGTCAGCCCGTCCGGTCCGCTGGCACCGATCGCGCCGGCGGCCAGCAGCAGGACGACCCCGAGCGCGACGTCCGCGGTGTTGTTGACCAACGCGTCGACGCCGGCCGAGAGCGTGCGGTCGCGGACCATCATCCGGCGACGGTGCTCGTTGAGCGTGCCGAACCGTCGCAGCAGCGACGCCTCGGCACCCGCGACCTTGACCGCACCGGCCGCGCCGAACGTCTCGCCGAGGAACCCGGTGACCGCCTCGGTCGTGTCGCGCGCCGCGACCCGGTAGGCCTTGATGCGTCGGTTGAGCCCCCACACGCCGATCACGACGAAGACGATGGGCACGAACCCGGCGATCGCAAGCACCGGCGCGACCGCTGCGAGCACGACGAAGGTGATGACGGCCGCGAGCACGGAGCCGACGAAGTCGACGCTGAAGTCGAACGCCTCCTGCAGGTGCTCGGTGTCGTCGCGGAAGCGGCTGACGACCTCCCCGGCCGACTCCGCGACCGGGCTGGCGGCGGGCAGCCCGAAGATCCACGCGAGCATGGCACGCATGACCGAGGTCCGGGCGCGCACCATCAGGCGGGCGTGCAGGCGGATCCCGAGCCACATCGCGGCGAGGAACGCCGCGGTCCAGACCACGACGGCGACGACGACGGACTCGAGCTCCCAGCCGCCGTCACCGGTGAGCCGGTCGAAGAACGCCTGCGTGAACACGCCGAGCAGCACCGGCATCGTCCAGATCGTGACCCACACGACCAGGCTCGTCGTCCAGCGCACCGGCTGGTTGCGGATCAGGCGGGCCAGCACCCACCAGGGGCTGCGGTCGCCCCGGAGTCCCGTGCTCATGCCAGCACCTCCTCCATGCCGGCCGCGAGCAGCCGGGCGAAACGGCTGTCGGGGTCGGCGGCCAGCGTCGCGCGGTCGCCGTGCTCGACGATGCGGCCGTCCTCGAGCACGAGGACGTCGTCGACGCGGTGCAGCGTGTGGAGCCGGTGGGCGATGATGATCCCGGTGCGGTCGGCCAGCAGGCGCTCGACCGCCCGCTCCAGCAGCCCCTCGGTGACCGGGTCGAGGCGGGAGGACGCCTCGTCGAGCACCACCAGGCCCGGGTCGCGCAGGAAGATCCGGGCGAACGCGAGCAGCTGCGCCTGCCCGGCCGACAGGTCGTCGCCGGTGAGCTGGGTGTCGAGGCCGTCGGGCAGCTCGGCCAGCCACGGCCGCAGGGCGAGGTCGTCGAGCACGGCGAGCAGCCGCTCGTCCGGCACGGTGTCGTCGAAGAACGTGAGGTTGTCGCGCACCGAGGCCCGGAACAGCTGGACGTCCTGGGTGACCATGCCGACGTGGTCGCGCAGGTCGTCGACCTCGCCGATCGGGACGTCCCCGAGGCGCACGTGGCCGGCGTCCGGCTCGACCAGCCGCACCGCGAGGCGTGCCAACGTGGACTTGCCGGAGCCGGTCCGCCCGACGACGCCGAGCGTGCGTCCCGCACCCAGGTGGAGGTGGACGTCGTGCAGCACGCGACGTGCGTCGTCCTCGCCCGCGTAGGTGAAGTCCACGTGGTCGAACGTCACGGGCAGCGGCCCGCGAGGAAGGCGTGTCCCGCCGCCCGGGGCGAGTCGCGGCTCGACGGCGAGGAGGTCCTGGATGCGGACGATCGCGCCGCCGGCCTTCTGGAGGTCCTGGAACTGGTCACGCAGCTGGTGGAGCGGTCGCTCGACCATCCCGACGTAGTAGAGGACGAGGAAGATCGACCCGATCGTCAGCGAGCCCGCGTCGAAGAGCCGCGCTCCGAGCACGAAGACGACCAGCGTCGTCAACGAGGCCAGCAGCTGGCTGGTGCCCCACATCATCGCGAAGCCGGTCCACGCCCGGACCGTCTGCGGGAGGAGGGTCCGCAGCCGCCCGGCGAAGCGCTCCTGCATGTACGCGGCGGCACCGTTGGGGACGATGTCCTCGGTCCCCTCCACCTGCTCACCGACCTGGCCGTACACCTCGGCGTGGGACCGGCTGAGGTCGGTCCACCACGGCACGGCGACGCCGTGCAGCCGGGCGAAGCCGAACAGCGCCAGGACGACGAGGATGGTGACGCTGGTCCCCAGCGGCCACGACTCACGGATCACCAGGACGAGGATCCCGGTGATCAGGAGGCCGTTGCCGACGACCTTGACGGCCATCGCAGAGAAGAAGTTCGACAGGGCGGTGACATCACCGTCGACCCGTTCGATGAGGTGGCCCGGTGCGTGCTCGGTGTGGAAGCCGAGGTCCTGGCGCATGACGTGCTCGGTCAGCTCGGCGCGCAGGCGGTTCGTCGCACGCCAGCCGATGTCCTCGGCGACCCACGTCGCG
>JBFKQZ010000055.1:0-13811 GCA_041627475.1 Nitriliruptoraceae bacterium | reverse complement strand
GCCCAGCGCGAGCAGGGCGACGAGCAGGACGGCGGACAGGGCCGGGCGCGAGGGCACCGGTCAGTGCCCCCCGTGGGCGTGGCCGTGCGTGTCGTGGACGTCGCCGGTGATGCCCGAGCCGGCTCCGGCCGCGACCGACGCGGCCAGCAGCGTCGTCAGGGGCACCGCGGCGAGGATGCCGAGCGAGCCGACGAGCGTCTTGACGACCTCCTCGGCGACGATCTCGCTGGTCAGGACGTCCGCGAGGGGCAGCCCGCCGGTCCAGAACACCAGCAGCAACGCCAGCGAGGCACCGACGTAGGCGAGCACGAGGGTGTTGACCGTCGAGGCGATGTGGTCACGGCCGACCGTCATCGCCTGGCCGATGATCTCCCGCCGCGTGGCGCCCGGCCGGGCCCGTCGCAGGGCGAGGACGGTGCTGGCCTGCGCGACGGTGACGTCGTCGAGCACTCCGAGCGCCGAGATCACCAGACCGGCCAGCACGAGACCTCGCAGGTCGAGGTCGGCAACGGCGAACCGGGCGATCACGGCGTCCTCGCTGGAGAACCCGGTGAGGGCGGCTGCGTCGATGAACAGCGCGCCGAGGCCGATCGTCGCGGCCAGCGCGACGGCGGTGGCCACGATCGCACTCGACGTCTTGACGTTGATCCCGTGTGCGAGCGGCAGCGTCGTCAGCAGCACGGCGGCCGACCCGACGAGCGCCACGAGGAACGGCGGACTGCCGGCGAGGATCGCCGGGACGACGAACCGGAAGACGATGACGAGGCTGATCGCCAGGCCGAGCAGCGCGCGCAGGCCCTGCCAGCGGCTCACGGCGAGCACCGCGGCGGCGAACACCGCCAGCAGGACGAGCAGCGACGGGCCCCGGACGAGGTCGACGATGAAGTACTGCTCGGTGCCGTCCTCGAAGGTCGACAGGCTCAGCTCGACCCGGTCGCCGGGGGCCAGCGGTGGGTACCCGTCGAGGCCGGTGTCGACGAGCACGGTCTCGCCGGCGCGGTCGCCGGTGTCGAGCACCAGCGTGATCTCGGCGCGCCGGCCGGAGTCGCCGGAGAACGGGTCCGTCTCGCCCTCGTACTCGAACAGCTCGGTGATCGTCGCCTCGACGACCTCGGGCGGGGTGCCCTGGGTCCCCCGTGGGACCTCGTCCAGCGAGGGCCAGAGCGCGAGCATGCCGACGGCGGTCGCGACCACGAGGGCCACGACCGCCGTCAGGAGGTGGTTGTGTGTCAGCATGCGCCGGAGTGAACCAGCGTGGTCAGGCTGCGCGCTCCAGGACCCCGAGCAGCCCGCTGAGGTTGTGGGCGCGGCTCGGGTGGCGCAGCTTGGCCAGTGCACGGTTCTGCATCTGGCGGATGCGCTCGCGGGTCAGGCCGAAGTGCTCGCCGATCTGCTCGAGCGTCTGGGGCTCCTCGCCGCCGAGGCCGAAGCGGAGGATCAGGATCACGCGCTCGCGCTCGTCGAGTGCGTCCAGCGCCGCGTTGATCTGTGCGACGGCGTCCTGCGACTGGGCCTCGTCGGCCGGGTCGGTCGAGTCGGCGTCGGCGATGAGGTCACCCATCGTCGCGTCGCCGTCCTCACCGATCGGGCGGTCGAGGGAGACCAGGTCCTGCATCGCCTCACGCACCTCGCGGATGCGCTCGGGGGTCAGGCCGACCTCCTCGGCGATCTCCTCGTCGGTGGGGTCGCCGGCCTTGCGCTGACGGAGGCGGAGCTCCGACTGGCGGATCTTGCCGTACAGCTCCCAGACGTGGGCCGGCACGCGGATCGTGCGGGCCTTCGACGCGACACCGCGCTGGAGGGCCTGCCGGATCCACCACACGGCGTAGGTCGAGAACTTGTAGCCCTTGGTGTGGTCGAACTTCTCGACCGCACGGAGCAGACCGAGGTTGCCCTCCTGGATCAGCTCGATGAAGTCGAGGTCACGACCGGAGAACTTGCGGGCCTGCGGCACGACCAGACGGAGGTTCGCCTGGACCATGCGCTCCTTGGCACGCATGCCACCGATCGAGATCCGCTTGAGCCCGGCCCGCTGCTTGGGGGTGAGCTTGCGGTTCGGGTCGGCGAGCATCTTGTCGGCCTCGAGGCCGGCCTGGTAGCGCTTGGCCAGGTCCGCCTCGTCCTCCTTGGTCAGCAGCTGGTGCTTGCCGGCGTCGTTGAGGTACTGGCGGACGAGGTCGGTCGTCAGCGCCGCGTTCGGGTCGGCGAGCGCCACGTCCTCGGGCGCGTCGTCGGACACGTCGTCGATGACCTGCAGTCCCTGCTTGCGCGCCTCCTCCACGGAGGTCTCGACCCAGTTCTCCTCGTGGACCTGCGGGTCGTGGAGTTCCTGGATCTCGGAGACGAGCACGAAGCCGCGCTCGGAGGAGCGCTCGAAGAGCTCCTCGACGGCGACCTCTGCGCTGGGAAGGTCTGCGGTCTTCACGTGTCGGGTCCTTCGATGCTCGGGAGGTGGGAGGGTGTGGGGGGGGGTGCTGCTGGGTGGCGCCACGATGCACGTGCCTCGTGGTCGCGGGGTCCACGCGCTGTCGGGGGTCCGTCTGGACAACGCGTCAGGAGGGTCGGTGGTTCCGTCCTGTCGGGCTCGGGGGCCGCGGTCGCGCGCGCCCGCTCGGCCCGCAGCGGAACAAGCACACGTCGGCTGGGGGCGCCACGTGTGCTACTTCCACCTTGCCCACGCGATCTCCTGCTGTCAACCGGGGCGAACCGGGAACGATCGTCCCGTGGCTACCGTTTCGGCAGCCGACCCTGTTCGCATAAGCGGAGTTCGTGTGCTGTTCGCCCCTGCCGTCCTCGCGGCGATCCCCTCCCCGCCCGACCCGACGCTGAACCTCGGGCCGTTGGAGCTGCACTACTACGGGATCGTCATCGCGATCGGCGTCGCGCTGGCCTTCACCATCACCCGGCGGCGCTACGAGCGCTACGGCGGGGACGGCGAGGAGCTCGACCGCGTCATGACCTGGGGTGTCCTGGTCGGCTTCCTCGGCGCGCGGCTGGGGTACGTCTCGACGCACCTCGACCGGTTCTTCGACGGCCCGGGCGGCGCCGCACCGTGGCAGGTCATCGCGATCTGGGAGGGCGGGCTCGCGTTCTTCGGCGGGATCCTCGTCGGCGCGATCACCGCGGCCGTCATGCTGCGACGCCTGTCGATGCCGGTGCTGCCGTGGTTCGACGCCGTCGCCGTCGCCGTGCCGACGGCGCAGGCCATCGGCCGGCTCGGCAACTGGTTCAACCAGGAGCTGTTCGGCACGCCGACCGACCTGCCGTGGGCCCTGCGCGTGAGCGAGGCCGCGGCGACCCGCGCCGGCTTCCCCGACGAGCGCCTCTTCCACCCCACGTTCCTCTACGAGGCCCTGCTCAACCTGCTGGCGGTCGCCGTGATCCTGTGGCTCGAGCGTCGTCGCGAGTGGCGGCTCGGGTCGATCATGCTGCTGTACCTGGCCAGCTACGGCGTGATCCGGTTCCTCATGGAGCTGCTGCGCACCGACGACCAGATCGTCTGGGCGCTCGGCATCCGCAACAACGGCTGGATCGCCCTGCTCGTCCTCGCGGTCAGCACGACGATCCTCGTCCGACGCGAGACCGGCCGCGGCGACCCGATGGCGGGCCTCGTCGCGCGCGACGAGGCGCTGCTGGCGAGCACCGACGTCGTCACCGCCACGCCAGCCGCCGACGAAGCGTCACCAGGCGAGGACTGAGCGTCACCACCGGGCTGCTCGCTCGTTGTCCACGACGACGAGCCAGGAGCCCCCAGATGCCGAACGTCCGCGTCACCTGCCTCATGTGCGACCACGCCATCGAGGTCCCCGCAGCCGAGGTGGTCCTCCACCTCGGTGCCCCGGCCGCCACGCCGGTCGACCGCTACGGCTTCACGTGTCCGCGGTGTGACGCCTTCGTCGTCCGCCGCGCGAGCCGGCGCGTGGTCGAGGCACTCGTCGGCACGTGGGAGGTCCAGATCTCGACCGCAGCGCTCCCGCCGTGGGAGCAGGCCGACCGGCCCGACGTGCTGCTGGCCGAGTCCGGCGTCGCGCTCGACGCGGCCGACCTGCCGCCACGTCCGGACGCGGCCCCGATCGACGAGGCCGACGTCCTGCTGTTCCGCCAGGCACTGGAGGACGACGCGATCCTCGCCGCGTGGGTCGCCGCGGACTGAGGGTCAGCGACCCAGCTTGCGGCGCTTCTGGCGACGGGCCTCGCCCTGGATCGACTGCGAGCCGTGCATGAACTTGCGCAGCTTGCGGTCGAAGTCCTTGTCGATCTTCGAGCGCACCGGACGGTCCAGCTCCTGGACCTCGTCCCAGTCCTCGCGGGCCTGCTTGATCGAGAGGCTGATCTTGCCGTCCTCGGCGATGGAGAGGACCTTCACGCGGACGCGGTCGCCCTCCCCCACCTCGGCGTAGATGTTCTCGACGAAGCCGGGGGCGACCTCGGAGACGTGCACGAGCCCGGTGGCCGTGCCACGCGCCGTCGGGATGTCGACGAACGCACCGAAGTCGACGAGCTTGGCGATGACGCCGTCGACGATGGCGTTCACCCGCAGCTCGTCCGGGATCGGGAGGGGCTCGAGCTCACCGCTGAACTCCTCGACGTCGTCGGTCTCGACCAGCTCCTCCTCGGAGCCGACGGTCTCGGCCTGCTCCTCGTCGGCGGCGACGGTCTCGTCCATGTCCTGCTGCTCGTCGGGGGTCTCGCTCACTGGTGACGTGCTCCGTGTGTCTGGGCGCGACGAGGTCGCCGCGTCCCGGGCCTGCTGCCCGATGGTCCGCGCTCTGACGCGGGGGGAGGGCCGGAAGGTACCGGCTCCGGCCGGATCAGGCCGCCTCGCGGCCCGGTCCGCGCCCCGGGTACTGGATCCGGGGGTGGTAGATGCCGGTCAGCGCGTCGACGAGGGTGTCGCGGACCTGCTGGAGCTCGACGAAGGTCAGCTCGCAGTCGTCGAACTGGCCGTCGTCCACCCGTTCGTGCAACAGGCGGTCGACGATCCCCTCGATCTCGTCGCCGGGCAGCGTGCCGCGGTCCATCGCCATGGCGCGGGTCGTCGCCTCGCAGCAGTCGGCCAGCAGCAGGATCGCCGCCTCCTTGCTGCGTGGCTTGTGGCCCTTGTAGCGGAAGTGCTGCTCGTCGACGGCCTCCTCGTCACCGCCGGCGTCGGCGACGGCGCGCCGGTAGAAGTACGTCACGAGCATCGTCCCGTGGTGGCTGCCGATGCAGCTGACGACCTCGGGGGGCAGGCGGTGGCGCTCGGCCATCTCCACGCCGTCCTTGACGTGGTTCTGGATGATCACGGCCGAGACGCGGGGCTCGAGGTCGTCGTGCGGGTTCGCGATGCCGCGCTGGTTCTCGATGAAGAAGTGCGGCTGCCGGACCTTGCCGATGTCGTGGTACAGCGCGGCGACCTGCCCGAGGAGGTGGTTCGCGCCGATCTCGCGGCAGCACCGCTCGGTGAGGCTCGCGACCATGACCGAGTGGTTGTACGAGCCGATCGCCTTCTGCTCGAGCTCGCGCAGCAGCGGGTGGTTGCGGTCGGCGAGGTCGAGCAGCGCGGTGACCGTCGCCAGTCGGAAGATGTTCTCGAAGGCCGGCAGCAGGCTCTGGAGGATCGCCGCGCCGGCGATGCCGCCGAGCACCGACGCGAGCAGGACGAGCTCGACCTGGTCGCGAGGGCCGAACACCACGGCGACCGCGACGGCCACCAGCGGTGCGGCGACGGCGACGCGGACACCGGCACGGCGGAGGGCCACCCGCGTGCTCACCCCGCCGGCGAGCGGCGCCGCGAGCACCGTGACCGCCGCGATGAAGATCGCGAGGGCCGGCAGGGCCGGTGCCATGAGCAGCGCCACACCGGCCAGCGGCAGGACCGACATCGTCCCGACCTGCGGCGAGATCAGCACCGACAGCAGCAGCACGACGCCACCCGCCGGGAACGCGAACCACCAGGCCGAGCCGAACGTGTCGGCCAGGACCTCGACGCCGGCCAGCGCGAGACTCGACAGCACCGTCACCGCGGCGAGCACGAACACCCGGCCGGGGTCGCGCCAGACGTCGGGCTGGCTGCGCTGGAGGTACAGCCCGACCACGACGACGATCAGGAACATCGCCGTCAGCGCCCGGACGAACGCCACGCCGGCGTCGGATCCCGCCTCGCCGAGCTGCTCGAGCGCCTGCAGCTGCACCGGGGTGACGACCTCGCCGGCCTCGACGACGACGTCGCCCTCGGCCCACGTCTCGACGACTGGCTCGACCGCCTCGGCCGCTGCGTCACGACGCCGCTGCGTCTCCTCGTTGTCGATGCGCACCGTCGGCTGCAGGACGGCACTGATCAGCGGGTCGACGATCTGCTGGGCGGCGTTGGCCGGCCAGGTGCGCAGCCGCAGCTCCTGCTGCAGCTCGGTCGCCAGCACGGTGCCGAGCTCGTCCTCGCTGATGCTGCCACGCAGCAGCTCCTGCACCGCGTCGATCGTCTCGGTCTCGACCCGCGTCAGCTGCGCGTCGGACAGCGCGACCAGGGCCTGCAGGGCGCCCTCGTCGAGCACGCGCACCTCGGCGGTCAGCGTCGCCAGCTGCTGCTCGGGCGACGGCACCTCGGTGATGGTCTGCGGCGCCGGCGTCGGGTCCCCCGGGCTGAACTCGGGGTTGGGGACCTCGCGCGGCTGCCGGGCCGAGCGCACGGCGGCGAACACACCCTGCACGGCGTCGATCGTCTCGGCCCGCGCGTCGTTGTCCTCGACCTCGACGGGGTCGACGCTGTTGCGCGCGGTCTCACGGGCCTCGTCGGTCGCGGCCTGGTCGCGGATCTCGATCGGCCGGTTGGTCTGGATCGTCCGTGGCGAGGGCTCCCCGGCCCGGATCGGCGCGTCGTCGTTGAGCGAGCTCAGCACCACGATCAGGGGCACGAGCACCAGGACGGCGAGCGCTGCGGACGTGCGCAGCACCAGCAGTCGACGGTCGACGTCCACGTGTGGCTCCGGGGTGTGGGGTGCCGGCACCGGCGCTCGGCAGGGGCCGAGTGTGGCGCGCGACGGCGGCCAGTGTTGCGAACCCGGGCTGCCGACGCACACGGGACCGCCGGTAGCGTGCCCGCGCAGTCCGGTCGTCCCGACCCGTCGAGCGAGGACTCGTGCCCGATCCTGCCCAGGCGCCGACACCCTGGACCGTGCTGGACCGCGCGGACTGGGCGCCCCTGCGCGCGTCGACGCCGATGACGCTCGGCGAGGACGAGCTGGCGCAGCTGCGCGGCATCGGCGAGGAGGTCGACCTCGACGAGGTCGCCGCCGTCTACCTCCCCCTGTCGCGCCTGCTGAACCTCTACGTGGCAGCCGTGCAGGACCTCCACCGGGCCACGGCCACGTTCCTCGGTGGCAGCGCCAAGAAGGTCCCCTTCGTCATCGGTATCGCGGGGTCGGTGGCGGTCGGCAAGTCGACCACGGCACGGCTCCTCCAGGCGCTGCTGTCGCGGTGGCCCCACCACCCCGAGGTGCAGCTGCTCACCACCGACGGCTTCCTGCTCCCGAACGTCGAGCTGGAGCGCCGCGGCCTGCTGCACCGGAAGGGCTTCCCCGAGTCGTACGACGTCGGCCGGCTGCTGCAGGTCGTGGGCGACGTCAAGGCCGGCGCCCCGCTCGTCCGGGCACCCGTCTACTCGCACCTCATCTACGACGTCGTCCCGGGCGAGTCCGTCGAGATCCGCCAGCCCGACATCCTGCTGGTCGAGGGGCTGAACGTCCTGCAGACCGGCACACCGCGCAGCGCCGACGGGGTCTTCGTCAGCGACTTCTTCGACTTCTCGATCTACGTCGACGCGGCCGTGGAGCACATCCGCGGGTGGTACGTGGAGCGCTTCCTGGCGCTGCGTGAGACGGCGTTCCGCGACGAGCGGTCCTACTTCCGGCGCTACGCGGAACTGGACGAGGCGGCCGCGCGCGAGCAGGCGGTCCGCATCTGGACCGAGATCAACCAGGTGAACCTCGTCGAGAACGTGCTGCCGACCCGCTCCCGGGCCGACCTGGTGCTGCGCAAGGGCGAGGACCACCGCGTGGAAGAGGTGCGGCTGCGCAAGCTGTGACTAGGTTCCGTCGGGACGCGACGAGGAGTCATCCGTGACCACCCCTCCACCACCCATCGGCGCCGACGTCCAGCCGACCCGGCTGTCCGCCGTCCGAGCGGAGGCACTGGACACCGACCGGCACCGCCGTGTCGTGCCCACCGGGTTCCCCACGCTGGACCGCGTGCTGGTGGGAGGCCTGCGCACGCAGAACCTGACGCTCATCGGTGGCCGCCCCGGCGCCGGCAAGACGGTCGCGCTGCTGCAGTGGGCCCGCCACATGGCCGCGAGCGGCGAGACCGTGGTGCTGGCGTGCTACGAGCACGACGAGCGCACGCTGATGGACCGGCTGCTGCTGATGGAGGTCGGCGACCTCGAGGACGTCGACCCGGCCGAGCGCGCCGACGCGCGCAGCGCCCTCGCAGAGGTGTCGGCAGGCGACGTGCCGCTGGCGGAGGTCATCCACGACGTGCCGGCCCTGACCGCCGCCCACGAGGCGATGACCACCTACGACGACAACCTCCTGCTGGTCCGGGCCAACGGTCTGACCACGACGGTGACCGAGCTCGACGCGATGGTGACCCGCAACGGGGGCTCGGTGCTGCTGGTCGACTACCTCCAGAAGGTCCCGACCGACCCGCACCAGCCGGACGACCGGCTGCGGGTGATGCAGATCGCGCAGGAGCTCAAGGACCTCGCGATGCGGCAGGACATCGTCGTGGTCGCGGCGGCGATCGCGGACCGCAGGGGGCTCGACGCGCCCCGGCTGCGGCTGAAGCACCTCGACGGTTCGTCCACGCTGACCTACGAGTCCGACGCCGTGCTCATGCTCAACGACAAGTACGACATCGTGCACCGCAGCCACATCGTCTACGACACGGAGAAGGCGCGGGACCACCACCGCTACGTCGTGTGGTCGGTCGAGAAGCACCGCGACGGTGCCGAGGGCGCGGACCTGCAGTTCCGCAAGGACTTCGCGCACTACCGCTTCGAGCCCGACGGCTCCCCCGTGCACGAGAAGCTCATCGACGAGCGCATCGACGTGTAGGCAGGCGCAGCCCGCCCTAACGCTCGATCAGGATCACCTTGACCGCCTCGGCGAGGCTGCCGTCGGGCAGACCGCCGGCGCGGGCGGTGTGCGCCAGCCACCCGCGGACCCGCTCGTCCATGGCCGCGGGGTCGGCGACCTGGGACGTGTGGGCCCTGATCGCGGCGAGCTTGCGGTCGACCACCGCGGTGACGTCGAGGAACCTGTCGGGGTCAGGGGCGCCGAGCAGCCAGACCTCGCCGACGATCCAGGCGTCGAGCCCCTCCTCGTCGAGCAGCTCGGGGAAGGCGAAGGGGTTGCGGGCGAAGGGGTAGACCGCGTCGAGCGTCGCGTCGCCGACCCGGCGGTGGTCGGGGTGCGACGCGCCGACCATGCGGTAGTTGCGCTCGGGGCTCGACGTGATGACGAGGTCGGGCCGCACGTCACGGATGACACGACTGATGTCGCGCGCCAGCGCGAGGTCGTTGACCACCTCACCGTCGACGCGGCCGAGGAAACGCAGATCGGTGACCCCGACCTCGGCCGCCGCGGCCGTCTGCTCCGCCCGACGGATGGTGGGGATCTCGTGGCGCGGCGTGTCGCGGTCGAAGCCGCCTGCCTGGCCGTCGGTGACGATGCAGTAGGTCACCTCGACACCGGCGTCGGTGAGCAGGGCGACCGAACCGGCGACGCCGAAGTCGACGTCGTCCGGGTGGGCCGTGACGACGAGCGCCCGGTCGAAGTCGTCCAGGGGGGTGGGGTCGGCCACGTGTCCATCCTCGTACGGTCCACTGCCCAGTCAAGCGTGGACCGGAGGACGATCGTGTCGGACAAGCAGGTGGACGCCGTGCTGCTGGTGTCGTTCGGGGGCCCCGAGGGCCCCGACGACGTGCTGCCGTTCATGCGCAACGTCACCGAGGGTCGTGGCATCCCCGACGAACGGCTCGAGGAGGTCAGCGAGCACTACTACGCCCGCGGCGGCGTGTCGCCGATCCAGGAGCAGTGCCGCGAGCTGCGCGCCGCGCTCGAGGACGAGCTGCACGACGCCGGCCACGAGCTCAAGGTCTACTGGGGCAACCGCAACTGGCACCCGTTCCTCGCCGACACGCTGCGGGCGATGGCCGCGGACGGCGTCGAGCACGCGGTGGCGGTGCTGACCAGTGCGTACTCGAGCTACTCCGGGTGCCGGCAGTACCGCGAGGACGTCGAGCGGGCTCGACAGGAGGTCGCCGCCGACGGTGTCGAGCCGCCCACCTTCGAGAAGGTCCGGGCCTACTACAACCACCCCGGCTTCGTGCTCCCCCACGTCGACTACGTCCGCGACGCGCTGGCGTCCCTGCCCGAGGAGTCCCGGTCGGGCGCGCGCGTCGTGTTCACGACGCACTCGATCCCCCGGACCATGTCGCGCCACTGCGACTACGAGACGCAGACCTACGAGACGTGCCGCCTCGTCATGGAGGCGCTCGGCACCGGGCACGGCTGGGACCTGGTCTACAACTCGCGGTCCGGGCCCGAGTTCGTGCCGTGGCTGGAGCCCGACGTCAACGACCACCTCGAGGCCCTCGCCGGCGACGGCGTGCCCGGTGTCGTCGTGGTGCCGATCGGGTTCGTCAGCGACCACATGGAGGTCGTCTACGACCTCGACACCGAGGCCGCCCAGACGGCCGAGCGGGTCGGGCTCGCCTACGCCCGCGCCGCGACGGTCGGGACCGACGAGCGCTTCGTCACGGGACTGCGGGAGCTGCTCGAGGAGCACCTCAGCGGCGCCGAGCCGCAGTCGCTGGGCGTGCGTGGCCCCAACTGGACCATGTGCCCGGTGGACTGCTGCCTGACGCCCGGGCAGGAGGCGGTCCCGGCGATCGCGCAGGCCGCACCGCGCCAGGCGGGACGTCCTAGAGGCTGAGGTCGAGGCCGTCGAGCGCGGCGAGGTGGGCGTCCCAGTCGGTCGCCTGCTCGTCCCGGGCGCGGTGGCGTCGCAGGCACGTCGCCATGGCGGCGCGGCGGGCCCCCTCGTCCGGCGTGCGCCGCGACCATGCGGCGTACAGGACCGGCAGCGTCTCGACGGCGTCGTGGTGCCACGTGCGGACCAGCCACTCGGTCCAGGCGAGATCGACCAGCGGGTCGCCGAGGTGGCTGTCCTCCCAGTCGACGACCGCACGCAGGACGTGGTCGTCGCCGAACAGCAGGTTGACCGGGCAGAGGTCACCGTGCACCCACGCGGCCGGCCCGGTGGCCGGCAGGTCGAACGCCGGCGGCGGGTGCAGCGCGTGCAGCTGTCGGGCGATGCTCCCGATCGCGTGCAGGACGGTCGATGGCGAGGTGGTGAGCATCGCCGCGCCGGTCACGACGTCGGGGACGATGCGCGTGACGACGGTCGAGCCGTCGTGGTCCAGGAGCTCCGGCACCTGCAGCCCGTTCGCGGCTGCGTGCGCGAGCGCAGCTGCGGACGTCGCCGCACGGTCGGCACCACCGGTGCCGCCGTGCACCTTGGTGACCGTGCCGGCCCGCACCGTGACGTCGTTGCGACCCGAGGTCTGCACCTGTTCCCACCGGTCGGTGACACACCGACCGTAGGGTGCGCGCCGCACGCGACGAGCGGGAGCGGCATGCGATCCTGGTGGGGTTGGGGCGACGAGGCACGACACCTCGACGGCGAGGCCATCGACGGGCTGGCGCACCTGGTGGGCCAGCGCCTCGGCACGGACGTCCCGACCCCGATCGCGGTGCGCGACCCGTCCTCTCTCCCGCCCAGCTCCCCGGTGTCCGTGCCGGACGCGCTCGCGGAGCTCGTGTCGCTCGACCCGGTGGACCGCGTCCGCCACTCGCGCGGCAACGCCTACCGCGACGTGGTCCGTGCGCTGCACGGCGAGCTGCCCGCGTACGCCGCCGTCGTCGCGCGCCCGCGGACCGAGGAGGACGTCGAGCGTCTGCTCGACTGGGCCGGTGCGTCGGACGTCGCCTGCGTGCCGTTCGGCGGCGGCACCTCGGTCGTCGGTGGCGTGACGACCCCGACCGGCGAGCGGCCGGTCGTGGCCCTGGACCTCGAGCACCTGGCGGGCGTGGACGAGGTCGACGAGGTGTCGCTCGCGGCGCACGTGCGCGGCGGCACGTACGGCCCGGCGATCAACGACGCGCTGCGCGACCGCGGCCTGACGCTGCGGTTCTTCCCCCAGTCGTGGGAGTTCTCGACCCTCGGCGGTTGGGTGGCGACCCGGGCGGGCGGCCACTTCGCGACCGGTCCGACCCACATCGACGACCTCGTCGAGGCGGTCGACGCGGTCACCCCGGCGGGGCGCTGGTCATCACGACGGCTGCCGGCGAGCGGGGCCGGCCCCTCCCCCGACCGGCTGCTGCTCGGTTCCGAGGGCGCCTTCGGGGTGATCACCGGCGCGTGGGTCCGGGTGCAGCGCCGCCCGACGTTCCGCGCGTCGGCCACGGTGGCGTTCGCCGACATGCACGCCGGCCTCGACGGGCTGCGTGCCATCACCCAGGCAGGGCTGCGCCCCGCCAACGCGCGGCTGCTGGACCCGGCCGAGGCACAGCTCAACGGCGCCGGTGACGGGACCGGCGCGGTGCTGGCGCTGGGGTTCGAGGGCGCCGACCACCCCCTCGGGCCGGCGCTGGCTCGCACGCTCGAGCTCTGTCGGGACCACGGCGGCGACGTCACCGACGGCCCGGACGAGCGCGAGGGCGACCGCACGGGCGAGGCGTCCGGCGGCGCCGGCGAGTGGCGTGCTGCCTTCCTCAACGCCCCGTACCTGCGCGACGCGCTGGTGCGCCTCGGGGTCGTGGTCGAGACGTTCGAGACGGCGACCACGTGGGACCGCGTCCACGACCTCGTCGAGGACGTCGCCGCTGCTGCTCGCGGAGCGGCCGAGGACGCGTGCGGTGCCGCGGTCGTCACGACGCGCGTCACCCACGCCTACCCGGACGGCTGCGCGCCCTACTTCACCGTGCTCGCACCCGGTCGGCGGGGTGACGAGGTCGCGCAGTGGGACGCCGTGAAGGGCGCAGCGTCCGACGCGATCCTCGCGGCCGGCGGCACGATCACCCACCACCACGCCGTGGGCCGCGACCACGCGCCGTGGTACGGGCGACAGGTCCCCGACCTCCACCACCGTTCCCTGACGGCGATCAAGGGCGACCTCGATCCGGCCGGCATCTGCAACCCGGGCGTCCTCGGCCTCGGCCTGGCCGAGGCGTAGGCGCCTCAGACGGCGTCTCCGAGGCGTGTCCGACCCGTTCGCGGCTGGCCGAGAACGGGTCGTGCTGGCCCGTCCTCCGTCGAGCGCGTGTCCCCGAGCCGCAACAGCCGGACGAGGACCAGGACGACCCACTCGTCGACGTAGGTCCACACCGTCCGTGGGGTCCGCGCCGTGGCCCGGACGGCCCGGACCACGGGCCAGGCCACCACGCTCACCGGCACGACCACCCACAGGAGCAGCCCCCGGACCACGAACACCACCATCCATCGCAGCGCGAGCAGCAGTGCGTGCACGGTGGTCGTCCTCCCCGGGTACGACCGAGGTTCGACGCCCGCTGGCCGATGCCCTCCTGTCACACCGCAACACCGATGCCCCCACCGCGGTGGGGGGTCAGCGGGCCGGGACCACTTCCGGCGGCGACTGCGCCATCGGTCTCGTCCCGCGGGGGTAGGTCGTGTGCACCGCACGACCCGAGGGCGACCGGCGCAGCTCGAACCGCCCGGTGTCACCGTCGAGATGCGGGTGCCAGAAGGTCGAG
>JBFKQZ010000054.1:0-14181 GCA_041627475.1 Nitriliruptoraceae bacterium | reverse complement strand
GGTCCGGTGCGGAGGAGCCCGCGGCCGGGCAGCGCCGGCGGGATCGCCGCTGCGTCGCCGACGCCGACGACGTCGACCGAATCGCGCTCGTCGGTCATGCGCAGCGCGATCCGCAGGTTCGCATTGGCCCGGACGTTCTCGTCGACCGCCCCGGACGGCCGCTGCGTGCCGAGCACGAGGTGGACGCCGAGCGAGCGGCCCCGCTGGGCGATCCCGACCAGCGAGGTCACGAAGTCCGGCAGCTCCGTCTTCAGCGTGGCGAACTCGTCGACGACGACGAGCAGGCGCGGCAGGGGGTCCCCACGCTCGCCCGGCGGCAGCCGCAGCCAGCCGGTGAGGTCGCTGGCCCCGACCGCCCGGAGCCGGTGCTCGCGGTGCCGCAGCTCGGCCTCGAGGCAGCGCAGGGCCCGCTGGCCGAGGTGCTCGTCGAGGTCGGTCACGAGCCCGACGGCGTGCGGCAGGTCGGCGCACGCGTCGAAGGCGGCGCCGCCCTTGTAGTCGACGAGCACGAACGTGCAGTGGTCGGGGTCGTGGGTCGCGGCGAGGCCGGCGACGAGCGAGCGCAGCAGCTCCGACTTGCCGGCGCCGGTGGTGCCGCCGAGGAGGCCGTGCGGACCCTGGGCCACGAGGTCGAGGACCACGGTGCCGTCCTCGCCGACACCGATCGGCGTCCGCAGGTCGGGCCGCCCGGCAGACCGCGCCCAGGCAGCGGCGACGTCGAGCCCGTCGGGGAGCAGACCCAGCAGGTCCACCCGCGCCGGGAGCTCGGCGGTGGCGTGCCGGACCTCCGGGTCCTCCAGTCCGGCCAGACGTCGGGCGCTCCGGCGGCAGGTCGAGGTCGACAGCCCCGCGAGGAGGAGGTCGTCGACGACCAGGCGCTCGGCCGGCCGCGTCAGTCGGGCCTCGCCGTCCGCGCCCAGCACCTCGACCACGGTGTCGCACACCGCCGGGAGCTGGTCGGCGGAGTCGGCCAGCACGATCCCGGCGACCCCGCCACCGGCGCCACGCAGGACCGCCCGCGCGTCGGCGTCGCGACCCCTCAGCAGGCCCGGGTCGTCGAGGACGAGCAGCAGGGTCCGGTCCTGCTCGTCGCGGCCCCGGAGCTCGGCCAGCAGCGACGCGCCCGCCGACGACCCCGCCGCGAGACGTCGCCCGCCGCGACCGTCGCCCGTGTGCGGCAACCACGTCGTCCAGTCCCAGTCGCCCACCCGCTCCGCGGCCGTCACGACCGCGACCGGGAGGTCCGCCGGCCCGTGGTGGACGCAGGCCTGCAGGAGGAGCGAGCGCGCCGCTGCCGCGGCCCAGTCGCGGTCCCCGACGATCCCCACGACCCCGCCGGCGGCGAGGTCGACGGCGACGGGGCTCCGCGGCAGCCGGGCCCACGGCTCGGTCGCCGCGAGCACGTCGCCGACGAGCCGCTGCGGCGAGGCGTCCTCGAGGGGCGGCTGCCACGGCACCGCACCGATCCCGACGTGCAGCCGCAGGGCATCGTCGTGCTCTGGGCGCCGCTCCCACAGACGGGTCGAGGGCTGTGCTGCGCGACGCAGGACCTCGGCCACCGACGGCAGCAGCTCCCACCGTCGCCGGCGCTCGGCCTCGGCGGCGCTGGCGAGCTCGGCCGCGAAGACGTCGAGGTCCTGCTGCTGGGCCCGCTCGCTCGCGCGTCCCTCACGGGCGGCCCGGCGACGACCGGTGACGGTGTTGGCCAGGAGCAGCAGCGGGCTGAGGGCCATGAAGGCCGCGTACCGCCACGAGTCGAGCACGACGACCATCACCGCGCCGAGCACGATCGGTGCGACGAGGGCGGCGAGGTTGAACGGCGGCGCCTCGCGGACCGCGGGCCGTGGCTCGGGGACCGGGACGGCCGGCACCGGCGGTGGCGTCCCCGGCCGTGGGGGCCGGTTGAAGGGCACCGCGCCCCCGGCACCGAGGTGACGGACGGGGTCGAGCGCCCGGGGCAGGTCGTCACCGGCAGGAGCCTCGATGCGCAGGACGACGGCCCCGACGCGCACGACCTCGCCGATGTCGACGGTGGTGCCGCGCCGGCTTGCCTGCCGGCCGCCCGCCCACGTGCCGTTCGTGGTGCCGAGGTCGGTCACCGTGACGCGACCACGGCCGTCACGGACGACGCGACAGTGCTCGCTGGACACGGTCCCGCTGGGCAGCACGAGGTCGCAGCCCGGGTCACGGCCCACGACGACGGCACGGTCCAGAGGGACCGTGGCACCCGCACCGGCGCCCGCGACCACCGTCAGACGGGGCGGTCGGGGCGCCGTGGGGGTCGGACGTGGTGGTGGCGCCAGCAGGTGCACGGTGGCACCGTCGGGGATCGCGGCCTCGGCGACCGTGTGGTCGGTCGGAACGCGTCGGCGACCGACGTGCACGGCATCGACCGGGTCCACACCCACTGCCGCGAGGAGTTCGCCGACGGTGACGTCCGGCGCCTCGACCGCGACGGCGACCTCGCGCTGCTCGGTGCCCGTGTCGAGGACGATCCTCACCGGTCGGCCCCCTCGGCCGTGGTCACCTCAGTGGCTGTCGTCCTCGAGCGTCGGGTGGACCTGCGGCTTCCAGTCACGCTCGGTGGGGCGCCCGCGGAAGGTCAGGCGGTCGTCGGCCCAGGGCTCGCGCGCCCCGAGGAGCACGACGGGCACGATGACCACGAACACGAAGATGAAGATCTGCCAGGCTTCCATGGTGCTGTCCCTCCGGGCCGCGCCGCAGACTACCGACGAGGAAGGGGGGACGACCCGGCTGTCCACAGCCGTGGACAGCGCGACCGCGGGCTGACGCGGACCGTCAGCGCTCGCCGTAGGTCGACAGGATGCTCTGCGCGACCTCGAGGTCCGCAGGGGCCTGGCTCGACACCAGCGCGAGTGCGGTGCCGACCGAGAGCAGGCCGCCGACGACGGCAGCGATGAGCAGCTTCAGCAACAAGGGAGGGGCTCCTGTTTCCGGTCGGAAGAGTAACGGGTCGACGTGCCGTCAGGTCGAGTTCCGTGCACGTGTGCGCGCCGTGCCCACGACCGGCCCAGCCACCATGGCGACAGCGGACAGCAGCACGACCAGGTCCAGCAGGAGCAGCCAGCGGGGCGGGGTGACGACGTCGACGTCGGCCTCGACCCGCAGCAGCTGGAGCGTCGGTGCCGACACGACGAGCGACGTCCCGACCGGCGCCGTCGCGACCATCCGGTCCGGGTCCGTGACCGCCACCCAGCCGACGTCGACGTCGGCGAGGTCGGCCGCCTCGACGTCGTCGGGCCAGCCCGCGGCGACTCGGCGCAGCTCCTCGCCATCCGCCTGCTCGTCGATGACGAGCACCGTGCCGTCGCCGTCCTCCACCTCCAACCGTCCGTCGGTGAGGACCGGCGCGCCGACAAGTCGCTGGAACGGCACGTGGACCGGACGACCGTCGGTGAAGGGGTAGCGCTGCGTCCGTCCGTACGGCACGACCAGCACCGGTCGCGGGGGCTCGGCGTCCACGGCAGCGGCCGCCTCGTGCCAGGCGGCCGGCAGCGCGACCGGCGCAGGCAGCCGCGGTCCGATCAGCGGGTCGGGGAGCGCGACGACGACCAGCACGACGCCGAGCACCGCTGCAGCGACCGGCGCAGCCGCCCGGTCACCGAGGGCAGCGACGGCCGTCCCGACGCCGATCGCGAGCAGCACGGTCCACGGGGCGAGCAGGCGCTGCGCGTCGCGGACCGCGGCCGCCACCGGCAGCGTCTCGGCGGTCCCGACGAGGAGGTCGCGACCGGGGCCCGTCGCCGCGGCGGCCGCGACGACCAGGACGAGGAGGCCGGCGACGGCCAGCGCCGTGCGCGCCGCGGGGGGTCCGGTCCAGCGGCGGAGGCCCCACAGCGCCACCGCGGTCAGCACCAGCGCGACCAGGGTGACGACCCAGCCGCCGCGCCACGGTGATGCCACGGCGGCGTTGAAGTGACCGCCGCCGGTCAGGAGGCTCGGGAGCACGCCGGCGGCCAGGTCGCCGTTCGGGGCGAACGCCGCGAACCCGTCCGGGTCGGCCACCACGCCCTCGGTGAGCACCAGCCATGGCAGCGACAGGAGGAGGACCACGAACAGGCCCGTCCCGACCTCCCGCCACCGCCGCAGGGCGGCACCACCGACCACGAGCGTGGGCACCACGACCACGACGGCGAGGAAGCCGGTGACGGAGGCCAGCGCCAGCGTCCGGGACAGCCGTGGGAGGTCCCGCTCGACGAGGTGCACGACGACCCACGGCACGGCCGCGAGGGCGACCACCACCAGCCACTGACCCTGCTGCAGCCGCGCGAGCACGTACGGGTTCCACACGGCCGCCACGCCCGCCACGACGGCCGCGACGTGGACGCCGGTCGGGCGGCCGGCACCGGCGAGCCGCCCCGCACCGGCCCCCACAGCGACCAGGGCGACCAGCAGTGCCGTGCGGACGACGAGGCCTGCAGGAACGACCTGCCCCAGCAGTGCCACGAGGACCTCGCCCGGCACCTCGCGCGGTAGCGCCGAGGGGGCGAGCAGGGCCGGGGACCAGCCGGCATCGCCGACCGCGACGAGATCACGGACGAGCAGGTCGCCGGGCCGCAGCCACGGCCGCAGCACCGCGACGGCAGCCACGGCCGCCGCCACGCCGCCGATCACGGCAGGCCCGACTGGGCGCAGGCGCGCCGCGGGGGCCGGGACCGTCACGGACGTCGGATCACACCGAGACCGGCTCGCGGGTCCGGGTCGGCGGCGCCTCCTCCTCGCGGACCGCCATCCAGATCCCGAGGCCGAGCAGGACCACGCCGAGGAGTGGCCCGAGCCAGTTCAGCATCGACAGCAGCCCGAGCTGTGACGTCTGGTCCTTCGCCAGTGCGACGTTCTCGGCGATCGTCTCGTCCGACACCGACAGCGACACGTTCGCGACGTCGAACAGGAGCTCGCCGTCCTCGCCCGTCAGGCCCTGGCGCACGTCCTGCTGCGACGAGATGATGCGGCCGGTGAGCGGCTCGACGAGGTAGACCTGCGACGCCTCGTACTCGACACGGGGGAACTCCGAGTCAGTGGCCGGACCCGTGTCCGTGGGCGGCACGTCGACCTCGTAGCGGTAGACCTCGAGCCCGTCGATCTCCTCGACGCCCACGAACGTGGCCGTGGCTGCCCGGCCGAGCGAGCCGTTCCACAGCGGGTAGTCCTGCTGCTCGACGTCGAACGGCCACTTGATGGTGAGCCCCTCGGTCGGGACGTTGCCGCAGCAGTCCACGGGCAGCGCCGTCACCCGGTCGATCGCGATGCGCGTCTCGGAGTAGGTGATCTCGTAGCCGGTCGCGCGGTCGAACAGTCCGCTGGTCTGGTCGTACACGCCGATGTCGTCACCGATCGCGTCGTCCCCGTCGTAGACCGACTGGTCGGACTCGGTGTTGATCACCGACTCGAGCTGGTCCGAGCTGACCTCGGTCCCCTGCTCGAAGTCGTAGTAGGTGCCGCTGCCGACCGAGACGGTGCGCGACCGCTGGTCGATCGGGGCCTGGCGCACGGCCGGTCCGATCCAGGCGAGGGCGAGCAGGCCGAGCAGGAGCAGGGCCGTGCCGACGGCGACCAGGGCGGGGGCTGCGAATCGACGCATGAGCTGGGTCCGATTCCGGAGGGGTGACGTTCCGTCGGGTTCCCGGACGGAATGGGCGAACGCTACACGAGTCCGAGCCCGGATGTGCCCTGAACGGCCGTCGGCGTGTGCGGCCACGCAAGGGCGTCGAGCGGTACGGTCCCCGCGCGATGCGGACGCACGAGCTCGGGAGCACAGCGCCGTCGACGGCCCGCGCTGGCGTCGGCTTCGCCGGCCTCACGCTGGTGACCCACGCGGCGAACTTCGGCTTCGTCGTCATCGCCGGACGGCTCCTCGACCCGGGACCGTTCAGCGACCTCGTCGCGCTCCTCGGCATCGTCCTGCTCGGCCTCGCGCCGGGCATGGCGGTCCAGGCGCTGACGGCCGCTGGGGTCCTCGGTGCCCCCAGCCTCGTCGACCGGGCACTGGGCCGTCGGCTGGGGAACCTCATCGGGGTCGTGGTGGTGGCCGTCACCACCGCTGCCTGGGTCGTCCTGTCGATCGGCGGCTGGCTGGTCCTGGTCGCCATCCCGGTCGCCGCGGCCCTCCTGCCGCGGACCGCCGTCAACGAGGGACTGCTCCAGGGACACGGCCGGTTCCCGGTGCTCGGGTGGGTCATGGTCGCCGGCGCCACGGCCAAGCTCGTCCTCGGCTGGCTCGGCATGGCGACCATCGGGACCGTCGACGTTGCGGCCGTGGCCGTCCTCGCGGGGTACGTCACGCAGTACGCGGCCTCGACGGCCGCCAGCCACCGCCACCCCGCGGCACGGGGCGCGGACGCCGACGGTGCGGTGCGCCGTGCGGTCGGCGCCATGATCGGCCTGCTCGTCGTGGTCCACCTTGACGCCGTGCTCGCCCCGGCCCAGCTCCCCGCACTCGAGGCAGGCCGCTACGCCACCGGGGTCACGGCGGCCCGGATCACGTTCTGGCTCCCCCAGTTCGCCGTGCTGCTCTGGTTCCCCCGGGTGGTCGTCGACCGGACCGGTCGTCTCGTGCTGGCAGCACTCCTCGGCGTGGTGGGCCTCGGCGCGATCGGGTCCCTGGGGGCCGTGCTGCTCGGTCCGTGGCTGGCCGAGACCGCGTTCGGCCCCGAGCTCGGTGCGATCGGCCCACACCTGTGGCGGTTCGTCTGGATCGGTGCCGGTGCACTCGGGCTCCAGGTACTGACGCTGGCGGACATCGCCGCCGGGCGACGCGGGGCCTCGGTGCTGGTCGGCGCGGCTGGGGTCGCGGTCGCCGCAGCGCTGCTGCTCACCGGGCCCGCCGACGCCGCCGCAGCGGCGGGCGTCGTCGCCGTCCCCCTCGCCGTCGCCGTCGCCGTCGGCGGTGGCCGCGCCGTCGTCCGCGCCCGTGGGGCGGCCGGGTGACCGTCGTGCTCCACCGCATCCGTGCCCAGCCCTGGGCCGTGGCGTGGATCGCGCTCGGGCTCGTGACCCTCCTGGTGGTCGTGGGTGACGCGTTCGGCGTCTTCTCCCCGGACACGAAACCCGAGCTGTACGCCAACCCCGGGCTGCTGCTGCACCGCTCGCTGTACGTCTGGCAGCCGGACCCCCACCTCGGCCAGATGAACTACAACACGGGCATCCTCCCGGTCGCGGCCGTCCTGACCGTCGTCCGCGCCGTCGGTGTGGAGGCCTGGCTCGCCCAGCGGCTGTTCATGGTCGCGCTGTTGCTGGTCGGCGCCGCTGGTGCCGCGCGGCTGGTCACCGAGCTGACGGGGCGGCGCGGGGCGGGACCGTGGCTCGCCGGCCTCGTGCACGCCTGGCACCCGTGGACGGTCGTCGGCGCCAACAACCTGCCGGTCCGACTGCCCCATGCGGTCCTGCCGTGGGTCCTGCTCACCACGCACCGGGCGCTGCGCTCGGGCACCTGGCGCGACGCCGCCGTGGCTGGCCTCGCCTACGGCGCCATGGCCGGCATCAACGGTGGCGTCGTCAACCTCATGTACGTCCTGCCGGTGCTCCTTCTGGCGGGCTGGGCCGTCGGCGTGCGCGCCACGACCGCAGGAGCAGCCGCGGCCACGCTCGTGCGCATCGGCGTCGTGGCCGTCGGCCTCAGTGCCTACTGGCTGGTGCCGTCCCTGCTCGCGACCGGCTCCTCCGCCGGCGACGTGCTCCTCAACACCGAGGACCCCGTCGGGCTGGCCCGCCTCGGGTCACCGACCGAGGTGCTGCGCGGCATGGGGATGTGGACCAACTACGTCGTGATCGACGGCCAGATCGAGAACGCACAGCAGCTGGCCTTCCTGACCTCACCGGTGGTGGTGGTCGCGGGCTTCCTCCTCACGGCTGCCGCCCTCGTCGCCGTCCTCGGCGTGCCCCGCCGGGTCCAGCTCCTCGTCGGGGGCCTCGTGGCCGTCGGCACGTCGGTCCTGCTCGGCATCAACGGCGCCGGTGGCGCCAGCCCCGTCGGCCGGGCGCTCGCGTGGCTGTTCGAGACCGTGCCGGCCGCGACTGCGTTCCGGACGACGAACAAGGCGGGGAGCTTCCTCGTCCTGGGGCTGGCCCTCGCGCTCGGCGCGGGGGTGACGAGCCCGCGACTCCGCCGCGACTGGGGCGTCACGCCCGCCACCGCCACCGCCGGCGTCGTGGCCGTCGTGGCCGTCGCCGCCGGCCCCGTCGCGGCCGGCGGCCTGCATCCCAACCAGTACCCGGTGCCCGACTACTGGTACGTCGCCGCGGCGGCGACCGACGAGCCCAGCGACGACCGACTCCTGCTGCTGCCGGGCAGCGCCGCCGTCCGGTACCTGTGGGGCCACCGGGGCGTCGACGACCTCGACGCGGCCCTGTGGGCGGACCGGCACGTCCTGTGGCGCTCGACCATCCCCGCGGGGTCCGCGCCGGCGGCGAACCTCCTGAGTGCGTTCGGCACCGGCCTCGAGCTCGACCGGTTCGGCCCGGGATCCCTGACGACGCACACCCGCCTGCTGGGAGCAGGAACGGCGCTCGTGCGCGGTGACACGGACTGGCGCCGCAACTTCGGCCGGGCCACCGCCGACCTGCGGGCCGACGTGCTCGAGGCAGACGGGACAGCGCTCGTGACGACCTTCGGGCCGACGGCCCGCGCGCAGGGGTTCAGCCCCTCGGACGCACCACCCGACCTGCCGGCGGTCACCGAGGTGGCCCTGCCGGCCACGGCCGTCGCACAGGCGTGGACGCTCGACGACCCGCTGGTGGTCGTGGGTGACGCCTTCGCCGTCGACCAGCTCGTCCGGGCCGGCACCGACCCGGCGAGCCGTCCGATGCTGTACCTCGACGACCTGGACGACGACCAGCTGGCCACCGTGCTGGACGCTGGTGGCGAGGTGGTCCTGACCGACACGAACCACCGCCGCAGCTGGACCATCGGGTCGCTCACGGACTCGTACACGCCGCTGCTGGCGGCCGACGACGACGTGCCCGACACCGAGCAACGGGCCCGGACGACCGACCCGGCGCACCAGACCGTGCGGTCCGACGAGGGCCCGGTCGTGACGGCCAGCGGCGACCCGTACGCGCTGCTCCGCCGCCGCGCTGCCGGGCAACCGGCCCTCGCCAACGACGGTGACCTCAGCACGGGCTGGCAGTACGGCACCGCCACCGACAGTCGCGACGGCTGGGTCCAGCTCGAGGCCACGCGGCCCGGCCGGGTCGACAGCGTCAGCGTGGTCGTGGCGACCGGCGGCAAGGCGATCGAACGCGTCACCATCGAGGTGGGCGGGACCTCCCGTGACGTCCCGGTCGTCGACGGGGTCGCGACGGCGGACCGGATCGGCGAGGTGACGGACCGGGTCCGGGTCACGATCACGGACACCTCCGGCGACCCCCTCGTCCCTGCGACCGTGAACGAGTTGGTGGTGCTCGGCGACGCCGACGCCTGGGGCCCCACGCGGCTGGGCGCGCGCCTCCCGACGACCCTCACCGACCGCGCCGCCGTGGTGCCCGAGCTCACCGAGGCGCTGGCCGACGCCCCCCTGCGCCTCCTGCTGTCCCGCCTCCACGGTGACCCGGACGACCCGTTCGACGACGAGGAGGCGACGCTCCGACGGTCGCTCGAGCTGCCGTTCCCCGCACGGTTCGACCCTGCGGCGACCGTCGCCACGGCCCGGCGCGTGACACCGTGGCCGGCAGGGGAGTGCACCGTCGTCGCCACGGTGACTGCCCCGGACGGGACCGTCCACGACGTCCGCGGACGCGCGACGGTCCCGGCGGCGGCCGGCGCACCGGTCCGGGTCACCGGGTGCGGCGATCCCGTCGATGTCCCCGGCGGCGTCCTCCGCGTCGAGAACGCACCGTTCGTCACGGTCGACCACCTCGCCCTGGGCACCGCACCGGTGACCGGCGGGTCCCACGACGTCCCGGTGGCCACCACCGTGCGCGGGGCCGTCGACGACGACCCGACGCGGGCCGAGCTCGAACTGCCGACGCCCGCCGACGAGCCCGTCCTCGTCTCGAGCGGCCAGGCGTGGCACCCCGGCTGGCGCGCCGAGACGGACGGTCGCGACCTCGGTCCCCCGCTCGTCGCGGGCGGCTACGCCGCGGGGTGGATCGTGCCCGCCGGGACCGAACGGGTCACCGTCACGTTCGCCCCGCAGGGACCGACACGACTGGCGCAGTGGTGCAGTGCCGCGACCCTCGCGGTCGCGGCGGCCGTGGCACTCCGACGACGGAGGGACCAGTGACGATGACCACGGCACCGACGCCCACGGCCGCGACACCGCGTCGCTCGTGGCCCGTGGCGGCGGTCGTCTGGGTCCTGCTCGGCGTCGTGGCCGGGGGCGCGACCCTGGGCGTGGTGCTCTGGGGCCGCTGGGGTGCTGGGACCCGCCGGCGCGCGGTGGCCCTCGCCGCGCTGCTCGTCGTCGTCACCGCGGCGGGCTGGCTGGTCGCTGGCGTGCCGAGCCCCTTCGAGGTCGCCGTGGTCGTCACCGTGGCGGCTCGCGACTGGGTGGACCTCGTCGCCCGGGCAGCCGTGGGCACGTTCGTCGGCGCGCTGCTGCTGCCCGACGCGCGACCGCCCACGACCGGGCCGTCGCGCACGTCCGAGCCGTCCCGCACGCCCGGGACGCTCGACGAGGTCGACCGGCTCCGGGCGCTCGCCATCGTGACGGTGCTCCTGATCCACGGCCTGCCGTTCCGGGTGCCGGCCCAGGCCTTCCTCGACCACTGGCTCGCCGACGTCACGCGGTTCAGCGTGGCCACGCTCATCTTCCTCAGCGGTTGGCTGCTGCCGCAGGCTCCGGTGGGGCTCGCCTGGCTGCGGCGCCGGCTGTGGCGGATCCTGCCGCCGTACCTGCTCGCCTCGGTCCTGATGCTGGCCCTGTCGCGCGTCAGCCCCGTGGTCGAGGCCCGTCCGGTCGTCCGGTCGCTCCTGACGGCGTCCGCCGTCGGCCCCTACTACTACGTCGCCGTGCTGGTGGCCCTGACCCTGGTCACCCCGCTGCTGCTGCGGCTGCGCCGGCGCACGACGTGGTGGCTGTTCGCGGGGGCCGCGGTCGCGACGGTCGGGATCGAGCTCGCCGACCTGTCCCTCGTGGCCCACAACTACCAACCCATGACCTGGCTCGGCTACTACCTCGCCGGCTACCTGCTGCGCCCCCACCGTGACCGGTTGCGGTCGCTGCCGGACGGCCCACGGGCCAGCGCCGTCGCCCTCGCGACGGCGCTGGTCGCGGCCCTCGCCTTCACGCCACCGGACACCGACCTGCGGCGCCTGCTGACGGTCCTCGCCATGTGGGCCGTCCTCGCGGCGCTACTCGTCCTGGCCCTGGCTGCGCGATCGGGACCCCACGCAATCGTCCGCAGGACGAGCCGTCAGAGCTACCTGCTCTACCTCTATCATCCGCCGCTCGTGGCCGCGGTCGCCGGTGTGTTCGGCAGCCCGATCCTGTCCCTGCGACCAGTGAGCGCGACCGCGATCGCGCTGGTGCTGTGCCTCGCCGCCGGTGCGCTGGCGACGACCGTCTGGGGCGACACCGCGCGGAGGTGGCTGGGTGCCTGAGATCCAGAGCCCCATGGAGATCGCCGCCCCGCACGTGCCGACGGACGTGCTGCGACGCAGTTGGCCACTGCGACTGTGGCCGTACGTCTGCGGACTCGCGGCGGCCGTCGTCGTGTTCCTGCTGTCACGCCCGGCCGGTCTCGTCGAGGACGACATCCTCAACCTCCAGCTGCACCGCGGTGTCGAGTCCCTCGGCGACCTCCTGCTCGCACCGGTGTTCCTGACCCAGGTCGCGCCCGGCCACCACGCGTTGACGGCCCTGCAGCTGGCGATCGGGCCGACGGACCGCCTGGTCATGCACGCCCTCATGGCGGCCGTCGCCGGCGCATGCGTCCCGGTCGCCGCCGCCGTCGTCACCCGACTGGGGCGACCCTCATGGTGGGTCCCCGCCACCCTCGCGCTGGTCATGGCGGGTCCGGCCAGCCTGCCGGCCGCGCTCTGGTACGCGGCGGCCTACCACTTCTACCCCGCGCTCCTGGCAGGCCTCTGCGGCGTCCTGCTCTACCTCCGCTGGCGCGGGACGTCGAGCGACCTCCCGCGCGGCGCCCCCCTGCTGTCGGTGCTCGCCGTCGGCGTCGGGTTGCTCTTCAGCCTCAAGGCAGGCGCTGCGGTCGTCCTCATGCTGCTCCTCGAGTACGTCCTGCTCCGCCGCGGCGACCTCGAGACCGTCGTGCTCGGCCTGTGGAAGGACCGAAGCGTGTGGTGGAGCTACGGCCTGCTCCTCGCGCTCTACCTGGCCGTCACGCAGCGCAGCGGTCTGGCGCCCGAGGTGGGCGAGGTGTCGACGATCGCGGTCGCACTGCTGCGCGGTCTCGTGCAGATGTCGGCCCCGATGCTCGTCGGCGTCGGTGCGACAGAGCCCAACTACACGGTCCCCGACGTCCCGGCGCCCCTCGCGATCGGGGCGTGGGTCGCCGTCGCGATACTGGCGCTCCTCGTCGTCCGCCACGGCGCCGCAGCACGACGTGGGCTCGTCGTCGGTGGCGCCGTGCTCGTGATCAGCCTCACCCTGTCGACGGGACCGCGCACGACGTTCCTCGGGGAGCTCGCCGCCCTCGCGCCGCGGTACCACCTCGACGGTCTCACCTACCTCGTGATCGCCGTTGCGGCCGGTCTCCACCTCGACGGCCTCGGGGGCACCACGGACCGGCCGCGGTGGCGGACGGTGGTCCTGCGCGGCATCGCGGTGGCTGCCCTGCTCGGCGTGGCAGGCGCGACCGCGTGGTCCCACGGCACCCGGCTCGCCTCCTCCGCAGCGATCGCGTCCGGTGCGTGGACGGCCGACCTGGAACGGTCGCTCGCGGAACACGAGTCGACACCCCGGGTGCTCGAAGCGCCGATGCCGCCGTTCCTGCTCTCGCTGATCCCCGGCAGCAGGATGTCCTGGCTCGATGGCCTCGTCGTCGGGCTCGACGTCTCGCTGACCGACCCGGACTCGGTCGTCACCGCGGACGGCAACATCGAGCCGCTCCGCACCGAGGTGCTCTTCGACCAGGAGGGGGCCCAGTTCGCCGACAACCCCCTCGTCGACGTCAGCGGCGAGTTCGCCGCCTTCGGGACCAACGTCTGCACGGTCACGGAGATGCGCTTCGCGGTCGGGCTCGCACCCCATCCCGCTCCCCGCGTCCTCGCCCTGCGGACCGACGGGGAGATGACCGTCGACGTCGGCTACCCCCCGCGCGACCTGCTGCGACCCGAGCCCGGCGTCACCGCACCGGTCGAGGACGGCCGCGGTGAGCTCGTCCTGCCCATGGACCTGCTCGGACGCGCGCAGGCCATCGAGGTCACGGTCCGTGCCGCGGAGGACACCACTGCCTGCATCGAGCGGATCCGCTTCCTCGAGGTCGACAACGACCTCCCCGGCGAGGTGGAAGATGTCGAGTGAGCCTGGCGACGGGCCGTCGGTGCTCGTGTGCTCGTGGCGCGACCGCGACCACCCGGACGCGGGCGGCGCCGAGGTCTACCTGGACGAGGTGACGCGCGGACTCGCGCGACGCGGCTGGCAGGTGACGGTCGCGACGGCCGCCTACCCGGGCGCGGTCGACGACGAGGTCGTGGACGACGTCCGGACCGTGCGGCGAGGCGGCCGTCTCGGCGTCTACGCGTGGGCATCGATCGCCTACCTCCGCGGCACGTTCGGCGCACCCGACGTGATCGTCGACGTCCAGAACGGGATCCCGTTCTGGGCGACCGTTTGGTCGCGCCGCCCGGTCGTCGTGCTCCACCACCACGCCCACCGCGAGCAGTGGCGCGCACTGTTCGGGGACGTCGTCGGGCGCATCGGCTGGTGGATCGAGTCGCGGATCGCCCCACGGGTCCAGCGGCGCGCCCGCTGGGTGACCGTCTCGTCCGCGAGCCGCCAGGACCTGCTCTCGCTCGGCGTGCCCGCCGAACGGATCGACGTCGTGCACAACGGGACGAACGCGCTGGTGCGTGGGGACGTCGCCCCCTCGCCGAGTCCCCGGGTGGTCGTGCTGGGTCGCCTCGTCCCGCACAAGCGCGTCGAGCTGGCCATCGACGCCGTCGCGACGCTCGCCGACGAGTTCCCCGGCCTCACCCTGGACGTCGTGGGCGGTGGCGAGTGGCACGACGACATCGTCGCGCACGCCGCTCGCGTCGGC
>JBFKQZ010000053.1:0-14551 GCA_041627475.1 Nitriliruptoraceae bacterium | reverse complement strand
GCCCTCGTTGCGGCGGCGGGCGCGCATGCTGGTCTCGCGCTCGGCGGCGAGCAGGGCGCGGAAGTGGCGGTCGGCGGTCGCCGAGCGGATCTCGGCGGGCGCGTGGGCGTCGCCGAGGGCCTCGCGCGTCGCGGCGCGGGTCACGGCGAGCAGGCGCGTGGCGGCGGGGGAGTCGGGGTCGACCGGGCCCTCGACGATGCCGAGGACCTGCAGGCGCTTGTCGCCGTCGTGCGGCTCGAGCTCGACGACGGCGACGCCGGCGTCCGGGCGGCCCGGCACGCGCAGCGTGTGGTCGCCGAGGGTCGCGTCGGTGATGAGGCGGCCCTTGCCGTCGATCTCACCGGCGACGTAGCGCCGACGGGCGATGATCTCGTGGACGCGCGTCACGGCGCCGCCGCGGTCGTCGGTCTCGTAGGAGACGCGGAGCAGGTCGTCGTCGAGCAGGCCGTTCGCGGCGGGCGGCGGCACGAACAGGGAGTCGGTGCCGTCCGTCAGCGGGACGTCGAGGTCGAGGAAGCCGAAGCCTCGGGGGTGGGCACGGAAGGTGCCGGTCGTGGAAGTCAAGATGCAGTTCTCCTGCGCCGCTGTGGGCGCTCGTTCACATGAGGAAGGTCTGCGCACGTGCTCGTGCGCGGGGATCCGGGCTGGGGTTCGGTCCAGCACTCGGGATCGGAGGCGGCCCGGTGTCAGGCGGGCGGCGGGATGGGGCGGCGCGCTACGGCCGTCGGTCCCGGGGCCGTTGCCAACGGCCTCGCTGTGCAGGCCGCATCCGATCGCAGCCCGGTCAGGTCACGTCACGCAGGGTAGGGCACCGACCGCGATTCCGACAGGGGTCAGCCCGAGACGTGCGCTGCGTCCCTGGCCAGCGGCAGGACGAGGTCGAACTGCGACCCGGCGGGTTCCAGGCGGGTGCAGGTCACGCTCCCGCCGTGTCGCAGCGCCATCTGCCGGACGAACGTCAGGCCGATGCCGGTGCCGGGGGCGTGCGCGGTCGCCGCCGCGCGGCCCTGCACGAAGGGCTCGAAGACCCGGTCGATGATCTCCTCGTCGACGCCCGGGCCGTCGTCGCGGACGCGGACGCGGACGGTGTCCTCGTCGACGTGCATCTCGACCGCCACGTTCGTCGCCGCGGGCGTGTGCTGGACGGCGTTGCGGACCAGGGCCGTGATGGCGCGGGCCAGCTGGCGGCGGTCGCCGCGGACCTCGCCGCGGGTCGTCGCGACGGCGACACGGTGCTCGTTGGTGTCCACGGCCGCCACGGCGTCGAAGCACAACGCCGCGAGGTCGACGTCCTCGACCCGCTGGAGGACGGACTCGTCGTCGTCGGCCTGCATGTCCAGCAGGTCCGAGAGGTGGTCGTCGAGTCGCTCGATCCCGTCCAGCAGCCGCTGCACGAGCATGTCGCGGGTGTCGGTGTCGAGCTCGTCCCCACGGCGGCGCAGCGTCGTGGCGAACCCGCGCACGAGGGTCATCGGGGTCCGCAGCTGGTGCGAGACGGAGCGCAGGAAGACCGTCTGCGCCAGCGTCGTCCGCTCGAGCTGCTGGGCCGTCTCCCGGGCGTCGACCAGGGCCTGCTCGCGTGCCTGTTCCAGCTGCTTGCGGGCCGAGACGTCGTAGAGGATCCCCTGGCTCGCCACGATGCGGCCGGACTGGTCGCGTTCGGGCCTGTGGTGGTCCTCGACCCACACCCACGCCCCGTCGGCGTGCTGGATGCGGTAGACGTGCACGCCCTCGTCGAAGCGGCCCGTCCCGGTGGCGGGGTCGAAGGGGACGCCGTCGTCGGGGTGGATGCGCGACAGCACCCTCATCGGGTCGGCCTGGACCGCGTGGGGGTCGAGCCCGAGCAGGTCCCGCATGCGCGGGCTCAGGAACGTCAGTCGGGGCTGCGGACCGACCTCGTAGCGGTAGACCACGCCGCTCGCCTGCTCGGCGAAGACGCGGAAGCGCTCCTGCTGGAGCCGCAGCTGCACGTCGGTCGCCCGGTGCGACGTGATGTCGCGGACCATCATGCCCATCGCCTCGCCACTGTCGGGCGTCGGCACGGGCCACGCCGTGACCTCGACGACGATCGGCGTGCCGTCGCGGTGGTGGTGCAGCGTCCCGTAGCGGATCCGCTCCAGCTGGCCCGTCTCGTTCCGGGACGGGTCGTCGGGCGGCGACCCCACGACCTCGGCGATGTGCGTGCCGACGGCGTCGTCCTGTCGCACGCCGTAGAGGCGGGTCGCGGCCGGGTTCCAGCTGCGGACGCGCCCCTCGGCGTCCGTGGTGATGAGCGCGGTGTCGGCCGCAGTGACCAGTGCCGCGTCGGCGCGCTGGCGCTGCGCGGCCGCGGCCAGGCGACGGCTGAGCCCCCCGGCCACGGCGGCCACGATCACCCAGACCGGCAGGTCAGCCAGCAGGTCGGCGTAGTAGCGCGCGTCCGCGGCGCCGACCTGGCCGACGACGACGGCGCCGAGCGTGACGACCGTGACGTCGAAGGCGAGACGTCGCCAGCTCATCAGGATCGCGCTGTAGACGAGCACGATCCCGTACATGTCGAGGAACGGGCTCGCGGTCCCGCCGGTGCCGATCGCGAGCAGGGTCACGAGCGCCGAGGCAACGACCCCGCCGACCCGCTCGAACAGCTGGACCACCGCCGGGCGCTGCCCGGCCCCGAAGAGCAGGATCGCCAGGACGAGCGCCGCCCAGGCCCCCGGTCCGAACGGGAGGTCGGCCACCGGCACCACGACGAGGACCGTCACACCCGCGGCGAGGCCGGCGAGCTGGCGGCTCGTCGCCGGCCAGCGGTCACCGGGGGGTGCTGCGGCGGGTCGTGCGGTCTCGTGGCGGGAGGGGGTGGAGGGGGGCACGTCAGTCTTGTGGTCGACGACACACCGGTCGGTGATGACTGGCATCGCACCTGTCGGCGGCGCGACGTACGACTGTACGGCCACCACGGGCGCTGGCCCCGGCACGACGACGGCCCCCGGGAGGACCGGGGGGCCGTCGTCAGGTGCGTGGGTCAGCCGTTGCCGCCGGTGGCCTCGTAGCGGAACCGGGCCCGGTCGAAGTCCTCGCGGGTGTCGGCGTCGCGCGGGTCCCACTCGGGCTGGACGCGGAAGTCCGTGCGCTCGCCCGGCACGAGGCCGAGGTCCGGCTGCGGGCAGTCCCACGGCCAGCCGGTCGTCGAGGCGTAGTACTGGTCAGCCGGTCGGTGGACGACGAACGGGCGGCCGTCGTCGGTCACCGGGTCGTTGGGCAGCGTCATCATGATGTCGTCGTCGGTGCCGGCGACGCCGTCGCCGTCCACGTCGAGGTAGTGCGCCATCGCGGTCGCGATGCCCACGACGTTGAGCGTCGACACGCACTTGTTGCGCTCGGCCGGGTCGTCGTCGTAGGCCATGATGTCGTCGGTCGGCACCTTGGACCACGAGCCCTCGGCGCCGTCACCGACGTGGCCGATCGTGAGGCAGTGGCCGACCTCGTGGCTGACGAGGTCGAACAGCGGGAAGAAGTCCTCCAGCGGGCCCTGCCCCGGGGTCGGGTCGATCGCGCCGTTGACCGCGAAGCAGACGTTGCCGCCGATGTTGTCGCCGCAGTCGGACGCCACGTAGGTCCCGAAGTCCTGGCCGTGGTGGTCGTCGAAGCCGGGCAGGGCCTGCCACGACGAGTAGCTCATCGGGTCCTCGACCGGCGAGCACGGCACCTGGCCGTTGCCGATCCCGAAGTCGCCCGCGAAGTCGACCGGGTCGATGCCGATGCCGATGCCGCCGACGGGGTTGGTCACGACCACGACGATCTCGGGGTCGTAGAACGCCGCGGGGTTCACCGGGTCCTCGACGTCGAGGTACTCGACGCCCGCCACCGAGACGCGGATCTCGAAGCCCTCGGCGAGCCACGTCATCCCGAGCTGCTCGGCGACGACGTCGATGCCGGCGTCCCACATCTCCAGCGACTGGCGCGTGATGCGCAGGTCGCGCTCGACGCCCGGGGAGGCCGGCGCGACGATCAGCACGTCGACGACCGGGTCGTCGAGACCGTTCATCGCCGTCGCCATGTGGTGGCACTCGGCGAGGTCGCTGTTGGCGTACCAGTACGCGGGGTTGGCCGTCCCGTCCTCCAGCGTGGCGTCCATCTCCGCCTCGCAGATCGCCGGCAGGTCGTCGCCGAGCCACGGGCCGTGCTCGGCGCCGTCGGCGGTGACCGCAGCGACACTGAGCAGCGAGCCCGCCATCAGGCCGGCGGCGAGCAGGGGTGTCGCGAGCTTCGCGAACCGGTGCATCGGTCGTCTCTTCCGTGGACCGCCCTGCCGGCACCCGGTGGCGCCGGACACGGGAGGAGGGCAGCGTCCGTCGTGGGGGACTTCGCCGTCCCCGGTGCCTGCTCCTGCCCTTCGGCCCGGCCGGTCGGTCAGTGCACGGCCTCAGGCGAAGATGGCGACCGGGTGCGGCCAGTCCGCGTAGCGCTCCGGGGGGTCGGGCCAGGACCGTCCCTCACCGCGGACCAGGCGCCGGGTCGACCACGCGACCGCGGCCGCGTCGAGCACGTCGTCGGCCGCCGCGAGCGCCCCGACCTCGCCGACGTCGTCCAGGGCGACGCCGGCCGCTGCGAGGGCGGCGCGTCGCTCCTGCTGGCCGGCCCATGTCGTCTTCGGATGGTCGCAGGGCCGGCCGCCCCGGAGGAGCAGGAAGGCGACCTCGGGATGGACCTCCCAGTGGCGGTGGTGCGTGGTGCGTGCCCAGGCGTCGGCGGCCAGGACCTTCTCGCGCAGGCCCCAGGCCTGGATCGAGATGCCCTTGCCCGTCCGCTCGCGGTTCGTCGCGGAGGCCTCGGCGTGCGAGGCCGCGTCGAACGCGGCCCGGACCGGCGTCATGAACACCGACGAGCGACGTGGCCCAAGCAGGGCCTTCGCCTCCAGGTCCGCGGCCCTGACCTGCGCATCGGCGAGCCCGAGCGGGATGTCGAGGCCGATCCCGTCGACGTCCAGGTCGTCGAGCCCGGTCAGGTCGGTGAGGAAGCGACCGCTGGTCCGGCCGTCGTCGTCGAGGAGCACGCCGGCCCAGCCACGTCGACAGGCGTCGAGACCCAGCACGCGCACGCCGACCTCCTCGTCGGGGGCGACCGTAGGCAGCCCCGCGACCGAGGCAGCGGCCGTCCGCCAGTAGCCTCGCCGACGCCCACGAGGAGGCGGGAGTGGCAATCGGTCCGTCGAGCCTGCGACGCGCGGTCGGGCGCCTCGGCGCCACGGTCGTGAACGGTCTCGAGGTGGCGCGCTTCGGCGGGCTGCGCACCGACACCGAGCCCTCCCCGTACGAGGTGGTCCACCGCGCCGGCATCGGCGACCTGCGCCACTACTTCCCGGAGGCCGTCCCGGCGGAGGCGCCGGTCGTACTGCTCGTGCCGCCGCTCATGCTCACCGCGGAGGTGTGGGACGTCTCGCCGACCACCTCGGCCGTCGCCGCCCTGCACGCACGTGACATCGACCCGTGGGTCATCGACTTCGGCAGCCCCGAACACACCGAGGGCGGGATCCACCGCACCCTCGCCGACCACGTCGAGTCGGTGAGCGCCGCGGTCGACCACCTCGTCGAGCGGACCGGTCGCGACGTCCACCTCGCGGGCTACTCCCAGGGTGGGATGTTCTGCTACCAGGTCGCTGCCTACCGGCGGTCGGAGGGGATCGCGTCGGTCGTCACCTTCGGCAGCCCCGTCGACGTCCACAGCGGCATCCCGTTCGGTCTGCCCGTGGACGACCTGCTGCCGCTGGTCTCGCGCGTCGCCCGGGGGCTCTTCGAGTCGACCGGCGCACCGGGGTGGATGACGAGCACCGTCTTCAAGATGTTCGACCCGGTCAAGACGGTGCGGGCCCGCATCGACTTCATCCGCCAGCTGCACGACCGCGAGTCGCTGCTCGACCGCGAGCCCCAGCGGCGCTTCCTCGACGGCGAGGGGTTCGTCGCCTGGCCGGGGCCGGCGCTCGCCGACTTCGCCGAGCAGTTCCTCCGGCACAACCGGATGCTCTCGGGCGGCTTCGAGATCGGCGGCCGGATGGTGACGCTGGCCGATCTCAAGGTGCCCGTGCTGGCGTTCATCGGCGACCGCGACGAGCTCGCGCCGCCCGCCGGGGTGCGCGGCATCGGCCGGGCCGCGCCCGGCGCGGACGTCATGGAGATCGAGCTGCGGACCGGGCACTTCGGCCTCGTCGTCGGCAGCCGGGCGACCGAGGACACGTGGCCGACCGTGGCCGACTGGTTCCACCACCAGGCGGGCAACGGCCCGCTGCCGGAGGGCGTCGTGCCCCTGCGCGACGTCACGACCCCGACCGACGACCACCTCCCGGACGCACTGCAGGCCGTGTCGCTCGCGGGTGGGCTCGGGCTCGACCTCGCCCGTGGCGTCGTCGGGGCGGCGGCACGCGCGCTCGGGCAGGCCACCGAGCTCGCCGAGGCGGCGGCGGACACGCTGCCGCAGGTGCTGCGCCTCTCCCGAGTCGACGCGAACACCCGCGTCTCGCTCGGTCGCCTCCTCGCGGAGCAGGTCGACGAGCACCCGGAGCAGACGTTCTTCCTCTTCGAGGGGCGCGGCTACACGTACGTGGAGGCCGGGCGCCGGATCGACGCCGTCGTGCGCGGCCTGCTGTCGCTCGGTGTCCGGCAGGGCGAACACGTCGCCGTGATGATGGGGACGCGCCCCTCCGGCCTCGCGCTGGTCGCCGCGCTCAACCGCCTCGGGGCCGTCGCCGTGCTGCTGCGACCGGACGGTGACGTCGCGCGGGAGGTCGAGATCGGCGGCGCCGACCGGGTCATCTGCGACCCCGAGCACATCGACGTCGTGACCGCCGCCGTCGACCTGCCCGTCTACGTGCTCGGTGGTGGCGGCCAGGAGCGCGACCTCGGCCGTGGCGTCGTCGACATGGAGCGCATCGACCCCGAGGCCGTGGTGGTGCCCGAGTGGTACCGCCCCGACGCCGGCCGGGCCGCGGACCTCGCCTTCGTGCTGTTCACCGGCGCGGGCGAGGACGTCCGCGCCAACCGGATCACGAACCGCCGCTGGGCGCTGTCCGCGTTCGGCACCGCCAGCGCCGCGTCGCTGTCGGCCTCGGACACGGTCTACGGCATCACGCCGCTGCACCACCCCTCGGGGATCCTGACGGCGGTCGGCGGTGCCGTCGCCGGCGGGGCGCGACTGGCCCTGACGGACCAGTTCGACCCGACGACGTTCTGGGAGGAGGTGCGGCGGTACGGCGTCACGGTCGTGGCCTACACGTGGACGCTCTGCCGCGACCTCGTCAACGCCCCGCACGACCCGCGCGAGGCCCACCACCCGATCCGCCTCTTCCTCGGCAGCGGCATGCCGGTGAGCGTCTGGCGACGCGTGACCGAGCGGTTCGCCCCGGCGCAGGTGCTGGAGTTCTACGCCTCGACCGAGGGGCAGGCCGTGCTGGCCAACGTCGACGGCCGCCGCGTCGGCGCGAAGGGGCGGCCGCTCCCGGGCTCGGTGGACGTGGCCGTCGTCCGCTACGACCTCGAACACAAGCAGCTCGTGCTCGGCGAGGACGGCCTCGCGCGTCGCGCCGACGTCGACGAGGTCGGCCTGCTGCTCGCGCGGGAGGCCAGCGGTGCGCGGCCCTCGGACACGAGTCCGTTGCGCAGCGTCCTGGCCCCGGGCGACGCGTGGCGCTCGACGGGTGACCTGTTCCGGATCGACGCCGACGGCGTGCACTGGCTGGTGGGCTCCGTCGCGTCGGCCGTGCGGACCACGGCCGGTCGCGTGCCGCTGAACGCCGTCGAGGACGCGGCGATGCACTGTCCGGCGGTCGACCTCGCCGTGGCGTACGGGCTGCCCGGCCGCGGGGACCGCGACGTCCTCGTGGTCGCGGTCACGCTCGTCGAGGGGCGTGAGCTGGACCTCGAGGGCTGCGGTCGCATCCTGGCCAACCGGCTCGCACCCGGGCACGTCCCGGCGGTGCTACGGGTCGTGGACGACGTCGAGACGACCACGTGGTACCGCCCGCGACGCGGGGCGCTGCGGGCGCAGGGACTGCCGCTCGAGGGCGCCCACCGCTGGGACCCCAGCCGGCGGCTGTACCGCCCGCTGACCGCCGAGGACCGCGACCGCCTGCTCGGCTGACCCGGGTCAGCCGACCGAGCGCAGCTCGGGTCGCTCCGCGCGGCGGACCTCGGCCGGCGTGGGTGCGTGACGACCTGCGGCATGGCCGAGGACGGCGTTGGCGCCGCCGGCCTGCCACAGGTGCCGCAGGTCGATCGCCTCGTGCAGGACGGGGACGAGCAGGTCCAGTCCCGGCAGCGCGATCTCGACCGGCCCGACCTGAGCGACACCGCGGCCGCCCATGTCGACGACCCAGCCGAGGTCGAGCAGGGTCGCCGGCTTCGGCAGTCGGCCCGCGGCGATGCGTGCGGCGTTGCGTCCGGCGGCCCGGCCGGCCTGGAGCGCGATCTGCGCCGACTGCGCCGTGACCCGCCCGAGGACGTCGCGCTGCGCCGCGACGTCACCAGCGGCGAGCACGCGCCCCGTGACCCGCAGGCAGCGGTCGACCAGCAGGCGTCCGTCCCGGGTGCGCGCCCCCGGCAGCAGGGCGTGGCCGTCCGCGGCGACGCCGGTGGCCCAGACGACGAGGCCGTCGAGACGGGTGTCGTCGGCGAGGACGACCGCGCCGTCCTCGGCCCGCTCGATCGAGACGCCCAGGTGCAGCGTCACGCCGCGGTCCTCGAGGACGCGGCGGGCGCGGCGGCCCAGGGACGGGTCGAACGCGCCGAGGACCTCGTCGGTGGCCTCGACCACGTGGACGTCCAGCATCGGGTGCTGGAGCGCGGCCTCAGCTGCCAGCTGCACGCCGGTGGCGCCGGCGCCGACGACCACGAGGCGGGCTGCCTCCGGGAGCCGGTCGCGCAGGTGCAGCGCGTCGGCTGCCGTCTTGAGCGTGAGCGCGGTGGCGGGGTCGAGGCCGTCGACCGGCGGCAGCGATGCGTCCGCACCTGCGGTCACCACGACCGCGTCCGGGGTCAGCTGACTCCCGCCGTCGAGGTGGACGACCGGGCCGTCCTCGTCCACGCGCGTCGCCCGGGCACGGACGACGGTGACGTCGACGAGGTCCGTGATCGGGGCCCACGCGTCACCGGCGGGCCGGCGGCCGGCCGCGACGCCGGCGAGGCGCGGTGCGAGGTCGTGCTGCCCGGTGGGTTCGACGACCACCACGTCGGCGCCGGCGGCGCGCGCGGTGTGGGCGGCGTGGATGCCGGCATAGCCGGCACCGATGATGCAGACGGTGGGCACGGGAGGCTCCAGGGAGGTCGGGAGGGTGCTGCAGTCGGTGTTCGTCGCCGATCCGGCGACGGGCCGGCCGTTCGGTCAGCCGGTGGGGAGCGGCGTGAGCAGCTGGTCGACCGGGGCGTCGTCGTCGGTGAGGACGGCGGCGCCGCCGACGAAGGCCTGCAGCGACCCGTCGGCGGTCGACACAGCGGCCTCGTCGTCGCCGCTGGCGTTGTTGCGGGCGACGATGGCAGCGACGTCGATCGGCTCGTCGGAGGCGACCAGCACGTAGTTGCCACCAGCCGACACGTCGCGCGGGGCGAAGCGTTCGGCGGGGGAGAAGGCCGCGACGTGCTCGAAGACCGCGGCGAGGGTCGCCATCTCGGCCCGAGCGAAGTCACGGCTGCCGTAGTCGATCATGTTCAGTGCGTACGTGCCCCCGGGCCGCAGCTTGTCATGCACGAGCTGGACGAACTCGAGGGTCGTGAGGTGCCACGGGACCGAGACGCCCCCGAACGCGTCGCCGATCACGACGTCGGCCCGGCCGTCGGGGAGCAGGCCGAGGGTGAGGCGGGCGTCGCCGGTGATGATCTCCACGTCGGGGCCCGGCTCGAAGCCGAGCTCGTCGATGCTGAGGTCGACCAGCAGGGGGTCGAGCTCGAGGACGGTCGACTGCGTGCCCGGCCGCGTGGCGCGCAGGTGGCGCGGGAACGTGAAGCCGCCGCCACCGATGTGCACCACGTCGATCGGCGCCGGCTCGGGGTGCTCGACGGCGAGCACGTCCTCGAGGGCCTGCGCGTAGCTGAAGTCGAGGTAGGTCGGGTCGTCCAGGTCCACGTAGCTGTGGCGCAGCGTGTCGAGGCGCAGGATGCGGCCGGACGGGCGGTCGGGGTCGGTCTCGATGGTGGCGCAGAAGTAGGGGGACTCGTACTCGCACGGGTCCTCCACGAGGACGAGCATCGTCGCGCCCGCCACGGCGACGGCCAGGACCATCGGCAGCGACCCGCGCGCTGCACGGTGCCCGAGCGACAGGGCCGCGCCGAGCAGGACCAGGAACGTCGCGATCGCGAAGACGGTCGGACGGGTCGGGAAGTTGGCGACGAGCACGAACCCGGTCACGAACACACCGACGATCGCGCCCGCCGTGCCGATCGCGGAGAGGCGGCCGACGATCCTGCCCGTGTCGCCGAGGTCCTCGAGGCTCGCCTTGACCACCAGCGGCGAGATCGCCGACAGCACGGCGGCCGGGGCGAAGAAGGCGATGGCCGTCACGATGACGAGCCCGACGGGGTTGATCCCGCCGTTCGCCGACGCGGAGGGGCCCAGCACGTCGATCAGCGGCACCGACGCGTACGACAGCGCGCCACCGACGGCGATGAGGGGGCCGATGAGGCGCTTCGGTTCGTGGCGGTCCGCGGCGCGGCCACCGAGCCAGGCACCGAGCGAGATGCCGGCCAGGATCGTGCCGATGATCGCCGTGAACGTCTCGAGGGTCACCCCGGCGTAGGGGGCGAGGAGGCGGCCGGCGAGGGTCTCGAGGACCAGGACGGCGGCGGACGTCACGAAGACGAGGGAGGCAGCGGCGCGGGAGGACATGGCGCGCATGCTACGGCCGCGCCAGCGGCGGTCCTGACGGCCGTGCGGCCCGCCGCAGGCAGCAACGTGCGGTGGGCGCGCGATTACGCAGCGTCCTCGAAAGGGTGGGCACCGGCCCGCCGTAGGGTTGTCTAGTTACAAAGTGCTATGAAGTCCGTCCGATCCTGCGGAGTCCCTCATGCGCCCTCTTGCGTTGCGTTCGCGGTGGATCCCCCTGGCGGTCGCCGTCATCGGGTCCCTGGTCCTCGCCCCGGTCGCCGCGGACGCCGGCGCGCCGCGGATCCCGGCAGACCTCGGCGTCTGCGGCGAACTGCACCGACTGCACGTGGCCGACGTCGATCTGTGCACCCACGGTCCCGACGTCGCACCGGCGGCCGCCGGGACGGGCAGCGGTGCGCCCGTGCCACGCCGGGCCGTGACCTGCCTCGGGGACGGCCGCAGCGGGCAGCGGGTCGAGGTCCTGTACGTCCACGGCAGCAACCGCGGCGCGGCGTCCTCGACGCTGCGGTCCGACATCCGTGGCTGGGTCGAGCAGGTGGAGTGGACCGTGCACGAGTCCGCCCGTCGTCACGGCGGGGACCGCCGCGTCCGCTGGTCGACCGACGGCTGCGCGATCCGCGTCACCTCCCAGCGGGTCAGCAACGGGGCGTTGTCGGACTTCAGCACCATGATCGGCGAGCTGCGCAGCGCCGGCCACGACCGCGCGGACCGCACCTACCTGCTGTTCGTCGACGCCACGACGTACTGCGGGATCGCGACCGCCCCCCGCGACGACCGCGCCACGAACAACCGCGCCGACCGGACCGCCGGCTATGCCCGGGTCGACCGCACCTGCTGGGACGCCGGTGACGAGGGCTACCACTCGATCGCCGCGCACGAGCTGGTGCACACGCTGGGCGCCGTGCAGTCCTCCGCACCCAACGCCACACCGGGTGCCCACTGCACCGACGAGCACGACCTCCTCTGCTACGCGGACGGGACCGGCGGCGCCATGAGGACGGTCTGCAGGGACAGCGACAGCAGGACGTCCGGTGCCGGGGATGCCTTCGACCGCCTGCTCGACTGCCGTGGCGACGACTACTTCAACCCTCGTCCCCGCTCGGGCTCGTACCTCGACACGCACTGGAACACCGCGGACAGCGCGCGGTTGCACGACCCTGACGCCCCGCAGCCGTCGTCCGGCGGCGGGCGACCGTCCCCCACGGGCAACCCGGTCGGCTACGCGTTCTGGCTCGTCTTCGGGTGACGATCGGCTGGCCCGTACGTCGCTCCTTCGGATGCTCCGCGCGTTAGGGTCGGGCCGACAGGAGGTGGCGACCGTGGCGGACGTCGACCTGCGGCCCGTGATGGAGGGTCGCCCGCACCGCGGCGACCTGCTCGCCGGCCTCAGCGTCACACTCGTCCTGCTGCCGCAGGCCGTGGCCTATGCGGTCCTGGCCGGGCTCCCGCCCCGCTCCGGCCTCGTCGTCGCAGGCGTGTCCACGATCGTCGCGGCGCCGTTCGTCTCCTCCCCGCTGCTGCAGACCGGCCCGACGGCGATCACGTCGCTGCTGACGCTGGGCACGCTCGCCTCGGTGTCGTCGACGACCGGTGTGGACGTGGTGCCGCTCGCCGCGCTGCTCGCGCTGCTCGTCGGCGTCGTCCGCGTCGTCATCGGCTGGCGCGGTGCCGGCGAGGTCGCCTACCTCGTGTCCGAGCCGGTGCTGCTCGCCTTCACGTCCGCAGCCGGCCTCGTGATCATGCTCAGCCAGCTGCCCAAGCTCATCGGCAGCGAGGTCACGGGCGACGGCGTGGCCGCCACCGCCGTCCTCGCCCTCCTCGACACCGACGGCTGGGTCATCACCGCGCTGGCGCTCGGGGCCCTGGCGATCGCGACCGTCTACGTGCTCAACGAGGTCAACCCGCTGCTGCCGGGCGTGCTGCTGGCCGCCGCCGGCGGGATCGTCGCCACGACCGTGCTGGACCTGGACGTGGCCGTCGTGGGGGAGGTCCCGACGGCGCTGCCCTCGTTCGAGCTCGGCCTGCCCTGGGGGGCCATCCCACAGCTCGCCGTCCCTGCCCTCGTCATCGGCCTCGTTGGCTTCTCCGAGGCCTCCGCGATCGCGCGCTCGTTCGCGACGCAGTCCGGCCGTCGCTGGAACGCAGACCGCGAGTTCGTGTCGCAGGGGGTGGCGAACATCGCCGCGGGCCTCGTCGGCGGGATGCCCGTGGGGGCGTCGTTCTCCCGCAGTGCGATCAATCGGGCCGCGGGGGCGTCGTCGCCGTGGAGCGGCGTGGTCACCGGCGTCCTCGTCCTGGTGGCCCTGCCGTTCGCAGGGGTCATCGCCGACCTCCCCAAGGCGGTGCTCGCCGGGATCATCATCGCCGCGGTCCTCGGCCTGGTCGATCCGGCCCCCTGGTTGGAGCTGCGGCAGTACTCCCGCCAACAGTTCATGATCGCGCTGATCACCTACGTGCTGACGATCCTGTTCGCCCCACAGATCCAGTGGGCGGTGCTGATCGGTGTGCTCCTCGTGATCGGCGCGCACCTCCGCCGTGAGCGCAGGCTCGAGATCGACGCCGACGTCACGAGGACGACGCTGCGGCTGCACCCGATCGGGATCCTGCACTTCGGTGCCGTGCAGCGGCTGGAGGACCAGGTGCGGACGCTGCTCGCTGACCACCCCGACGTGGACCGGCTGGTCGTGCACCTCGGCCGGATCGGCCGCACCGACGTGACCGGGGCGCTCGTGCTGCGGCGCCTGCTCCGCGAGGCCGCAGGGCGCGGGATCACCGTGCGGGTCGAGGACATCACGGCCCCCAGCCGCAAGATCCTCGGTCGGGTGCTCGACGGGGACCCGCTGCTTCCCGACGTGCTGCCGAGCGACGTCGAGGAGGTCCCGTCGCCCTGGGGCCGCACCCCGTTCGGGACAGGTCCGCGCGCCTGAGGCGGACGGTTCGGACCGGTCGCGGTCGTGCGTTAGCGTCCGGGCGCAGATGCCGAGGAGGACGACGTGGCCGAGTACGTCTACGTGATGAAGGGCCTGACCAAGGTCGTGCCCGGGGGCAAGGAGGTGCTGTCCAACATCTGGCTGAGCTTCCTGCCCGGGGCGAAGATCGGTGTGATCGGTCCCAACGGCGCCGGCAAGTCGACGCTGCTCAAGATCATGGCCGGCGTCGACACCGAGTTCGAGGGCGAGGCGTGGCCGGCCAGCGGCGTCACCGTCGGCTACCTCCCCCAGGAGCCCGAGCTCGACGAGTCGATCTCCGTGCGCGAGAACGTGATGCAGGGCATGGGCGAGATCGCGACGCTCGTGCCGCGCTACAACCAGATCGCCGCCGACATGGGCACCGTCGAGGACCCCGACGAGATGCAGAAGCTCATCGACGAGATGGGCAGGCTGCAGGAGCAGATCGACGCGGCCGGCGCATGGGACCTCGACCGCCAGGTCGAGATCGCGATGGACGCGCTGCGCGTCCCCGAGGCAGACGACCCGAGCGTCCTGTCCGGCGGTGAGAAGCGTCGCGCTGCGCTCTGCCGGCTCCTGCTGACCAAGCCCGACATCCTGCTGCTCGACGAGCCGACCAACCACCTCGACGCCGAGACCGTCGCGTGGCTGCAGCGCCACCTGCAGGACTACAAGGGGATGGTCGTGGCCATCACCCACGACCGGTACTTCCTCGACGAGGTCGCCGAGTGGATCCTCGAGCTCGACCGCGGCAAGGG
>JBFKQZ010000052.1:0-14925 GCA_041627475.1 Nitriliruptoraceae bacterium | reverse complement strand
GTCGACCTCGCGCAGCGTCTCGCCCGACAGTGACCTGGTGCCGGCGATGATGGAGACGGCCTGGTCCAGTGTGAGCTGCCCGGTCTCCAGCAAGGTGGCGGTGACCGGCATGGCCGGCAGACGTCGCACGAGCAGCTCGAACTTCCACGCGTCACGGCCGGGCAGCCTGCCGACCAGTGCGAGCCACTCGCTCTGCGTGTAGCCGGTGGTCTTCGCCGTGCCGCCCCACGCGACGATGTCGCGGTAGCCGTCCAGGACGCGGCGCTTCGCCTCCTCCAGCTCGTCGAGGAGCCCGGCCATCCGCTCCAGCGGATCGTGCTCGTAGGCACCACGAGACTCGCGGGCCCGGCGGGGCCCGCGGTCGTCGGAGCTGCGGTACGAGGTCATGCCGGCACTGTGCCGAAGGGGTGTGACATGCCCCGCGGGGGCCATCGCGTCGTCGGGCGCCGCGTCGGCTGACCGACGACCGTCAGCGCCAGACCGGCCAGCGGGTCGCGTGCTCCTCCCAGAGCACGACGTGTGTCTCGAGGTGGGCGACCTCCGGCCGGGTCGTGAACGAGTCCATGAGGAAGTCGCGCAGGTGCTCGTGGTCACGGGCGACGACGCGCGCCACGTAGTCGCTGGAGCCGGTGAGGTGCCAGAGGCCCACGATCTCCTCCAACGCGTGGCAGTGGGCCTGGAACGCGTCGATCACCGTGCGGGTGTGCCGTTGCAGGCGCACCATCAGCAACGCCTCCAGCCCGATGCCGATCGCTGCCGGGTCGAGGCGGGCGTGCATCCCGCGGACGACCCCTGCGCCGACGAGGCGACGCACGCGTTCGAGCGTCGCCGACGGTGACAACCCCACGCGGTCGGCCATCTCCTTGTTGGTCATGCGGGCGTCGTCCTGCAGCAGGTGCAGCAGTTCGACGTCTGTTCGGTCGAGGGTGATCTTCTCGCTCATCTTCCGCATCTTCTTCGGTGCAGAGACAGATGCTACGTGGGACAATGGGGAGAGGAACGTTCCTCCCGAATCAAGATCGATCGGAGCCGTCATGCGCCTGACAACCACCGCTGTGCACGCCGGGCGTCAGGACCTCACCGGGCTCGGCCTCCACACGCCACCGATCGACCGGTCGACGACGTACCCGGTACCGGACCTCGACACCGGTGCCGCCGCCCTGCTGGCATTCGCCGAGGGCGCCGCGACGGCCGCCACACCGGTGTACTCCCGCCTCCACAACCCCACGACGGCCCGCTGGGAGCAGGGTGTCGCAGGGTTGGAGCACGCCGAGCAGGCGGTGGCCTTCGCCTCCGGCATGGCCGCGATCACGGCCACGCTGCTGGCTGCCGGCGCCGTCGGCGGCCACGTCGTCGCCGTGCGGCCGCTGTACGGCGGCACGGACCACCTCCTGGCGTCCGGGCTGCTCGGGATCGACGTCTCCTGGACCACCGCCGACGGCGTCGCCGCGGCGATCCGACCCGACACCCGACTCGTGCTCGTCGAGACGCCCGCAAACCCGACGCTCGCGCTCGTGGACATCGCCGCCGTCACTGCGGCCAGCGGCGACGTGCCGGTCGCCGTCGACAACACCTTCGCCACGCCGGTGCTGCAGCGGCCGTTGGAGCACGGCGCGGCCTACGCGATCCACTCTGCCACCAAGTACCTCGGCGGGCACGGGGACGTGCTCGCGGGGGTCGTGGCGACCTCCGCCGAGCGCGCTGCCAGCCTCCGCCAGGTGCGCATCCTGACCGGCGCCGTGCTCGACCCGCAGGCCGCCTGGCTGCTGCACCGCTCGCTGCCGACGCTGCCCAGCCGTGTCCTCGGCGCACAGGCCGGCGCGGCGGCGCTCGTCGCGCGGCTGGTCGAGCACGCCGCGGTCACGCGCGTCAGCTGGCCCGGGCTCGAGGAGTGCGACCCCACGGGCCTCGTCGGTCGCCAGATGGACGGTCCCGGGGCGATGCTCGCGTTCGACGTCGCCGGCGGCTTCGAGGCTGCCCGCGCCGTGCACGACGCCGTCCAGCTGATCACCAGTGCCGTGAGCCTCGGCTCGACCGACACGCTGATCGAGCACCCGGCCGCGCTCACCCATGCGCTCGTGGACGAGGCCGACCGTGTGGGCTACGGCGTCGGCCCCGGCACCCTGCGGCTGTCCGTCGGCCTGGAGGACCCCGACGACCTGTGGGCGGACCTCGGCGGTGCGCTCGACCGCGTCGTGGCCGGGGACAGTGCGAGCCCGCTCGTCAGGCGCTGAGCTCCGAGCCGTCGACCTCGTCGCCCTCGTCGAACCGGGGGTCGAACTCGCGACCGATGCCGACCCAGTCGTGGTCGTGGTGCCAGGCCCCGGTCTCGTCGTGGGGGAGGGGCGTGCCGGGGACGGGCGTGTGCCACACGACGCCGCCGGTCTCCCACGGCCAGTCGACGTCCGCGTCCGGCTCGATCGTCAGCAGGCCGCGCAGGGTCAGGTGCACGCCGTCGACGTCCGCCGGGACCACGCGCCCCGCGTCGTCCCAGTCGTCGGGCCCGTCGAGGACGGCGATCTCGACCGACGGGTCGGGCCGCCAGCGGCGCACCGGCCGCCGACGGTCGTCGGTGAGGAAGGTGCGCAGGTGGGGGCCGGCCTCCTCGGGGAGGCTGCGGGCACGACCGCGACGGTCGGTCAGCTCCAGCCCCGTGAGCCCGTCGGCCACCTGGCGGTGGACGGCGGTCCGCGCCGACCGGGTCCACCAGTCGAGGTCGGCGTCCGCCACGAAGCGTGCGGCTGCGTCGCGCAGCCAGGCCGGCGGTGCAGCGACGAGCTCGTCGAGCCGTCCGTCGTCGGTGCCGCGCCGGACCTCCGTGACCGCGTGACCGACGAGGCACAGCAGCATGCCGACGTCGTCGGCTGCCGCCTCGAGCCGGCCCGAGGCCTCGCCCGTCGCGACGAACGCGACCCCGCGCCGGGTCGCGAGCAGTGCGTCGGTCGCGTCACCCATCGTCATGCCTCACCGGTGATGCGGGCCCAGCCGCGGGACCGCTCGACGGCCTCGCTCCAGCCCGTGCGGAGGTGGTCGCGGACGTCGGCGTCCATCTGCGGCTCGAAACGCTGGTCCAACTGCCATGCGTCACGAAGCTCCGCGGTCGACGACCACACGCCGGCGCCGAGGCCGGCGAGGAACGCCGCGCCCAGCACGGTGGTCTCGGTGACCGCGGGCCGGAGCACCGGCACGCCCAGGACGTCCGCCTGGAACTGGCAGAGGAGGTCGTTGGCCGCGGCACCACCGTCCACACGCAGCTCGACGAGCTCCTGGCCCGAGTCGCGCTGCATCAGGTCCACGACGTCGGCGGACTGGTAGGCCATCGCCTCCAGCGCTGCGCGGGCGAGGTGGGCCCGCCCGGTGCCGCGGGTCATGCCGACCAGCGTGCCGCGGGCGTAGCTGTCCCAGTGGGGGGCGCCGAGTCCCACGAAGGCGGGGACGAGGTAGACGCCCTCGTTGCCGGCGGGGACCTCGCGGGCGAGCGCCTCGGTCTCGGCCGCGCTGTCGATGATGCCCAGGCCGTCCCGCAGCCACTGCACGGTCGCCCCGGTGACGAAGATCGCGCCCTCCAGCACGTAGGTGGTCTCGCCGCCGATCCGCCACCCGACGCTGGTCAGCAGGCCGTGCTCGGACTGGGCCGCGAAGTCGCCGGTGTTGAGCAGCAGGAACGAGCCCGTCCCGTAGGTGTTCTTCGAGGTGCCGGGCGTCCAGCAGCCCTGGCCGAAGAGGGCCGACTGCTGGTCGCCGCCGATGCCCGTGACCGGTGCGTCGATGCCGAGGAAGGCGTCCGGGTCGGTGTGGGCGATGTCACCGGACGAGTCCCGGGCCTCGGGCAGCAGCGTCGACGGGACGTCGAGCAGCTCCTGCATCTCGCTGGACCAGCGGTCGTTGCGGACGTCCCACAGCATCGTGCGGCAGGCGTTGGACGGCTCGGTGACGTGCGCGGTACCGCCCGAGAGCTGCCAGCACAGCCACGTGTCCATCGTGCCGAAGGCGAGGTCGCCCGCAGCCGCACGGTCGCGGGCACCGTCGACGTTGTCGAGGAGCCAGGCGAGCTTCGTGCCGGAGAAGTACGCATCGACCACGAGACCGGTCTTGCTGCGCACGCGCTCGACGTGGCCCGCCTCGCGCAGTTCGTCGCACCGGGCAGCCGTCCGACGGTCCTGCCACACGATCGCGTTGTGGATCGGCTCGCCGGAGCGGCGGTCCCAGACCACGACGGTCTCGCGTTGGTTGGTGATCCCCACGCAGGTGACGTCGGCAGGCGCGGTGCCGGTGGCGTCCAGGGCCTCCTGGCACGCCGCGAGCGTCGCGTCCCAGATCTCGTTCGCGTCGTGCTCGACCCACCCGGGACGGGGGAAGTGCTGGGTGAACTCGCGATAGCCGGCGCCGAGCAACGTGCCGTGCTCGTCGACGACGACGCCGCGGACGCCCGTCGTGCCCTCGTCGATGCTCAGGATCCGTGCCACGTCGCCCCCTGGGTGCTCGGACCCCGACGGTAGACAACGAGCGCACGGTCGTCGGGGCGGGGAGGAGCCGCGACGACGGGTGTCGAAGACCTGCCCGCAGTCCTGCCAGCCACCCGTCACTCGTCAGGAGACACCGTGCGTCGTTCGCTCGTCGCCATCACCACCGCCACGCTCGCCCTCGGGGCGCTCGCCTTCGCCCCGGTCGCCGACGGCGACCCGAGCGCCGAGGAGGGGACCCCGACCGGCACCGAGGAAGGTGCCGACGAGGTGGACACCACACCCGCTGACCGCGTCGAGCGGTTCGACGTGGCCGTGTTCGACGGGTTCGACGTGGAGCTGGCCGGGGACTGGGGCGGCGGCGGCGACCTCGCACCGCTCGGCAGCGCCCTCGGGCAGGACTTCGAGGCGGCCTACCTCGGGTACGGCGACGACACGTTCACCTTCACGCTCGGGATGACGGAGCTGCCGGCGCCCGGCGGGACGCCGGAGGCCACGCGCTACGGGTGGTCGTTCTCGTACAACGGCAACGCCTTCGAGCTCGACGGCAAGTTCACCAACTACTCCCGTGGCGCCTGTGACCCGACGGCGGGCACCTGCCCGCCGCCGCGCAACCCGGGCATCGGCTACTTCGCCCTGCGCGGCAACTGCAGCACGTCGGAGGCCGGCAACGTGACGCTGTGCGAGGAGCTCGGCGGCGTGACGGCGACCTTCGACCCCGCGACCGGTGAGATCGCCATCCCGGTGCCCGCCGCACTGCTGACCGACGAGGTCCGTGCCTGCGACACGATCACCGGCGACGCCTCGTTCATCGGCGCATCGGTCTGGGCCGCCCCGTCCGCCTTCGTCACCTCCAGCGCGATGCCGTACGACGACGTCCAGCACCTGGTCCCGTTGGTCGTCCCGCACGCCGACCCGTCGCTGAGCTGCTGAACCCCGGTTCCTCCACGACGCCCACCCGGTCCGGGTGGGCGTCGTTGCGTAGGGTCGCGGTCCCACGCCCCGCAGGAGGAGCCTCGTGGCCACCAGCATCCACGTCACGTCGTTCGAGCCGGCGGCCGGCAAGACGCTGGTGGTCCTCGCGCTCGTCGACCACCTCGCCGCCACGGCGGGGCGGGTCGGCTACCTGCGGCCGGTCATCCCACTGCCCGACGACGACCGCGCTGCGCTCGTCGCGTCGCGCCTGGGGCCGCACGGCGAGCAGGACGTCATCGAGCTGGTGTCGGCCGCCGAGCTGGCCGACCTCGTCGCCGAGAGCCGCGTCGACGAGCTGGTCGCCCGGACGCTGGAGGCACACCACGAGCTCCTCCGTCGCTGCGACGTCGTCGTGGTCGACGGGCCCGACCACACGGGCGTCGTCGGGACGCGCGACACCGAGCTGGACGCCTCGCTCATCGGGGACCTCGGCACGCCGGTGCTGGCCGTGGTCAAGGGCGCAGGGCGACGCCCGAGTGCGGTCGCCGATGCGGTCGGGGTCGCGCACGACCGCCTGACCGACATCGGCGCGACCCACCTCGGCACGGTCGTCAACCGGGTCGATCCCGACATCGTCGACGAGGTGCGCGAGGAGGTCGCGGGCGCGTCGGTGCCCGTCGGGATCGTCCCGGAGGACCCGCTGCTGGCCGTGCCGACGGTCGCCGAGGTGTTCCAGGCGATCGGCGCGACACGGGTCCCGACCAACGACACCCCGATCGACGACGAACGCGCGGTGACCGGGATCGCGGTCGGGGCCATGTCGATGCCCAACATGATCGACCGCATGCGTGACGGCACGCTGCTGCTGACGCCGGCGGACCGCACGGCACTCGTGCTGGCGGCCCTGGTCGCCGACATCACGCCGTCGCTGCCGTCGGTCGCCGGCATCGTCCTCACCGGTGGCTTCGAGCTCGACCCCCGGGTGGCCGAGCTGCTGGCGGGGGTCGCCTCGACGGTCCCGGTCGGCGCCGTGGACACCGACACCTACGACACGGCCGCCGCCGTGTCCGAGGTGCCGTCGGTCATGCGGCCGCACCACCGGCGCAAGGTCCGGCGGGCGCTCGACCTCGCCCAGGAGCACCTCGACCTCGACGAGGTCACCGGGCGTCTCTCGGTGGCCCGGGTCGAGCGCGTCACGCCGCGGATGTTCGAGCGGCGACTCGTCGAGCGCGCGTCCGCGGACCGCAAGCGCATCGTGCTCCCCGAGGGCACCGACGACCGCATCCTCAAGGCCACGCGGATCGTGCGTGACCGCGGCGTGGCCGACATCACGCTGCTCGGCGACCCCGTCGCGGTCCGCCGCCGTGCCGACGAGCTCGGCGTCGACCTCGGGGACGTGCCGATCATCGACCCGACGGCCGACGAGCGGCTGGAGGAGTTCGCCGAGACCTACCGCGAGCTGCGCTCGCACAAGGGCATCAACCTCGACCAGGCCCGTGACCGTGTCAGCGACGTCAGCTACTTCGGGACGATGATGGTCCACCTCGACCAGGCTGACGGCATGGTCTCGGGTGCGGCGCACACCACGGCCCACACGATCCGGCCGGCCTTCGAGTTCATCAAGACCAAGCCCGGGGTCGACGTGGTGTCCAGCGTCTTCCTCATGCTGCTCGCCGACCGGGTCCTGGTCTACGGCGACTGTGCCGTGATCCCCAACCCGACCAGCGAGGAGCTCGCCGACATCGCGATCGCGTCGGCGGGGACGGCGCGCCAGTTCGGCATCGAGCCGCGCGTGGCGATGCTGTCCTACTCGACGGGCTCGAGCGGCTCGGGGACCGACGTGGACAAGGTCGTCGCGGCCACCGAGCTGGCACGCGAGCGTGCGCCCGACCTGCTCATCGACGGCCCGCTCCAGTACGACGCCGCGATCGACCCCTCGACGGCCTCCAAGAAGGCGCCGGACTCGCCGGTGGCGGGGCGCGCGACGGTGTTCGTGTTCCCCGACCTCGAGTCCGGCAACACGACCTACAAGGCCGTGCAGCGGTCGGCGAGCGCGATCGCGATCGGGCCCGTGCTCCAGGGACTCAACGCCCCGGTCAACGACCTCTCACGCGGCTGCCTCGTGCCGGACGTGGTGAACACGATCGCGATCACGGCCATCCAGGCCCAGCAGGAGGAGCAGTCGTGAGGGTGCTCGTGCTCAACGCGGGCTCCTCGAGCCTGAAGGCGCAGTACCTCGAGGTCGGTGGCGAGGTCGCCTTCGACCTGACCATCGAGCGCATCGGCGAGGACGCGCCCGACGCCCCCGCCGACCATGCCGCCGCGGTCGAGCAGGTGCTGGCCGTCGTGGACGAACGAGGGCTCCCGGTGCCCGACGCCGTCGGGCACCGGGTCGTGCACGGTGGGCCCGACCTGACCGCGCCGACGGTCGTCGACGACGAGGCGCTCGCTGCGATCGAGGCCGTCGTGCCGCTGGCCCCGCTGCACAACCCGGCGAACCTCGCCGGCATCCGGGCCGCCCGGGCCGCGTTCGCCGACGTGCCGCACGTCGCCGTGTTCGACACGGCCTTCCACGCGACGCTGCCGCCGGCGGCGCACCGCTACGCGGTGCCGACCGCCTGGTTCAGCGACCACGGGGTGCGCCGGTACGGGTTCCACGGCATCAGCCACGCCTACGTCGCGCGGCGTGCCGCCGAGGTGCTGGGCCGCCCGCAGGAGGAGCTGCGACTGGTCACGGCGCACCTCGGCAACGGCCAGAGCGTGTGTGCCGTCGACCGGGGGCGCAGCGTCGACACCTCGATGGGCTTCGGGCCGCTGGAGGGGCTGGTGATGGGGACGCGCTCCGGCGACGTCGACCCCACGGTGGTGTTCCACCTCGTCCGTGAGGAGGGCATGGCGCTGGACGAGGTCGAGACGGCCCTCAACCGGCGGTCGGGGCTGCTCGGGCTCGCCGGCAGCAACGACCTGCGCGACGTCGAGTCGCGTGCCGCCGACGGCGACGAGGGTGCCCGGCTGGCACTGGACGTCATGGTCCACCGGCTGGTCGGGTACGTCGCCGCCTACGCGACCCGGATGGGTGGGCTCGACGGGCTCGTGTTCACGGCCGGGATCGGGGAGCACTCGGCCCTGGTCCGACGGCGCGTGGGCGACGGGCTCGCCCTGCTCGGGGTCCGCGTGGACCCGGCGGCGAACGACGCGGTCGACGGCGAGGCCCGCATCGATGCCGGCGACGGTCCCGCCGTGCTGGTGGTGCCGACCGACGAGGAGGGCGAGATCGCCCGGCAGGTCGCCGAGACCGTGGGCTGACGCGTCGCCGCAGGTGTCAGCCGTTGCCGATCCGGGCGACGAGCTCGAGCAGCGGGACGTTCACGGCCACGACCGCGACCGCGGCCGTGGTGAGCACGAGGCCCGTGAACCACACCAGCAGGGCGGCGGCGACGGCATCGGCCCGTGAGGTCGCAGGGCCGGTGTGCGGGTCGAGCGCCACGGCGGCACCGTCGAGCACGGTGGTGGCCGGCGGGGTGTCGAGCGGGTGGACGGGGTGGACGAGGCTGCAGCAGGCGGGCATCGGTCTGGCCTTGGGGGAGGGACATCGGTCTTCGACGACCCTCCCTCCAGATCCTTCACGGCCCCTGAGCGCTCGCTGAGCAGGTGCTGAGAGCGCGCGGGCCCACTGCTTTGCACTGTTTGCACTGCGTCACGGCGGCGAACGTCCGGACAACCGTTGACACTGACCGGTCGACGTACCGTGCACACCACCTCCCACAACAAGGACCGCTCCCGATGGATCCTGTCGTCCAGCGCCGCGAACCGCTCACCAAGGACGAGATCGCCCGCCTCTCCCGCCACCTCATCATCCCGCAGGTCGGGATGGAGGGGCAGGAACGACTGAAGGCGAGCAAGGTGCTGCTGGTCGGCACCGGGGGACTGGGGTCGCCGCTGGCGCTCTACCTCGCGGCCGCCGGCGTGGGCACGATCGGCCTCGTCGACGACGACGTTGTCGACGCCTCGAACCTCCAGCGCCAGGTGATCCACACCACCGGCCGGATCGGCGTCCACAAGGTCGACTCGGCGACCGAGGCGATCCACGAGATCAACCCGAACGTCGAGGTGGTCCCGCACCGCACGTTCCTCACCAGCGAGAACGCGCTGGAGATCATCGAGCCGTACGACCTCGTGATCGACGGCACCGACAACTTCCCGACGCGCTACCTCGTCAACGACGCGTGCGTGCTGCTGGGCAAGCCGAACGTCTACGGCTCGATCTTCCGGTTCGAAGGCCAGCTGAGCGTGTTCTACGCCCAGGAGGGCCCCTGCTACCGCTGCATGTTCCCGGAGCCCCCGCCGCCCGGGATGGTGCCCAACTGCGCCGAGGGCGGGGTCTTCGGCGTCATGGCCGGCCACATCGGCACCGCGCAGGCGACCGAGGGCATCAAGCTGCTCGCCGGGCTCGGTGACCCGATGATCGGTCGCCTCGGCCTGTACGACGCGCTCGACCAGCGCTGGAGCTACGTCAAGGTCAACAAGGACCCCGACTGCCCGGTCTGCGGCGAGGAGCCCACGGTCACCGAGCTGATCGACTACGAGGACTTCTGCGGCATGCCGGCGCACGACCGCGACGAGCAGGCCGGCGACACCAGCGACGAGATCCTGCCCACCGAGTACGCCGAGGACTGGAGCAAGCGCGAGGACGTCGTCCTGATCGACGTGCGCGAGCCCCACGAGTACGAGATCTCGCGCATCCCCGGCTCGGTGCTGATCCCCAAGGACACGCTGCCCAGCAAGCTCAGCGAGCTGGACGACAGCAAGACCTACGTCATGCAGTGCAAGTCCGGCGCGCGTTCCCGCGAGTCCACGCAGCTGCTGCGCGGTGCGGGGTTCAAGGCCTACAACCTGTTCGGCGGCATCAACGCCTACGCCCGGCAGGTCGACAACTCGATCCCCACGTACTGAGCGGTCAGCCGAGGTCGGTCGCCTCGGCTGCCTCCGCTGCCTCCTCGGCAGCGCGGTCGGCCTCGTAGGCCTTCGCCTGCTGCTCGACCGCCTGCTGGTGGGCGGCCTCGCCGAACAGGCCCGCCTTGCGCTCGTCGAGCTCGGCCAGGCGCTGGCCGTCGCCGTAGAGGATCAGCACGTCGTCGGCGTGCACCTTGGTCCAGCCCTTCGGGGCGCCGAGGTACGTGCCGTCGGCGGCGCGCTGGATCCCGAGGACGAGCACGCCCTCGTCGCTGAGCCGCAGCTCCGCGAGGTCGCGGTCGCACATCCAGTCGGTCTGCTCGACCGCCATCTCCATCACCGAGTACTCGCCGGCGACGTGCAGCAGCCGGGCGTAGTCCCTGGTGTCGATGTCCGTGTACCGCCGCAGCAGCCGGTGGATCAGCGGCTGCAGGGCGCGGTCGACGCCCTGGGAGTTCGACGCCCACAGCAGCAGCCCGAGCCCGACGACCAGCGTCACGGCGCTCTGGCCCAGCTGGAACCGGTTGTCGATCCCGCTGAACGACACGGCCGCCGTGGCGACGACCGTCACGATCCCGGCCGAGCCCATCAGCATCAACGTCATGATGATGCGACGCCGGACGGGGTGGTTGACGATCTGCTCGGACTCCGACGTCGTGAAGCCCGCGCCGCTCAGCGCCGAGCGCGCCTGGAACCGGGCGGTCTCGCGGGACAGGCCGGTCAGCGTCAGCGCCACCGTGGCGACACGGGTGATCAGCACCGACACGGCGACGACGAGGACGACGGTCAGGGCTCCGAGCACGGGGTTCCTCGTCGGGGGGCGGGTAGCGCCCACGATATGCCACGCTGCTCGACGACCGACGCGATGGAGGCCGTGTGCTCGAGCTCGAGGACCGCTGGACCTGGGACCTCTGGCACGTCCGTGACGGGCGAGTCCACCACCTGTTCTTCCTGACGGCGCCCCGGTCGCTCGGGGATCCCGATCTGCGCCACTGGCACGTCACCGTGGGCCACGCGACCTCGACGGACCTGCGCGACTGGACCGTCCACGACGACGTGCTGGGACCGGGCGAGGTCGGCGCGTTCGACGACCGCACGACCTGGACGGGCAGCGTGGTGCGTGACGGTGCCGCGTGGGTGATGGCCTACACCGGTACGAGCAGTCGCGACGACGCGAAGGTCCAGCGCATCGGCGTCGCCCGCTCCGACGACCTGTTCACGTGGACCCGCCAGGCGGAGGGCGTGCTCGAGGCGGATGCGACCCACTACGAACGGCTGGATCCCGACGTCTGGTTCGACGAGGCCTGGCGCGATCCCTGGCTGTTCCGCCACGAGGGGCGCTGGCACTGCTACCTCACCGCGCGGGCGCGCGACGGTGCGCCGCGGGACCGCGGTGTCGTCGGACACGCGGTCAGTGACGACCTGCGCAGTTGGGAGGTGCTGCCACCGGTGACGGGACCCATCGGCCTCGGCCAGCTGGAGGTGCCGCAGCTGTGCAACCTGGGTGGCCGCTGGCAGCTGGTCTTCAGCAGCGACGTCGAGACGCAGTCGGACCGTGCGCGGCGCGAGCTGCCCGGCACGGGCACGTATCACCTCGTCGCCGACGGCCCGCTCGGTCCGTTCCACGGACCGCCACACCCGATCGCGGCCGGCCCGGACCCGACCACGTACGCGGGACGGGTGGTCGAGGACGTGGACGGGCGGCCGTGGTTCCTGGCGTGGGAGCGCACCGACGCGTCGGGACGATTCGTCGGACGCCTCGGACCACCGCGCCCGCTCCGCGTCGACGACGCGGGCAGGCTCCACCTCGCGTGACCCTCAGCCGGTGGTGCGCAGGCCGGCGGCGATGCCGGACGTCGCGACCGCGAGCGCACGTCGGAGCGCCGGCTCGTCGGCCCCACCGGCGTGGACGCGGCCCAGCAGGTTGACCTGCAGCAGGTGCAGCGGGAAGAGGTACGGGTCCCGCAGGCGCTGGCGCTCCACGAGCGCGGGGTCGTCCTCGAGCAACCGGTCGTGGTCGGCGAGTCGGAGCACCGCGGGGACGGTCCGCCCGTGCTCCTCGACCACGGCACCGAACACCGTGGCGCGGTCATCGTCGTCGGCCAGGCCGGCGTACGTCCGGGCGATGTCGAGGTTGCTCGTCGCCAGCCCGAGCTCGGCGTTGGCGGCCATCGTGGCGACCATGGGCCAGCCGTCGTGCATCTCGCGCAGCAGCGCCCAGCGGTCGTCGTCGTCACCGGCCCAGCCGGCCAGCGCGGTGCCGAGGCCGAACCAGGCCGGCATCGCGATGCGCGACTGGGTCCAGGCGAACACCCACGGGATGGCACGCAGGTCGTCGATCCCGGCGGTGTCGCGCCGCTTGGCCGGACGCGACGCGAGGTTGAGCTCGCCGATCCACGACAGGGGGGTCGCGTCGGCGACGAACCGGGCGGTGGCGGGCTCGTCGTGGGCGAAGGCCCGGTACGCGGCACGAGAACGCGCAGCGAGGTCGACGATCACCTCCTCCCAGGCGGGGCGCCCCGCGGTCCGTGCCCCGTCGCCCGGCAGCGCGGTGCGCAGGACGGCGTTGCAGACCTGCTCGAGGTGGCGGCGCGCCCGGCGCGGGTCGCGGTAGCGGTGGGTCACGACCTCGCCCTGCTCGGTCAGCTTGATCCGGCCGGCCACGCTGTCGGCGGGCTGGGCGAGGATCGCGGCAGCGGCGGGACCGCCACCGCGACCGATCGACCCGCCGCGGCCGTGGAACAGGGTGAGTGCCAGGTCGTGCTCGGCGGCGACCTCGGCGAGCTCTCGCTGGGCCCGGAACAGCGCCCAGGTCGACGCGAGGTAGCCCGAGTCCTTGCCCGAGTCCGAGTAGCCGATCATGATCTGCAGCTGGTCGCCGCGGGCGGCGACGTGCCGCCGGTAGGCGGGGATCGCCAGCAGGGTCCGCATCGTGTCCGCCGCGGCCGCGAGGTCGTCGACGGTCTCGAACAGCGGGACGACGTCGATCGCCTCGTCGACCCCGGCGTCGGCCGCGAGCAGCAGCAGACCGAGCACGTCCGATGCGTGCGTGGCCATCGAGATCACGTAGGCCTCGATGACCTCGGGCCCGACCCGGTCGTGCGCCCGGCTGACCAGCCGCAGCAGGTCGACCGTCTGCGCGGTCTCGTTGGTGAGACGGCCCAGGTCGTGCGGCGCGAGTGGGCGACGGTTCTCCAGCTGCGCGACGTAGACGGCGACGCGCTCGTCCTCGGTCAGCGTCGCCGGGTCCTCGACGACCTCGTAGCGCGCGAGGAGCTCGTCGAGCGCGGCGCGGTGACGTGCCGCGTGCTGGCGCAGGTCGAGCCGGACCAGGTGGAAGCCGAAGACGCGCACCTGCCGTCGCAGGCGACCCAGCCGACCGACCGCGAGCGCGTGCGCGCCGGCGACCTCCAACGAGCCGGCCATGACGTCGAGGTCGTGGAGGAAGGCCGCGGCGTCGCGGTAGGCGAGACGGTCGGGGAGGTGGTCGGCGTGCCACGGCCGGCGGGCGGCACGGGCGGTGGCGTCGAGTCGGGCGTAGACCATCAGCATCAGCTGGCGGTAGGGCTGCTTGGGGTACTTGCGCTCGGCCTCGGCCGCCGTGTCGGGCAGCAGCTCCTGCGTGGCCGCGAGCAGCTCGTCGAACGCCGGCGTCGTGGGGTAGCGCTCCGACGTCGACAGCAGGCCGTGCATGTCGTCGATCGCCCGCTGGTGCACGCGGATCGCGAGCAGCGTCGCCTCGCGGATGGCCTGCTCGGTGACGGCCGTGGTCACGTTCGGGTTGCCGTCGCGGTCGCCACCCATCCACGACCCGATGCGCAGGAACGGCGGGACGGTGAGGTCGGCGTCCGGCCAGTGGCGTGCGAGTGCCTCCTCGAACTCCTCGAGGACCCGGGGCACGACGTCGACGAGGGTCTGCTCGACCCACCACAGCCCGTTGCGCACCTCGTCCATCACCGACGGCGGTCGGACGCGGGTCTCGTCGGTCTGCCACAGCGAGGTGATCTCCTCGTGGAGCAGCTGGTGGAGCTCGCGCCGTCGCCACGGGACGGGGTCGGTCTCGTCGAGCTCGGCGAGGAAGGCGCCGATGCGGGACAGCTTCGTGAGCACCGTGCGGCGCTTGGCCTCGGTGGGGTGTGCGGTCAGCACCGGCTGCACGACGAGACGGCCCAGCAGGGTGCGCACCTCGTCGGCCGAGAGCCCCGCGGCGGCCAGCGCCGCCACGGCCTCCTGGACCGAGCCGTCACGGTCGACGCCCTCGTGGTCGGCGGTGCGGTCGCGGTCCAGCGTCTCGTGCGTGCGCTGCTGCTCCTCGGCGAGGTTGATCAGGCGGAACCAGGTGGCGAACGCGCGGGCCAGCACCTCGGTGCGGTCCGGCGGCACCTCGTCCAGCAGCGCGCCCACCTCGGCCGCGGCCTCCTCGTCGCCGTCGGCGGCTCGCACCGACAGCGTCCGGACCCGTTCGACCAGCGCGCGGACGTCCTCGCCCTCCTGCTCGGCGATGACGTCACCGAGCGTGTTGCCCAGCAGGCGGACGAGGGTGGGACGGTTCGGCGGCACGGGATCGTCCTGTGAGCGCGGGGGCGGGCGGGGC
>JBFKQZ010000051.1:0-14967 GCA_041627475.1 Nitriliruptoraceae bacterium | reverse complement strand
CACGAGGTTCAGCTCGGTCGCGATCGCGATGTTGCTGCCGGCCGGCGCCTCGTCGACCCAGCCGATGATCTGCGAGGTCGAGCCGACCTTGTCGGCCTGGAGCACGACCTCGTGGCGGCACTCGGGGTGGACGAGGATCAGCGCGTCGTCGCCGAGCTCCTCGCGAGCGGCGGTGACCATCTCGGGCTGGAAGCGGGCGTGGACGGAGCAGTGGCCCTTCCACAGGATGACCTTCGCCGCCGCGAGCTCCTGGTCGGTGAGGCCGCCGTCGGGCTGCCACGGGTCGTAGACCACGCAGTCGTCGAGCTCGAGCCCGAGCGCCAGCACTGCGGTGTTGCGACCCAGGTGCTGGTCGGGGAGGAAGAGGACCTTGCGGTCGGCCGGTTCGGCTGCGACGTCGGCGTCCTCGAAGGCCCAGCGCATCGCGCGGGGTGCGTTGGAGGAGGTGCAGATGGCACCCTCGCGCTCGCCGCAGAACGCCTTGATGGCCGCGGTCGAGTTCATGTAGGTCAGCGGGACGGTGGCGTCGGCGACGCCGGCCCGTTCGAGCCGCTCCCAGCAGTCGGCCAGCTGCCGGGCCTCGGCCATGTCGGCCATCGAGCAGCCGGCGGCGAGGTCGGGGAGGATCACGGTCTGGTCCTCGCGGGCGAGGATCGACGCGGACTCGGCCATGAAGTGGACGCCGCAGAAGACGATGAACTCGGCATCCTGGCGGCTGGCGTCCTGCGCCAGCTTGAACGAGTCCCCCCGGAAGTCGGCGAACTCGATGACCTGCTCGCGCTGGTAGTGGTGCCCGAGCACGACGACCCGGTCGCCCAGCGCCTCCTTGGCCGCGCGCACGCGGTCGGCCAGCGTCGGGTCGTTCGGTGCCGGGAGGTCGCCGGGGCAGACCACGCCGCGCTCGGTGACCGCGTCGATGCGCCGGCCCAGCCGCAGCAGCGGCGAGTCGGCCGGGATCGTCGGACGGTCCGCGTCCGGCTTGACCGTCGCCGCACGGGGACGGGGGAGCGGGGTGGTGGGTGCGGTCGCCACGAGGGGTCCTCGGCTGGTCGCGGTGAATTATTGTCAGTCTGACAATAATTACGGAGGCCCCCATCGTAGCCCGCCGGGCCGGATCGGCCGGGCCGGCGGTCGGTCCTACGCTGCGGGCCTCGCAGCCACTGCAGGAGGTCACCGGGTGCGTGTCGTGATCGCACCGGACTCGTTCGGGGGCACCCTGTCGGCCCGGGAGGCCGGGACCGCCATCGCCGAGGGATGGCGCCGCGTCCACCCGGACGCCGAGCTGGCCGTCGTCCCGATGTCCGACGGTGGCGAGGGCCTGCTCGACGCCCTGCTCGCAGGCGGCCTCGCCGGGACGCCCGTGCGGGAGCGCGAGGTCGTGGACCCGCGGGGCCTGGCCACCACCGCGCGGTGGCTGCTGCGGGACGGCACTGCCGTGATCGAGAGCGCCGAGGCCTGCGGGCTCCACAAGCTCGCGCCAGAGCGGCGCGACCCGCGGCTGACCACGACGTGGGGCGTCGGGCAGCTGCTCGACGAGGCGCGTGCCGCGGGGGCCCGGCGGATCCTCGTGGGGCTCGGCGGGAGCGCCACGGTCGACGGCGGGACGGGCGCGCTGTCGGGCCTCGGGTTCCGGCTGATGGTCGCCGACGGCTCCGGGCTGAAGGTCGGTGGGGAGGACCTGCCGCGCGTCACCGCCGCGGCGCGGACGTGGGTCGCTGACTGGGACGGCGTCGAGGTCGTGCTGCTCGCCGACGTGGACGACGTGCTCGCCGTCGCACCCGCGGTCTACGGGCCGCAGAAGGGGGCCGACGAGGCAACCGTGGCCCACCTCGAGCAGGGCCTGGCCGCATGGCAGGTCGTCGCCGAACGCGACCTCGGTGCCTCGCCCCAGCTCGCGACGACTCCGGGCAGCGGGGCCGCGGGCGGGCTCGGCTACGGAGTGGCGGCCGGGCTCGGCGCCCGGTTCGCGCGGGGGGCCGCGGCCGTCGCCGACCTGCAGGACCTCGACGGTGTCCTGGCGGGGGAACTGCGGGCCGACCTCGTCGTGAGCGGCGAGGGGCGGCTGGACGTGACCACGGCCGCCGGGAAGGTCATGGCGGTCGTGGCCGAGCGCGCGGCCGCGCACGGGGTGCCGACCGCGGCCGTCGTGGGCAGCGCTGTCGTCCCGGGGGACGGCCTCGCCGACCTCGAGGAGGCGGCGCCGGACGGTCCCGGCGCGGACCCGGCGGCGGAGGTCGCCGACGCCGCCGCGCGGCTGGCCGGACGGTGGGCGCAGGGCTCCTGACCACGGGCCCGTCGCTACACTCGTCGACCCGTCGTGTCCCCGCCCGAGGGCCGGGACCAGCAGACCAAGGAGCGCACGCAGTGAGCGCGACGACCACGCCCGAGACCGAGCACGAGCACGCCACCAGCGTCACCCTCACCGAGGGCGCCGCGGCGAAGGTCAAGGAGTTCCTCGCCGACGCCGAGGAGGAGCTCGACCTCCGCGTGCAGGTGCAGGCAGGCGGCTGCGCCGGCTTCCGCTACGCCCTGTACTTCGACGAGCGCGACCTCGACGGCGATGTCGTCGACACGCAGCACGACGTCACGATCCGGATCGACAAGATGAGCGCCCCCTACCTCGGCGGTGCCGTCATCGACTGGAAGGAGTCCCTGGAGCAGTCCGGGTTCTCCATCGACAACCCGAACTCCAGCGGCTCGTGCGCCTGCGGCGAGTCCGCGACGTTCTGAGCACGACCGACCGCTGACGAGGGCCGCCCACCGGGCGGCCCGTCGTCGTCAGGGAGCACCTATGCGCTGCGCCGTCTTCATCGCGACCAGCCTCGACGGCCGCATCGCCCGTGCCGACGGCGGGCTCGACTGGTTGCCGTCCGACGACGAGCCGGGCGACGGCGACGACCACGGTTACGCCGCGTTCGTCGCCGGCGTCGACGTGCTCGTCATGGGGCGCAGCACCTACGACACGGTGCTCGGCTTCGACGTCGGCTGGCCCTACGAGCTCCCCGTGGTCGTGCTCACCCACCGCCCGCTCGAGGTCCCCGACGACGCGGACGTCCGGACCGCGAGCGGCCCGGTCCGCGAGGTCGTCGCCCAGCTCGAGGCCGCGGGCTTCACCAGTGCGTACGTGGACGGCGGCGAGGTGGTCCGGCAGTTCCTCGCCGCCGACCTCGTCGACGAGATGACGATCACGGTCGTCCCGGTCCTGCTCGGCGACGGCATCCCGCTGTTCGGCGCGCTCGACGCCGACCTGCGGTTCACCGCGGGCACCCCGCGGCTGGTCGCCGGCGGGCTCGTCCAGACCACGTGGACCCGCGACCGCTGACGCGGCTCACATCGTGCGACCGCGGCGCGCCAGGTAGGCGTGCCAGACCAGGACGGCAGCGGCTGAGCGGCGCGGCGCCCAGCGGGCAGCGATCGCCGCGAGGTCCTCGCCCGCGGGCACTGCGGGGAGGTCCAGCACCTCGGCGGTCCCCACCTGCAGCGCGCGGTCGCCGACGGGGAACAGGTCGCGGCGTCGGAGTGCGAACAGCAGGAACACGTCGGCGGTCCAGGGGCCGACCCCCGGCACCGCCGTGAGGGCCGACGTCGCCGCCGCGTCGTCGAGGTCCTCCAGGGCGGCGAGGTCGAGGCGCCCGTCCTGGACGCGGCTCGCGAGCTCGCGCAGGTAGCGCGCCTTCTGCCGGCTCACGCCGGCGCCGCGGAGCTCGACGTCGTCGAGCGCGAGCACGCCGCCGGGGGTGAGCGTCGTGCTGCCGGTCGCAGCGAGCAGCGCCGTGAAGTGCGCCGCGGCCGCGTCCAGCGAGAGCTGCTGCTCGAGCACCTGCAACGCCAGCGTCGGGAAGGTCGGTGGGCGCCGCCAGTCCGGCGGAGGGCCGTGGCGCCCGACCACGGCCGCCAGGTGCTCGTCGTGGGCGACCAGGTGGGCGACGTCCGCGCTGCGGTCAGGCACCGCGGATGCGGACACCCGCCACGGCGAAGCGGTCGAGCTCGGCGGTGCCGAGCGCCAGGGCCGGGGTGAGGTGCCCGCTGCGGTCCGGCAGGTCGGCCGTGTCGTCGGCCAGCAGGAGCCCGGCCTCGGCGCCCATGCGCGACGTGGCGAGGTAGCCGGGGTGGCCGTCGGCGTCGACGACGACCCGCTCGGTCGACCCGTCCGCACAGGTGCCCACGACCTCGAGCCGCCAGCGCCAGCCCTCCAGACGGTCCGCGCGGGGGCCCGCGCCGGCGTCCGGTCCGAGCCGCTCCATCGCCGTGGCGGTCAGGTCCCGCAGCGGTTGCGGGGCCAGACGTGCGAGCCACGTGGCACCGGCCGCCACCGCGCCGATCGGCGCGGCCAGCGCGAGCTGCACCGGCAGGGTCAGCAGGCCGTCGCCGAGCGCCATCCCCTCGCGGTAGCGGAAGTCGGTCGGCGGTCCGTCCCCCTCGCGCCGCAGGACCGAGGCGGTGCGGTGCACGACCGGCGGGTTCGTCAGCGGCGACGGGACCATCGGCACCACGACCGACGTGCCGGTCAGCCGCGGCAGCAGGCCGAGGGGGCTCGCGGCCCGCACGGCTGCGGCCTCCGCCGGGTCGTCGACGAGGCTGGCGGGGTCCAGGAGCGTCGCCAGCTCGCCGTCGCGGACGGCCTCGACCGTCGAGGCGTACGTGCCGCCGGAGACGCCGTCGCTGGGACGGGGGAGCCCCGGGGGGAGACCGAACGACCCGATGACGTCGGCGCCCACGAGCCGGGTGCCGCGCGCCGCGGCCCGCTCGGTCGCGAGCAGCACCGCGAGGTCGAACGGCAGCGCCTCGTACCCGGCGGCCTGGACGATCCTCACGCCGGCAGCGGCCGCTGCATCGCCGTGGCGCGCGACCATGGCCGCGACGACGTCGGTCTCGCCGGTCACGTCCAGGTAGTCCGCGCCCGCCTCGATGCAGGCAGCGATCACCGGGTCGGCGGAGCGCCGGTACGGACCGACGGCGTTGATGACGACGCGTGCGCTCGCGGCGAGCTCACGGAGCGAGTCCGGCTCGTCGAGGTCGGCCTCCAGCACGTGCGGCTGCTGGTCGGCGGGCAGGTCCGCGGCGCGCTGCATGAGCGTCTGCGGCCGCCGTCCCGCGACGCCCCAGCGCAGACCGAGCGCGCTGGCCCGCTCGGCGAGGTACGGCAGTGCGTTGCCACCGGTCGTCCCCGTCGCGCCGAACAGCACGACGTCGAGGCGTTCGACCAGCGGCAGCATCACGTGTCCCGCAACTTGCGCACGAGGAAGACGAGCACCCCGTCCTCGCGGGTCTGGGACAGCAGCTCCTGCCGCTGCATGCGGCACCAGACCGGCACGTCGACGTCGGCGGCGGGGTCGTCGGCGAGCAGCCGCACCGCGTCGCCGACGGCGACCTGCTTGATCGCGGCCGCGAGCTCGATCACCGGGCGGGGGCAGGGCATCCCGAGGGCGTCGACGACCCGGCGACCGTCCTCGTCGACGGCCGGGACGTCCTCGGTCGTGGTGTCGCTCACTGTGGTCTCCTGCCGGACTGGGCACGCAGCTCGGTCACGACCTCGTCGTAGTCGGCGAGGAACGCGTCCGCCGTGGGCACGTCGAGCTCGGGACCGAACGAGATGCGCAGGTGTCCGTGGGTGAGCGCGCGCATCGCCACCAGCACGTGCGGCGGCTCCCCGGAACGTACGGCGCAGCTCGAACCGCTCGCCACCGCCCAGCCCCGGCCGTCCAGCCGGTCCGCGAGGGCGTCACCGGCCACGTAGAGCGCCGAGGCGGCGACGATCCCGGGGTGCGCCTCGGCCAGTGGTCCGTGGACGGCGACGTCCTCGAGGTCGGCCAGCCCCGCCCGCAGGTGACGCCGGACGAGCTCGCGGGCCGAGCGGTCGCGCTCCATCGTGGCCACGGCCTCGTCGAGGGCGACGGCGGCCGCCGCGACGGCGGCCGTGGGCAGTCGCCCGGCTCGGCGACCGCGCTGGCGGTCGTCCCCGACCAGCAGCGGGGCGAGCCGCGCACGCGGCCCGAGGACGAGGCCGCCGACGCCGCGTGGGCCACCGAACTTCGCGGCCGAGAAGGTCAGCAGGTCGGCGCCTGTCTGTGCCAGGGTCACGCCGAGCTGGCCGACCGACTGGCACGCGTCGACGTGGAGCAGTGCGCCGCGGTCGCGGCAGACCCGGTGCGCCTCGTGCGTGGGCTGCAGCGTCCCGACCTCGTGGTTGGCGTGCTGGAGGTGGACGGCGACGGTCGTGTCGTCGACCGCGGCCGCGAGGGCGTCGAGGTCGACGACGCCGGCCCCGTCGACGGGGACGACCGTGAGGTCGGCGAGACCGTCGGCCGCGAGCCGTCGGGCGCAGTCGAGGACGGCCGAGTGCTCGACGGCCGACACCACCAGCCCCTGTCGTCGGTCGCCCCGGTCACGGGCAGCTCGCAGGGGGCCGGTCACGGCGAGGTTGGCCGCCTCGGTGCCGCCGGAGGTCCACACGACGTCGTCGTCGGCTGCTCCGAGCAGCTCGGCCGTCGTCGCGGTGGCGGCCGCCAGCAGCTGGCCGGCGGTGGCGCCCTCGCGGTACGCCCGCGCGGGATCACCGTCGGCGACCGCGAGCGCATCGAGGAGCGCGCGGCGTGTGACGTCCCGCAGGGGCCAGCCTGCGGCGACGTCGAGGTTGACGCGCTGCACGGGCACCTCCTGGCGACGGCGGTCGAACCTAGCGCGCTACCTTCGTCCGGAGCGGACCGCAGATGGTCCTGCACGCCGGCCGTCGTCAGCGGAGAGCACCGTGCGAGTCCTGATCGTCTCCGAGCACCAGGTGGAGCGCACCCGGGTCGCATCGATGCTCCGGCCCCGGCCGGGCGTCGTCCTGACCGAGGCGTCCACGGCCCCCGACGCCAAGCGTCTGCTCGTCGACGAGGACTTCGACGTGCTCGTCATCGACGGTGACCTCGCCCCGCAGGGCGGGTTCTCGTTCCTCTACGAGTTCCACCTGCAGGCCGAGCAGGACGGGATGGGGACACCGCCGGCGATCGTGCTCACCGATCGGTCCGAGGACCGGTGGCTGGCCGACTGGGCCCACGCCGCGGCCACGCTGCCCAAGCCCGTCGACCCCTTCGCGGTCGCCCGGGCCGTGGACGAGCTCACCGCCGCGACCGCCTGACCGGCGTCAGTCCTCGTCGTCCGCGGGTGGCGGGCCGACCTCGTCGTGGAGGCCGAGGGCGATCGCGACGGCCGCGACGTCGTCCGGCTCGCAGTGCAGGCGCCGTGCCACGCGACGGCGGGTGGCGTAGACGTTGGAGCGGCTCACCTCGAGGTGCTCGGCGATCCGTCGCGCGGCCCAGCCGGCCCCGAGGGCGCCGGCGAGCCACCGCTGCTTGTCGGTCATCGTGGCGAGGCCGGCGATCTGCTCCGGGGTCGCCTCCTGCTCCTCCTCGCGCTCGGGCGGCGGGGTGCGCTCGAGCGCGCTGAGGCGGACCTGGTTGCCGTCGGCCGAACGACCCGAGTCGAGCTCGGCGAGGCGGCGCAGCATCGTGCGGGTCCGGCGGCGGCGGTCGGCGAGCTCGTCGTCGGACGGCTCGCGCAGCACGGACTGGACCGTGTCGAGGAGCCGCCGCATCTCGAACGGCTTGGTGACGTACTCGACGGCGCCCTGCAGGTGGCCGCGGATCAGGTCGCGCTCCTCGGACAGGGCCGTGAGCATCACGACCGGGAGGTCACGCGTCGTGCGGTCCTCCTTGATCGTGCGCAGGACGTTCCAGCCGTCGATCCCGGGCAGCATGACGTCGAGCAGCACGGCGTCGGGCTCGTGGGTGCGCAGCGCTGAGAGGCCCTGCTCGCCGGTCCCGGCGACGACGACGTCGTAGCCCGCGAGGCTCAGGTTCACCTCGACGAGGCCCGCGAGGTCGGGCTCGTCCTCCACCACGAGGATGCGTGGCTGGTCGTCTGCCACGGCACCCCCGGGATCGTCGCTGCGGCGACGGGGGAGTGTAGACGGACCGTCGGCGGGAGGGGCCCGAACGGCAGGGCGGTGTCCCGCCGCTAGCGTTCGGGCCCCCGGCGAGCGGACACGACGTGCCCGACAGCACCTTCGAGTGGTCAGCCCTGCTGACGGACCTGGTCGCCGGGCGGGACCTCGACCGCGCGACCGCCGCGGCGGCGCTCCGCTCGGTCATGGCCGGTGAGGCCGGGGAGATCGTCGTCAGCGCCTTCCTGACCGCCATGGCCGCCAAGGGCGCCACGCCCGACGAGGTCGCGGGGCTGGTCGAGGCCATGGTGGACGCAGCCACCCCCGTGCCCGTCGAGGGCCCGGTGCTCGACACGTGCGGCACGGGCGGTGACGGCGCGGGCACCTTCAACATCTCGACCACGTCCGCCCTCGTCTGCGCCGCGGCGGGCGCACGCGTCGCCAAGCACGGCAACCGCGCGGCGTCGTCGAAGGCGGGGTCGGCGGACCTGCTCGAGGAGTGGGGGGTGGTGATCGACCTGCCCGCCGAGGCGGCCGCCCAGTGCCTCGAGGACGTCGGGATCACGTTCCTGTTCGCACGGACCTACCACCCGGCGATGCGGCACGTGGCGCCGGTCCGTGGCGCGCTCGGGATCCGGACGATCTTCAACGTGCTCGGCCCGCTCAGCAACCCTGCAGGGGCCCAGCACCAGGTCGTCGGCGTCAGCGACCCGGCCATGGCGCCGATCATGGCCGAGGCCCTGGCGCGGCTCGGGCGCCGTGCCCTGTTGTTCCGTGGCGACGACGGGCTCGACGAGCTGACCACGACCACGACCAGCCGGGTGTGGCGCGTCGCCGACGGCGTCGTCGAGGAGTCCGTGCTCGACCCGACCGAGCTCGGGGTCGAGCGGGTCACCGTCGACCAGCTCGTCGGTGGCGACGTGACACGCAACCGCGAGATCAGTGACGCCGTGCTGCGCGGGACACCGGGGCCGCACGCCGACGTCGTCGCGCTCAACGCCGCGGCGGGCCTGTGGACGCACGGGCTGGTCGACGACCTCGCGAGCGGTCTCGCCCGCGCCCGGGAGATCCTCGCCAGTGGCGCGGCCGCGGACGTGCTGCAGCGCTGGGTCGCGCGGTCGCAGGAGCTCGCGGCGTCGTGAGGCACGTCATCGACCCCGAGGGCGAGCCGTACGCGCCGAGCGCCGTCGCGGCCAAGCCGGAGTGCGGCGTCGAGCCGCTGGCGGCACTGGACCTGCGTGTCGGCGTCATCACGGCCGTCGCGGACTTCCCCGAGGCGAACAAGCCGGCGTGGAAGCTGACCGTCGACCTCGGCCCGCTCGGCGAGCGACGGTCCAGCGCGCAGCTGCGCAACTACGCCGCCGACGAGCTCGTCGGTCGCCGCGTGGTCTGCGCGGTCAACCTCGGGCGGCGTCGCATCGCCGGCTTCGACAGCGAACTGCTCGTGCTCGCCGGCCTCGAGCCGGACGGCACGCCGCTGCTGCTCGGCGTCGACGAGCGCCTCGCCCCCGGATCGGTCGTCGCATGAGCCAGGACGAACAGCCCTTCGAGTCGCTCCGCGTGCCGCTGCACGGGTTCGAGCTGACCGTGGCCGTCGACCGCCCCGTGTACGCCGCGGGGGAGGCCGTTCGGATCACGGTCGCGGCGACCAACGACGCCGACCGCGCGGTGGAGCACGTCTACCCCGGGTGGCAGCGCGTCGTGCTGACCATCCGTGACGAGCGCCACCGCGCCGTGGCGAGCGACGAGGTGGTGGGGACCGTGCCCGGTGATCCGGCCGCGCCGCAGGGCGAGTTCCGCGACCGCTGGCTGCCCGGCCAGCTGCTGCTCCTGCCCACGTGGTGGGACCAGCGAGCAGGGGCGATCCGGCCGGCGTGGGTCGAGGACCCCGGGGTCGGGGAGCGGGTCGCACCGGGCCGCTACCGCGTCCGGGCGTCGTGGCGCGGCCGCGAACCCGGTCCATCGGTGTCGCCGCCCGAGGCCTGGTCGTCCTGGTTCGAGCTGGTCTGACGGGTCCGCCGGCCCGACAGCAGCTGGCGGTCGCGCCGGACCGACCGGCCGACGTCGCTCGCCTCCGCCACGGTCGCCGCCGTCACCGCCCCACCGGCCACCGGGTGCGCCCACGTGCCGACGACGTCGAGCAGGACCGTCCCGGGCTCGTCGAGCCAGCGTGCGAGCAGCTCGACCTCCCCCCGCGCAGCCGGCTCGTCCGGGTCACGCGCGAGCAGCTCGTCCGGCACCGCACGCAGCGCCGCGACGACGGCGGACAGCCCGTGGCGCTCGTGCACGGCGGCGCTCGCGGTCAGCAGGCCGCGCCGCACGCGCACCGCCTCGAGGCGGTCACCCCGTCGCCGTGCCGCCTCGAGCACCTCGACCTCGCGCAGCGCCGTTGCGAGCCGGACCGTGTGCACCCGTGTGGCGAGGGTGTGCAGCCGCGCGCGGACGTCGGCGGCCTCCTCGAACCGCTCCCCGGCGGCGAGGGCGGCCATCCGCACCCGCAGTGCCTCGAGGACGGGCGTCGGGTCGCCCTCGAGCAGCGCACGCGCGTCGCGGACCTGGGCCGCGTAGGTGGTCGCGTCGATCGTGCCGTCGCACGGTGCGCCGCACCGGCCGATGTCCTTGAGCATGCAGTTGGGATGGTCCTGCGCGCGCCGGATGCGGAAGGTGCAGCGCCGCAGCGGGACCGCGTCGTGCACGGCCTCCAGCAGCGCGTCGGCCGCCCGGCGGCCCGGGAGCGGCCCGAAGACCGGGGTGGCGCCGTCACCGGGGGAGCGGGCGATGCTGATCCGGGGGTAGGGCTCGTCGGTCCACCGCAGCCAGCGTGACGCCGGGGGCCGCGTCGAGCGGCGGTTGAAGCGCGGGCGACGGCTGGCGAGCTCGCGCAGCTCCAGCGCTGCTGCCTCGATGCGGGTCGGTGTCGTCGTCCAGGTGACGTCGGCGGCCTCGCGCACCATGGCGTCCATCCGCCGGCGCTCGTCCTGGCCGAAGTAGCGCCGCAGCCGGGTGCGGAGCCGCCCGCTCGTGCCGACGTACAGGACCCGGCCCTCGCGGTCGTGGAACCGGTAGACGCCGGGGGCGTCGGGCGCGCCATCGGCCAGACCGCGCTTGCGGAAGGCCGGTTCCGACCGGCTGCGCTGCTGGTCGAGGAGGTCCTCGACCGTGGTGACGCCGATCGTCCCGGCGCGCTCCAGCAGCCCGTGCAGCACGTCGACGGTGGCGCGGGCGTCCTCCAGCGCACGGTGCACCGGCGTGGTGCGCGAGCGGAAGAAGCGGGCCAGGGTCGCCAGCCGCCGGTCGCGGACCTCGTCGCGGACGAGGCGACGTGCGAGCCGCGCGGTGTCCACGACGTCGTTGGTCAACCGCGGGTAGCCGAGCCCGACCAGTGCGGCGTCGAGGAAGCCGGTGTCGAAGGGCGCGTTGTGGGCGACGAGCACGCTGCCGTCGAGGAACTCCAGCAGCATCGGCACGACCGCGGCCAGGGGCGGTGCGTCGGCGACCAGCGCGTCGGAGATCCCGGTCACGGCCGTGATCGCGGGTGGTACCGGGACCCCCGGGTGCACGAGCGTCTGGAACTCGCCGAGGACCTCACCGCCACGGACCCTGACCGCGCCGACCTCGGTGATGCGGTCCTCGGTCGGGCGCAGTCCCGTGGTCTCGAGGTCGAACACCACGAAGGTGGTGTCGATCAGCGCACGCTGGTCGTGGTCGAGGGCGAGCTGGGTCGCTCTGGTCGTCGCTCTGGGCTGCAGTGGCACGGCGGGTCCGTCGTCCGGTTCGAACAGGTGTTCCAACCGTGCCGGGTGGGTGTGACAGTCCTAGGCGGCGTCCGTGCGGCGGTCCTCGCGGCGCTGCCGCTGGCGTCGGTCGCGGCGCCGCTGGCGGATCAGCCGTCGCCGCTCGCCCTCGGCCATGCCGCCCCACACGCCGTGCATCTCGTTGACCGCCAGAGCGGTCTCCAGGCACTGCGAACGGACGGGGCAGGTCGCACAGACCTGCTTGGCAGCGCGCACCGACGCGTCGTCGCCGGAGAAGAAGAGGTCCGGGTCCTCGTCGGCGCAGGCGGCGTCGAGCCGCCACGGTGCGGTGTCGATGGTGCTGAGCGGGTTCACGGTGCTCCCTGGGAGGAGGAGACACCACGACAACGCGTCCGCCCCGCGTCGGGTTCCGGCCGGTCGGCCCCGTCAGACGCGCTGGCAGCGCGGGCAGTAGGTCGTGCCGCGCTGCGCCACGACCGTGTGCCGCAGCTCGGTCCCGCAGCGCGGGCAGGGGAGCCCGCCCCGGCCGTACACGTCGAGGAAGTCCGCGTTGCGCCCCGACTGCCCGTTGACCATCTGGTAGTCACGGAAGGTCGTGCCCTCGCGCTGGACGGCGCCGCGGATGACCTCGACCACCGCGGCGTGCAGCCGCGCGGCGCGCTCGGGGCCGACCCGGCGGGAGAGCGGGTGGATCCGCGCACGCCACAGCGACTCGTCCGCGTAGATGTTGCCGACCCCGGCCACGATGCGCTGGCCGAGCAGGGCAGCCTTGACCGTGGCCGTCGTCCGGCCGAGGTCGGCCGTGAAGCGCTCGACCGTGAAGTCGTCGTCGAGCGGCTCGGGGCCGAGCGCCGCGAGCGTCGGGATCGACGAGTGGTCGCCGTGGGGCACCACCGACACCCGACCGAAGCGGCGGGGGTCGTTGAACAGCAGGTACCGGCCGTCGTCGAGCGCGAACCAGGCGCGGACGTGGGCGAGGTCAGGGTGCGTCGGTGTCTCCGCGAACCGGAACGACCCCGTCATGCCGAGGTGGAGCACGAGCTCGGCACGGTCGTCGGCGACCAGCTCGCTCGTCAGCGGCAGCAGCAGGTACTTGCCGCGTCGGCGCACGTCGTCGATCCGGCGCCCGGCGGCCTCCGCGACGTCGCTGAAGCGCTGCTCGGGGTGGTCGTCCCACCAGACCTCGTCGATGACACGACCCGTCAGCGCCGGCGCCAGCTGGCGCCGGACGGACTCGACCTCGGGCAGCTCCGGCACGCCGGCGACGGTAGCCCCGCACGGCCGTCCGCCCGTCGGCCCCTAGCCTGCGCCCCGCCCCCGACAGGACCACCGCCATCGACGACGCCCCAGGACCCGCGCAGGGACCCGGTCGGGACCGCGACGACCGCGGTCGTCCCGAGCAGGGCCGTCCCCGGGACCGCACCGGGCGACCGCTGCCGTACGACACCGACGTCACCGCGCTGACCGAGGAGCACGAGTACGGGACGGTCGACGAGGCCCTCGTCACCGGCGTCCGGCTGTGGGGTGAGCACCGGTTCTTCGAGGCGCACGAGTGCCTCGAGGACGTCTGGCACCAGGCGGACGAGGCGGACCGCGAGTTCTGGAAGGGCGTCATCCAGGTCGCGGTCGGCTGCGTGCACCACCAGCGCGGCAACGCCAGCGGCTGCGTGACGCTGCTCGGTCGCGCCGCGGACTACCTCGACCCGTACCCGGCGACGCACCACGGCATCGACACGGCCGGGCTGCGGCGCGCGGCCCGCGCCATGGCGGCGACCGTGGCCGAGGCCGGCGAGACGGTCCCGGTCACCTACCCCGCGTTCCCCGCGGTCGACGACGGCCCGTTCGTCGGCGACCATCCCGACGACGGCCCCTTCCCCCTGCGGGACGAACCGGCGTGGCGGACCCCGCCACGCGGCAACCAGGAGTGAGCATGACGGACCTCGCCGCCGGCCTCGAGGACGGCAACCGCTTCCGCTGCAGTGCGTGCGGCAACCTCACGCGCTTCGACGTGGTCGCCACCGAACGCACCCGTCGCTTCCACCACCTGGAGCTCGGCGGGGCCGGCCAGGTCGAGGACGAGGAGGTCCTGGCGCGCACGATCGAGTCGGTGACGTGCCACTGGTGCGGCCGCGACGACGCGATCGTCGTCGAGCCCGTGGCCGACAACCAGTCGGCCTGAACCGAGCGACGGGCGGACGGTCGCCCGGTAGGTTCGTCCCAGGTGATCGGGACACGGGGATGGACGACGACATGCACGACGCAGCCGCGCGCCACCCCTCGAACCGTGCCCGCTCGGGGGACGAGGACGACCGTGGTCGCGTCGAGGCGATCGGTGTCGACCTGTCGATGCTGCGTGACCACGGCGAGTTCAAGCCGGTCGTCGAGTACCTGACGGCGATCCAGAGCATGCGTGGTGACGGCAGCAGCCTCCTGTTCGTGCGTGGCGACGACCTGGACGCGATGGCGGAGCGGGACGGCCACCCCGTCCCGGAGTTCCTCGACCGCCTCGACCAGCTCGGCGTCGTCGTCTCGAACAACTGACGCGGTGCCCGACGCGCCCCGGCCGACGGCCGCGGTCCTCACCGACCTCGCCGTCGACGACTGGTCCGCACTCCTCGCCGTGGCCCTGCCCGTCGTCCGTGACCTGCCCGAGCGGCTCGTCGACCCGACCGTGCGGCGCATCGCCGCCCTGCCGGTCGGCCGGCTGGTGGGCGGGCGCTCGCGCGTCGACCTGGCCGAGGTCCTGGTCCGCGTGGAGGTCTGGGAGCGCGTCGAGGCGGCGCTCGGCGAGGACGCCGACCGGCCGTGGACGGCGGCGCAGCCCGCCGCGGTGACGGACGCCGCCGCCGAGGGCGAGCTGGCCCGACTGCAGCAGCAGGTCACGCACCTCCGGTCGCGCGAGGAGCAGCTCGCCGATCGGGTCGCCGCGCTCCGCGAGGAGGTCGAGGCGCTGCGTCGGGAGCGCGACGGGGCGGTCGCCCGGGCCGATGCCGCCGCCACCCGGGAGGCCGAGGCGGTCGCCGCCGCCGATGACGCACGGGCGGCGGCCGCGTCCGCGCGGGCCGCCGCCGACGACGTGGAGGACCGGATCAGCCGTGCCGTGGCGCGAGGGCGGCGACGCGACGAGGCCGAGGTCGCCGGACTGCGGGACGACCTGCGCGCCGTCCGCCGCGAACGAGACGAGCTGCAGCAGGCCCTCGCAGCGGCGCAGGGCGAGGCCGAACGGCTGCGCGCCGACCTGGCCGCGGCGCCGAGCGCCGCGGGCCCGGGGCGCTCGGCACCCGT
>JBFKQZ010000050.1:0-15216 GCA_041627475.1 Nitriliruptoraceae bacterium | reverse complement strand
GAAGCCGATCGCCGCCAGCGCGGGTGCCCTGTTCATCCGATCGTACGAACGCGGCGAACGTGTCCACGCGGCGATGCTCGCCCGCGGCTGGGACGGCACGATGCCCGACCTCGTCGCCGACCGCGCCACCGCCGCCGACTGGGGGCGCGCCGCGCTCCTGCCGCTGCTGGCACTCTCCCTCGCCGTCACCGCTCTCCTGCTCGGAGCCTGAGATGTCCCACCACCCCGTGATCCGGGCCTCCGACCTGGTCTTCGAGTACCCGGACGGCACACGTGCGCTGGACGGCCTCTCGCTGGAGGTCCACGACGGCGAGCGTGTGGCCGTGCTCGGTGCCAACGGCGCCGGCAAGACCACGTTCGCGCTGCACCTCAACGGGCTGCACCGGGCGACCAGCGGCGAGGTCGCCGTCGACGGCCTGGTGCTGTCGGACGCCACGGTCACCGAGATCCGCCGCCGCGTCGGGCACGTGTTCCAGGACCCCGACGACCAGCTGTTCATGCCGACGGTCGCCGAGGACGTCGGCTTCGGGCCGGCGAACCTGGGCGTCACCGGACACGACCTCGAGCACCGCATCGACGACGCGCTGTCCGCGGTGGGGATGGCGGACGCGGCCGCACGCGCCCCGCACCACCTCTCGGGTGGGGAACGCCGTCGGGTCGCAGTCGCGACCGTGCTGTCCATGGAGCCGTCGATCCTCGTCCTCGACGAACCCACGTCGAACCTCGACCCGGCCTCGCGGCGGGAGCTGGTCGACGTGCTGGAGTCCCTCGACGTCGCCCAGCTGGTGATCACCCACGACCTCCCGTTCGCCCTCGAGCTCTGCGAGCGGGCGATCATCGTCAGCGGCGGACGGGTCGTGGCCGACGGGCGGACCGCCGACGTGCTCAGCGACGACGAGCTGCTGCGCGCGAACCGGCTGGAGCTGCCGTTCGGGTTCGACCCGAGCGTGGTCCACGTCGGCAGCTGACGAGGGCGAGGCACCCTCGCCACGGTGGTCGCCCGACGTGCGCACGGCGTACGCTCGGTGGTCCACGACAGACAGCGGGCTCGAACGTGAGCAGCAGCACCCTCCCGACCACCTGGACGCCGACCTCCTGGCAGCAGCTCGACGCCGGGCAGCAGCCGGACTGGCCGGACGCGGACGCGCTGTCGATGGCGCTGCGCGAGATCGAGGCCCAGCCGCCGCTCGTCTTCGCCGGCGAGGCGCGGGCCCTCCAGTCGCAGCTGGCCCGCGTGGCCCGTGGCGAGGCGTTCCTGCTGCAGGGCGGGGACTGCGCCGAGACGTTCGACGCCTTCAGCGCCGACCAGATCCGCGACAAGTTCAAGGTGCTGCTGCAGATGGCGGTCGTGCTGACCTACGGCGCGCAGCTGCCGGTGGTGAAGGTCGGTCGCATCGCGGGGCAGTTCGCCAAGCCGCGGTCCTCGAACACCGAGACCCGCGAGGGCGTGACGCTGCCCAGCTACCGCGGTGACGCGGTCAACTCGCTGACGTTCAGCGAGGACGCCCGCACACCGGACCCGTCGCGGCTGGTGCGGATGTACCACCAGTCCTCGGCCACGCTGAACCTGCTGCGCGCCTTCGCCCGCGGTGGTTTCGCGGACCTGCGCCGTGTGCACGAGTGGAACCAGGAGTTCGTGGAGGACTCCCCGCAGGGGCAGCGCTACGAGGCCATCGGTGACGAGATCGACCGGGCGCTGGGGTTCCTCGCCGCCTGTGGTGTGGACCTCGACGACACGTCGTTCCACCAGGTCGACGCCTACACCTCGCACGAGGCACTGCTGCTCGGCTACGAGCAGGCACTGACGCGACGCGACTCACTGACCGGCGACTTCTACGACTGCTCGGCGCACATGCTGTGGATCGGCGAGCGGACCCGCGACCCGGACGGTGCGCACGTGCACTTCCTGTCCGGGGTGCGCAACCCGATCGGGTGCAAGCTCGGCCCGAGCGCGACCACCGACGAGGTCGACGCGCTCGTCGCGCGGCTGAACCCCGACAACGAGCCCGGCCGGCTGACGTTCATCGCCCGCATGGGGGCCGACCAGGTCGCCGACGGGCTGCCGCCGCTGCTCGCGCACACGCGCGACAAGGGCTACGAGGTGGTGTGGTCCTGCGACCCCTGCCACGGCAACACCTACACCGCCGAGTCGGGCTACAAGACGCGCCGCTACGAGGACGTCATGGCCGAGGTCCGCGGCTTCTTCGGCGCGCACCACCAGGAGGGCACGGTCCCCGGTGGCGTCCACGTCGAGCTCACGGGTGAGGACGTCACCGAGTGCGTCGGCGGCGCCCGGGACATCCTCGATGCTGACCTGTCGCAGCGCTACGAGACCGCCTGCGACCCGCGCCTGAACGCCGAGCAGTCGCTCGAGCTCGCCTTCGAGATGGCGAACATGCTCCGCGACTGACGTCGCGGGCGCGACCGAGTCGCGACCATGCTCCGCGACTGACGTCGCGGGCGCGACCGAGTCGCGACCTGCGCGTGGTCGTCCGACCACGCTGCGCCGAAGGTCCTTCGGCTGAGCTGGTGGTTCGGGCATGCTGCGCTCACACCGTCGTCGACCGAACGCGGCGGGGCTGACGTCAGGTCCGTTGCATCGCTGCCACCCTTGCTCCGAGGAGCCCGCGCCACACGGCTGCGCTGGTGCTGCTCGTCCTTGCCATCGGCGTGCTGACCGCTGCCGGCACGGCGCTCGCGGCCTCTTCCGCCGTGCCCGGTGACGACGTCGTGGCCTCCGCGCAGGGTGCACTGCCCGTGCCGGCGGCCTCGCCGGACGACGGTGCGGGGGAGGACGGGCTCTTCACGCTCGTCGAACTCGCGGACGGCGAGGTCACCGCGGAACGGTTCAACGCGTTCTGGCGCGCCGAGGTCGAGCGCATCGAGACGGCCCCGTGCCCCGCAGCACGGCCGGGCAGCGCGACCCTCGTCGTCGTCACCCTCGGTGCCACGCCGCCACCGGAGCTCGGCCCCGACTACGTCGACTGGGCGCCGGTCCTGGCCGCTGCCCGCGATGCTGCCGCCACCGCGTGCTCCTGAGCCAGCCCGGCAGCGGGGCCGTTCGGGTCAGTGCTCCAGGCGGCGTGCCAGCGAGGCCAGGAAACCGTCGCACGCGGCGAGTTGGGCGGGAGCGATGAACTCGTCCGGCTGGTGGGCCTGGTCGATGTCCCCGGGGCCGCAGACGACCGTCGAGACCCCGGCGGCCTGGTGCCAGCCACCGTCGGTGCCGAACGGCACCGTGCCGGCCTCGCCCGTGAATCCGAGCAGGTCGCGCACGAGCGCCTCCGCCGCACCGGCATGGGTGACCCGGCCGGCCGCGCCCCCGCCGTCACGTACCGCGTCGGCGTCGGCCACACCGTCGTACGAACCGGCCGGTTCGGTCTCCGGCGCGAGCCCCTGGACGTAGGTGCTGCGGGTGACCTCGATCGCGCAGTCGGGGTCGACGCGACGAAGGTCCGGCAGGACCTCGCGCTCGGCCCACGCCGCGACCTCGTCCGCCAGGTCCCAGCTGTCGTCGGCGGGGACGGGGCGGTACTCGAAGGTCAGCTCAGCGCGACGGGGGATGATGTTGATCGCCTGCCCGCCGCTGATCGTCGCGACGTTGAACGTCGTCTCCGGCGGGTCGAACAGTGGGTCACCGCCGGCGGCGCGACGGGCCGCTGCGACCTCGTCGACGTGCGCGGCGATCCGCGCGGCCGCCACCACGGCGTTCGCGCCCTGCGCTGGCTTCGACGAGTGGCCGTCCCGGCCCCGCACGGTGACCAGGACCGTGCGAACCCCCTTGTGCGCCACCACGGGACGCATCGAGGTCGGCTCCCCGACGATGGCGCAGGCCGGTGTGGTGCGCTCCAGCAGCGCAGCGGTCATCGGACCGGCCCCGACGGTGCCGGTCTCCTCGTCCCAGGTCAGCAGCACCCACAGCGGGCGTGCCAGCGCCGCGTCGGCGAACGACGGTGCGGCCGCCAGGGCGCTCGCGATGAAGCCCTTCATGTCGGTCGTGCCCCGTCCGACGAGCACGCCGTCGCGCTCGACCATCGCGAACGGGTCGGTGGTCCACGGCTGACCGGTCACGGGCACGCAGTCGGTGTGCCCCGACAGCACGACGCCGCCGTCGACGTCGGGGCCGAGCCGCGCGAGCAGGCCGGCCTTGCCGTCCTCGTCGGCCGACGGCACCCGCTCGGTGACCGCTCCGGCCGCGCCGAGGACCTCCTCGCAGACGTCCAGCACCGGGAGGTTGCTCACCGCGCTCGTGGAGTCGATCGCCACGAGGCGTTCGAGGAGGTCGAGCGTGCGGTCGGACGGTGCGGACATCAGGACTCCGGCGGACGGGCAGGGCCCGTAGCGTGCCACGTCCACGCCGTCGTCCGACCCACCGGAGTGCTCGTGCTGCTCGCCAGCTGGAACCTGAACTCGCTCAAGCAGCGCATGCCGCGCGTCGAGGCGTTCCTCGAGCAGCACCGTCCCGACGTCCTCTGCCTGCAGGAGACCAAGAGCGCAGCCGACCAGTTCCCGCACCTCGAGCTGCAGGCCCGGGGCTACGTCGCCGTCGACGTGTCGGAGGGACGCTGGAACGGGGTTGCGGTGCTGGTCCGCGACGACCACGAGGTGCGGGAGACCGCGGGCTCCCTCCCCGCTTCCCCGGTGCCGGACGAGGCGCGCTGGGTCGAGGCCGAGGTGGCGCTGTCGGGTGCCGAGCAACACGAGCACCCGGTCGTCCGTGTGGCGTCGGTGTACGTGGTGAACGGGCGCTCGCTCGACGACCCGCAGTACGACGCGAAGCTCGCGTTCCTCGCCGCGGTCCGTGACCGGGTCGAGGACCTCGACGGTCCCTTGGCGGTCCTCGGGGACTGGAACGTCGCACCACGCGACGAGGACGTGTGGGACCCGGCGGCCGTGCACGGCGGCACCCACGTCAGCGAGCCGGAACGTGCCGCACTGGAGGCCGTCGGCCTGCACGACGCTTGGGACGTGGCCGTCGAGCGCGGCCCCGAGCGGTTCACGTGGTGGGACTACCGGGCCGGTGCGTTCCACAAGGACATGGGCATGCGGATCGACCTCGCGATGCTCAGCTCGGACCTCTCGGTGCGGGTGGAGCGGACCGGGATCGACCGCGAGTTCCGCAAGGGCAGCAAGCCGTCCGACCACGCGCCGCTGCTGGTCCGACTGCGCGACTGACCGTCTACGGTCGGGGCCCTGGGCAGCGAACGAGGACGACGCCGTGGCGACCGTGTTCACCAAGATCATCGAGCGCGAGTTCCCGGGGCGGTTCGTCTGGCGGGACGACGACGCGGTGGCGTTCCTGTCGATCAACCCGCTGACCAAGGGGCACGTCCTCGTCGTCCCGGTCATGGAGGTCGACCACTGGATCGACCTGCCGGCCGGCACCTGGGCGCACGTCAACGAGGTGGTGCGCGCGGTCGGCCAGGCGGTCCAGCGGGCCTTCTCCCCGGCCCGCGTCGGCACGGTCATCGCGGGGTTCGAGGTCCCGCACGTCCACGTGCACGTCTTCCCGACCGAGGCCATGGCGGACTTCGACTTCCGCAACGCCGCCGCGGACCCGGACCCGGACGAGCTCGACGACGCCGCGGAGCGCATCCGCCGCGCACTGGTCGAGCTCGGGCACGGTGACATGGTCAGCGAGGTGTAGGGGGCCGCGGCCGGTCTCGAGGTCTGCCCGGAGCCCGGCGGCGAGCTCGTGCCGTGGGCTGCGGCCTCACGGCAGCGTCGGCCGCAGCGAGCCGTCGAAGATCGCCCGACACGTCGCGACGGTGTCGGCTGCGCGCGGGTCCTTGTCGGGGCGGTGGTGCTTGACCCGGGCGAAGCGCATCGCGATGCCGGCGGGGTAGCGCGGTGAGGGGAGGAAGCCGTCCAGCGCGACCTCGACGACCAGGCCCGGTCGGACGTGCACGACGTTCCGGGTGCGTCGTTCCTCGAGCTCGAGCAGCCGGTCGGTCTGCCACCGGAGCATCTCGTCGGTGAGCCCCTTGAACGTCTTGCCGAGCATCACCCAGTCGTCGCCGTCCGGGTCGTAGGCACCGAGGTGGAGGTTCGACAGCCACCCCCGCCGTCGGCCGGATCCCCACTCGACGGCGAGGACGACGAGGTCGAGCGTGTGCACGGGCTTGACCTTGCGCCAGGCCTTCCCGCGACTGCCCGCCGTGTATGCGGCGGCCGGGTCCTTGCACATCACGCCCTCGTGGCGCTGGTCGAGGACGTCGCGGGCGAACGCGATCGCGGCCTCGGGGTCGTCGGTCGTGATCCGCGCGACACGGTGGTCCGCGGGCACCAGCGCATCCAGCCGGTCGAGGCGTGCTGCGCGCGGCTGGTCGACGAGGGGCTCCCCGTCGACCCACAGCACGTCGAAGAAGAAGACGCTCAGCTCCCAGTCCGCACCGCCGGGACCCCGGACGTCGGAGTCCTCGTCCGAACCGAAGCGTCCCATCGTGTCGCCGAACCCTCGTGGCCGGCCTTCCTCGTCGATCGCGATGGCCTCGCCGTCGAGCACCACCTCGTCGGCGTCCAGCGCCAGTGCCACGGCGACCACCTCGGCGAGCCGGTCGGTGACGTCGTTGCCGTTGCGGGTGAACACACGGACCTCGTCGCCGACCCGGTGCACCTGGACGCGGGCCCCGTCGAGCTTGGTGTCGACGACGGTGGCGCCGAGCTCCGAGACGACCTCCCGGACGTCCGCACCGGTCTGCGCGAGCATCGGCTGGGCGAACCGCAGTGGCGTGAGCGTGATCGCCGCGAGTCCCTCCTCGCCGGCGCGGCGGGCGGTGCGGGCGACCTCCGCGACGTCGCTGCACAGCGCCGTCGCGCGCTGGACGGCCCGGACCCCGACGCCGGTCGCCGCGGCCACGCCTGTCTCGACCAGCGAGTCGCTGGCCCCCTGGCGCAGTTCGCGGAGCAGCATCCCGCGCAGCCAGTCCTGCTCCTCGGCGGTCGCGGCACCGAACAGCGCTGCCAGGGCTGCCTCGCGGTCGCCCTGTGAACCCGCTCCCTCGAGTGCAGCGATCTCCTCGAGCGCGGCGTCGACGTCGAGGACCGTCAGCGTCGCGTCGTCGGCCGGTGCGACCTCGGTGCCGAGCACGGTCGCCCAGCCGGCACCGAGCCGGTCCTGGCGGGGGTGGCCGGCGAGGAAGGCGAGCCCGGCCGGCAGCTCGTCGTCGGTGAGGTCGCCGATCGCTGCCGCGAGTGCCTCGGTCTTCGCCGTGCGCGAGCGCGTGGCGGCCACGGCGGACGACGTGGCGACGATGTCGGCGAGCAGCACGGTGACCCTCGGGTCGGGGCATGGCAGTCTGGCCGACGAGGGAACCGTCGGCACCCGACCGTCGTCCCAGTCCGTGCCCGACCGTGCAGGAGTGTCCGTGCGACCGATCACCGTGCTCGCCCTCGTCGTCGCAGTGGTGGCCACCGCCTGCGGCGGCACCGGCGACGTCGGCCTCGGGCCGCTCGCCGGCGGGGAGGGCGACGTGCTGTCGCCCTGCGCATCGCCCGGCGACGCCACCACGACGACGCTGGTGGCGGCTGACGGCGCGCGTCCACCCCTGGCCGACATGGAGGCGGCACTCGCCGACAACCCCGATGCGCAGTTCGTCATCGACGACCAGGTCGCCGGCGGCGCCACGCGCGAGGACGCCGTGCACGCGATGTACGCCCAGGTCGTCGGTGACGTGCTGCTCGAGGACGCGCGTGCGCTGCCCGGCTTCGTGGAGGGTGCCTACGCCCGGCCGGAGACCGGCGAGCCGTTCCGGCTGTCGTTCAGCGGCGACGTCCCGGACGCGTTCGACCCCGCCGAGTACGAGCTCGGGTCGTACGGCCTGGAGGTCACGACCGGGGCGGTCGGCTTCGACGACGACGCGTTCGCGAGGGCGTTCGAGGTCGCGACCGACCTGGGGATCCGGGTCCTGTCCGGGAGCGGTGACGAGACGGCCGGCACGGGGACGATCGTGGTCATCGACGCCACGCCCGAGCAGGTCGCGGCCTGGGAGGAACAGGTCCCGAACGCGTCGACGATCTGCATGGTGCGCGCCACCCCGACCGTCGCCTGCGACGGGGCCGGCGCGATCGATCCGTCCGAGGAGCTCCCGGACGTGCCGGTGGACGAGTTCGAACGCGTCGACGCCGATGCCCGGGACGAGGTCACCGCGGGCTACCTCGGGCTGATGCTGGACGCAGCACGTGACCGCGGTGACCGCGAGGGACGCACGGTGCGGGTGGTCGTCGAGGACGGCGTCGAGCTCGGTGGCACCGCTGACCTCGACCAGCACCGGGTCAACCTCACGGTCTGCCAGGGCGTCGTGCAGGACGCCGTGATGGACCTCGACGGGTGACGGTCAGCCGACGACGCCGACGGCCTCGCGGGCGAGGTACTCGTCGACCGGGACCGGCTGCTCCTCGCGGTAGCCGACGGGCAGGAGGAACTCGTCCTCCTCGGTCGAGAAGTAGACCTGCCAGCCGTGGTAGGTCGCGTACTCGTCGGGGTGCTCGCGCAGGACGTCGGCGATGGCGATGACGGCGTCGCCGTAGTCACTGGAGCGGTTGTAGCGCAGCAGCGCGTTGCGCTCGCTGGGCGGGTCGCCCGGCCGCTGGGTGAGGTGGCGGGCGGCCGCCATGATCGAGTCGCGCGCGTCGTCGATGTCGCCGCCCTCACCGAAGATCTCCCAGGACTCCGGGATGAACTGCATCGGGCCGCGGGCCTGGGCCGTCGAGAAGCCGACGATGCGACCCATCCGTGTCTCGACGAGGTTGATCGCGGCGAGGACCTCCCAGTCGACCCCGTAGGTGGCCTCCGCCTCGCGGTAGGAGGACAGCAGGGCGTCGGCGGGCTCGGGCGCGACGACCTCCCACGCGGGCAGCGCGGTCGGCGCCTCGCCGCTGCCCCGGAGCCGGTCCAGCGCGTCTCGCGCCTCGCTGTTGCCACGGGCGATGCGGTCGTAGGGGCCCGGGAGTGCCGCAAGCACCTCGTCCTGCCACGCGCGTTCGCGGCCGAGCTGGCGGTAGGCGCGCTGCGCCCGGTGCGCCGCGACGAGCCGGGCGTCGGCGGACAGGGTCGGGTCGCGGACGTCCTCCTCGGCGTCGACGATGGCTGCTGCCAGCTCGGCCGGGGTGCTCGGGTCCTGCAGGAGCACCTCGAACCGGACGGGGGCCGGGAACTCGGCCACGGCGAGCAGCTCGGCGGCGAGCGGACCGTCGATCGGTGCGGCGGCGACCGGGGACGGACTGGGTGACGGCGCCGCCGTCGGGCTCGGGTCGGCAGGGGACGGTGGCGCGGCGCTCGGCGACGGCGGCGGCTGGACCACCTGGTCGGCGCCACTGCCACCGTCGGTGCAGGCGGTGACCAGTGCCGCGAGGCAGCAGAGGACGGCGAGCGGGCGGGAGGTGCGCATGGCCGGGACGGTACGAGAGAACCCCGGTGCATCCTGCACCGGGGTTCGTCAGGCGGACGTCAGTCCAGCGGGAGGCCCTTGGCGACGATCACGTCGTTCGGCAGGCGGTACTTCCAGACGCGCTTGACGACGTTGCCGAACTGCTTGCGCAGGGGACCGGTCACGTACGGCAGGTCGTAGCGCTCGCAGAGGTCACGGACCTCGACCGCGACGCCACGGAGGCGGTGCGACGGGCAGTCCGGGAACAGGTGGTGCTCGATCTGGTGGTCGAGGTAGCCCGTCCACATCGAGAACGTGCGCGAGCCCTCGATGTTCGCCGAGCCCGCCATCTGGCGCAGGTACCACTCGGCCCGGGTCTCGTTCTCGAGCACCTCCATGTCGAAGTGCGCGACGCCCTCGGGGAAGTGGCCGCAGAAGATGATCACGAACGTCCACAGGTTGCGCAGCAGGTTCGCCGCGAGGTTGCCGCCAGCGACGGCGAGCGCGACCGGCAGCGACAGCGCGGCGAGCCCGACCAGTGCCGGGAAGACGACGAAGTCCTTCAGCGCCTGGCGGCCGGCCTTGACGGCAGACACGCGGGCGGCGTCGCGCAGGTCCTCGCTCAGGTCCTTCCTGCCGCCCAGCAGGCGGTTCATCTCGAGGTCGTGGATGGCGATCGCGACGTCGAAGAAGATCGCGTTCAGCACGAACGTGATCGGCTGCCAGCGGTGCTTCGGCCGGTGGTACTGCTCGTGGGTGACACGCAGCAGGCCGTAGCCGATGTCGCGGTCCACGCCCAGCACGTTGGTGTAGGTGTGGTGGATGACGTTGTGGCTGTGGCGCCAGCCGTCACCCGACGACGTGTGGTCCCACTCGTAGGTCCGCGAGTCGAACCGCGGGTCGTTCATGAAGTCGTACTGGCCGTGCATGATGTTGTGGCCGAGCTCCATGTTGTCGAGGATCTTGCTCAGCGCGAGCAGCACGATCCCCGGCACCAGGAACCACCAGGACACGAGCACGCCGAAGAACGACGCCCGACCGAGCAGCTCCAGCCCCTGCTGGAGCCGCAGCACCCGCAGGATGTAGCGGCGGTCCTCCTCGCCCCGCTGGGCGAAGGTGCGGGCGCGCAGGTCGTCGAGCTCGGCGCCGATCGCGTCGACCTGCTCTGGGGACAGGTGCGCGTAGACCGGGTGGTCCTGGACGGACGCGACGGCCTCCTCGGCCTCGTCCGCGTCGACGTCGGCGAGCGCGCGGTTGCGGCGCTCCTCGTCGAGCTCGAGCGCGCCGCCGAGGTGCGCGGCGACATCGGGGGCGCCCGATGGACGGGCGACGTCGGGGGCGACGTCCTCGCGGGTCTCGTCGGGCAGGGAGGTGGTGCTCACTGGAGCTCCTCGTGGGTGTGGTGTGTCAGAGGTGGAGGTCGACGTCGCCGAGGGCGACGCTGACGCAGGGCTGGACCTTGTCGCGCTGGCCGGTGTCGACCTCGTCGTTGCGGACGTCGCGCGTGATGCCGGCCAGCTTCGGGACGTCGCACGTGTGGCAGATGCCCATGCGGCAGCCGAACTCGGGGGACAGGCCCGCGGCCTCGGCCTGCTCGAGCAGCGTCCGGCCGTCGTTGTCGCACGTGACCTGCGACTTCGTGAACCGGACCGTCCCGCTGACGTCGTCGGGGATGACGAGCGGCTTCGGTCGGAACCGCTCGACCAGGAGCCGGTCGGCGAGGTCGCCGCTCCAGATCTCCTCGGCAGCCTCGAGCATCGGCACGGGCCCGCACACGAGCGAGGTCGCGCTCGCCCAGCCGGGGGCGACCTCGTCGAGGAGCGCCGTGTCGATTCGCCGCCCGGCGAGCGGTCCGGTGGCCTCTCGCGTCAGGACGGTGTGCACGGCCAGTCCGGCCAGGCGTTCCGTGAGTGCGTCGAGTTCGTCGGCGAACAGCACGTCCGCTGCCGTGCGAGCGAACTGGACGAAGGTGATGCGGCCGGCGTGGCCCTCGTCGCGCAGCGTGCGCAGCATGGCCATGGCCGGCGTGATCCCGCTGCCGCCGACCACGCAGACCAGGTGCTCGGGGCGCTCGTCGGGGAGGACGACCTCGCCGGTCGGGTGGTCCAGCCCCACCACGAGCCCCGCAGCCGCGTGGTCACGCAGGTGGGGCACGACGACCGCGTCCGGGTAGGCCTTGCACGTCAGCTCGACCGTGTCGGTCCGGTGTGCCGAGGAGGCGAGCGTGAAGGCCCGCGCGTACCGCACGCCGTCCACGTCCACGCGCAGGACGGTGTGCTGCCCGGCGCGGTGGCCCGGCCAGCCCGGCGCCGGTCGCAGGGTGAGCGTGATGACGTCGTCGGTCTCGTGGCGGACGTCGGTCACGCGGGCACGGTCCTCGTCGGACCACAGCGGGTTCACCAGCTCGGTCCACCGTGACGGCGGGTAGGGCTGGGTCAGCAGGCCGAGCGTGCGGGAACGGGCGGCGCGGCGGGCGAGGAGGCCGAGGTGGGACACGCGGGTGGTTCCGGGAGGGCGAGGGGAGCGGTGGTTACAGCAACGTAGGTTACGGATGCGTAGGTTACGGCAACGTAGGTTGTGTGTCGAGCGTTCGGTCCGACGTGTGCGACGGGTTGGTGCACCGCCCGGACGGTCCGGCGCGGCGGGCGGTGCGGAGCGGCCGGTACCGTCGCCCACTCGCCGGGCGTCGCCCCGGCCCGGAACTCCCCGCAACGCACGCAGCGTTGTGCTCCCGCCCCACGAAGGTCCCGCAGTGCGCACGATTCGTCCGCTCGCCCTGGCTGCCGCCGCCGTCGTCGCGGTCGCCGGTTGTTCGTCCACCACCACCGGCGACGGCGAGGTCCCGGCCGTCGCCGCGACCGTGGGTGACGTCGAGATCAGCGGCGAGCGCATCGAGGAGATCGTCGACCTCCAGTCGGCGGCCCTCGAGGACACGCCCGAGGAGGAGCAGGCGGACGCGCGGCTGAACGCCGCCCGGCAGGCCCTGTCGGCGGAGATCCAGCTCCGAGCCGTGGAGGCGGCCGTCGAGGAGCGCTTCGGGCTCGACATCCCCGACGAGGACGTCGATGCCGCGCTCGAGGCGCAGATCGAGGCGCAGGGTGGCCAGGAGGCGTTCGACCAGCTCGCCGAGGACTCCGGCCTGTCGTCGGAGGACGCGCGCGGCTTCGCGCGGGACAACGCCTACGTCACGGTGCTCGTCGAGTACATCCAGGCCCAGCTCGCCGACGAGGGCGGCGTGACCGACCAGCAGCTGCGCGAGCAGTACGAGGCCGCACCCGAGCAGTTCCAGACCTCGGAGGTCCGCCACATCCTCGTCGACACCGAGGAGGAGGCGCAGGACGTGCTGGCACGGCTCGAGGCCGGTGAGGACTTCGGCGCGCTCGCCGAGGAGCTCTCCAACGACCCGGGCTCGGCCGCCAACGGTGGCGCGCTCGGCGAGGCACCCCGCGGCTCGTACGTCCAGCCGTTCAGCGACGCGATCTACAGCGAGGACACCGAGATCGGCGAGGTCGTCGGTCCCGTCGAGAGCCAGTTCGGCTTCCACGTCCTCATCGTGGACGCCCGCACCACGCCGGCCTTCGAGGACGTGCGTGAGCAGCTCGAGGCGCAGCTCGTCGGTGCCCAGTTCAACGACTTCCTCGAGACCGTCTTCGCCGAGGTCGAGGTCGAGGTCGACCCCTACTACGGCGAGTGGGACGCGCAGCGGCGCATGGTCGTGCCGATCCTGCCCGACGCCGAGGAGACCGAGTCCGAGGCCGGCGCCGAGGACGGCACGGCCGACGACGAGGGCTGAGCCGTACACTCTGGCGCCGCCCGTGCCCGTACGCCGTCAGGACGAGAACTTGCGCGTCAAGGTCGCCGCACTCCTCACCGCCGCCACCGTGCTGTCGGGCTGTGCCGCCCTCACGGGTGACACCTCGACCGGCCTGACCGGCCTCGCGACCGGCGACATCGCCGCGCGTGGCGGTGGGGCGACGGTGACCGTCGACGAGCTCGAGGCCGAGGTCGAGGCGTCGGTGGCCGCGGGCGCGCTCCAGGCCGACCAGTTCACCGGCTCGGAGCTCGAGCGCCGCGTGCAGCTGCAGACCCTCGTCCTCAACAACCTCTTCCAGATCGAGCTCGCTCGCGCCGTCGCGGCCGAGGAGTTCGGCATCGAGGTCACCGAGGACGACGTCCAGGCGCTTGTCGACGCCGCGGCCGAGGAGGCCGGCGGCATCGAGGCCCTCGAGGTGCAGCTGCAGTCCGCGGGGCAGACCCTCGAGCTGTTCCGCCGCAACCAGGCAGTGGTCAGCCTGCGCCAGCAGATCACCGAGGCGCTGCTGGAGCAGGAGCCGCTGACCGACGAGGACGTGCAGGCCGAGTACGAGGCCCGCGCAAACGAGTTCGAGCAGGTCAGCGCCAGCCACATCCTCGTGCCAACCGAGGCCGAGGCCCTGGCCGCCATCGAACGCATCGAGGCCGGTGAGGCCTTCGAGGACGTCGCCGCCGAGCTGTCGCAGGACCCGGGCTCCGCCCAGGCGGGCGGCTCGCTGGGCCTGGCCCCGCGTGGCACGTTCGTCGCTCCCTTCGAGGAGGCGATCTGGTCGGGGCCGGCACCCGTGGGCGAGCTGCTCGGTCCGGTCGAGACCCAGTTCGGCTGGCACGTGATCCGCGTCGACGAGTTCGTCGTGACCCCGCAGGACGAGGCACGCGAGCAGGTGCGCGAGGAGCTCGAGGCCGGCCGTGGCGACGACCTGTTCGGCTTCTGGTTCCGCCAGGTCCGCAGCGACGCCGACGTCGAGGTGGCGGGTCGCTTCGGCCGCTGGGACGTCACCAGCCAGAGCATCGTGCGCGACGACGCCGCAGCGCAGCAGTGAGTCGGATCGTCCTGGTCGAGTCGGCGCCCGGTGCGCCGGGGCTGCTGGGCTTCGCCGGGTGGCAGGCGCTGACGTCGACCGACGTCGTCCTGCTGCGCGACCCCGAGGCGCACCCTGCCTGGCCCGCGCTGGAGCGCGCCGACATCCCGGTCGAGCCGATCCCGGACGGGTCGCTCGACGTGCGCGACCGGCGTGACCTGCTGCAGGACCGCGGCGCACCGACCGACCGCCGGCTCGCCAGCGGGCTGTGCCAACGCGCCGAGCAGGGGCAGGAGTGCGTCGTCCTGCTCGGCCCGGCGGACACCGAGCTCGGCCGTGCGGTGGGGCTGGAGGCCGCACGTCGGCACGTCGAGGTCGAGTGGATCTTCCTCGCCGAGCTCCCTGCGGGCGGCGAGCTGCTGCGGCTGGTCGAGGTCGAGCGCCGCCTGCGCGACCCCGAGCACGGCTGTCCGTGGGACCTCGAGCAGGACCACGCCTCGCTGGCGCCCTACCTCGTCGAGGAGACCTACGAGGCGCTCGACGCGATCGCCGGTGGCGATGACCGCGAGATCGTCGAGGAGCTCGGCGACGTCCTGCTCCAGGTCGTCTTCCACGCCCAGGTCGGGGCCGACCGCCGTGCCTTCACCATCGACGACGTGGCGAAGGGCATCGCCGACAAGCTCGTCCACCGCCACCCCCACGTGTTCGGCGACGTCGACGTCGAGGACGCCGACGAGGTCGTGGCGAACTGGGAGGAGCTCAAGCGCGCCGAGAAGCCCGGTCGCGAGGGGCCGTTCGACGGCGTGGCGACCTCCCAGCCGGCAGTGCCGCTGGTGGCCAAGCTCGTGTCGCGCGCCGCGAAGCACCACGTGCCGCAGCCGGACGGCGACGAGGCGCTGGCGCTCGTCCGTCGCCGGCTCGACGCGCTGGCCGCGGCGGACGACGAGGGACGCGGCGCCGCCTACGGCGAGCTCCTGCTCGCCGTCGTGGGCCTCGCCCAGCAGACCGGGCTG
>JBFKQZ010000049.1:0-15449 GCA_041627475.1 Nitriliruptoraceae bacterium | reverse complement strand
GCGACCACCGATGCCAGCGGCAGCTGCACGGTCGAGATCGACGACGAGGGCGAGTGGACCGTCCGGGTCGACACGCCGGTCGACGGGGGCCGGCTCGTCGGCCTGATGACGGTGCGGGTCGCCGGACCGTTCGCCCTGCTCGCGCTGCCCGTCCGGTTCAGGCCCGACTGAGCTCGGCGGCGAGTGTTGGCGAGATGGTCCGACCGGCCAGCACACGAGCCGTCACGGCCTCACGTGATCGTCGCCGCGACCAACAGCAGCGACACGGCCACGGACAGCCCGGCGAGACTCCACTGCGTGCGTCGAAGTCGCCCGATCGCTACCAGCAGGGCGACAGCTGGAAGGACCACGAACGTGGCAAGCCAGAGATAGGCCATCTGCAGGAAGGGCTCACAGAACTCACAGTCCGGCCCGAGAACCATGCTGAGAAACAGCAGCGCGGGTGCTCCGGCAGCAACTACGAGAGGCGCAGCCCGGTGCTCGAAGAACCGACGCGTCCGTCCGGTTCGTGGGGTCTTCTCCGCCTGCGACGGTGTCTCCATGTGCTTCCTGCTGCTGCCGAAGTGTGCGCATGAGCGCACTTTGGGGACGGTGGGCGGCACGAGCCACGGAAGTGTGCGCGGACGCACACTTCGGGGTGCCGAACGCTTCCGCGGGAGCGCTGGCGACGTGCGAAGAACCGCCAATCCTGACAGGTGTCGCGCGACGGCCGGGCCGAGCGACACACGACGTCCTCAGCGGTCGAGGCCCGCTTGCTCCGCGGGCCGACAGTCGTCCCCATCCATCGACCTTCACCGATGAGCTCCGGCTCGACCGAGCTCCTCGGCGTTGCCTCGCGGGCCCAGGGAACGGCGCACGGCGGCATGGGCGGCGCGGACCTCGTCGGCGTCGGGTGGCTCGGCACCGAGTTGGTGGGCGTGGTGGGTGCGCACCAGCACCTCCAGGGACGCACGATCCGCCCCGTGGTCCCGCGCGAGGCGGTCGGCGAGGTCGGTCGGCGTCTCCCAGGGCTCCCAGGGGATCGGGAGGTGGTCCAGTGGCGAGGCAGCCACCAGCCGCCGCCGCAGCTGCACGCCGCTGCCGGCGAGCACGGCGAACACACCTGCGAGCACGAGCCACCCGACCGGCGACAGCGACTGCAGCCAGCCGCCGAGCTGGTCGAACAGCGCGAGCAACGGGATCGACACGCTCGCCGTGGCCGGCCCGTCGGCGTTCGGGACCGCCCCGGTCGGGTCGAAGGAGATCCAGCCGTGCTCGGGGATCCACACCTCGACCCAGGCATGGGCGTGGTGGGCCCGCACCTCCCAGTAGCCGCTGAGCACGTTGAAGTCACCGGGCATGAAGCCGGTGGCCCAGCGGGCGGGGACCCCACCGGCGCGCAGGAGCATCACCATGGACGAGCTGATCGGCTCGCACCATCCCAGCCGGCGCTCGAAGAGCAGCGTGTCGATGGCGTCCTGGTCGGGCGGGTGGTCGGAGAGGTCGAGCGAGTACGCCACGTTGTCGGCCAGCCACGCCATGACGGACTCGGCGTTCTCGTAGTTCGACCGGGTCGGGTCGACGAGCTCCGCCGACAGCGCGAGCGTGCGGTCCGACAGCTCGGGCACCTGCAGCCAGGTGGCCGCGATCTCGTCGGGCACCGGGCCGAACGCGCTGCGCATGGCGTCCTCGGGGGCGACCGGCACGCTCGAGATCACCGAGTAGATCGTGCCCTCCTCCTGCGTCGTCGCGACCGTGACGGTGCCGTCGGCCCACTGCTGCGCGCTCTGACCGGCGTGGTAGAGGTCCAGCGGCGCGGCGGCGGCGAAGACGAGGTTCGGTGTCGGCGTCACGACCTCGACGATCTGGGTCAGGTCGGTCCGCGGTCCGGGCTCGGCGTCCAGCCGCACCGGGAGCCCCGTGCGGAGCTCGGGCACCGCTGCGGTCCTGGTCCAGCGGTTGTCCTCGTAGGTGTCGAACACCATGCCGCGCAGGAGGCGCGGTCGGGACGACCGCACGCGCAGGACCAGCTGGTCGCCGAGCTGCCCGACGGTGCGGATGTCGACGGTGTCCGCGAGGCCGAAGTAGGCCGTGGCGTCGAAGTTCGCATTCGGGTCCGACGACGTGCCCGGGTCGTTGACCGGCAGGCCCGGGTTCGTGACCCCGCCCGGCGCCGGGATGCCCTGCCGGAACTGCTCGAACGGCAGCGCGACCGTCTGTCCGACCTCCGAGCGAGGCAGCGCCAGGAACACCACCAGCGTCACCGCGACGACCGCGACGATGCTGGACGGCCGCGTCCGGCCGATGCTGCGCAGGCCCACACCCGGTGCGACGAGGTGGTCGGGTGCCAGGACCTCACCGCCGCGCCGCCGGTTGGCGCCCAGCCGCAGCAGCCACAGGCTGACCCCGGCCAGCAGCAGCCACAGGCCGACGAGGAGCGGGAACAGCGGCGACCGGGCGGCGGCCGATGCCAGAGCGATCAGGGCCATGGAGGCAGAGACCGTGAACGTGAGGTCGCGCGTCCGCGGCAGGTCGAAGGCGTGCAGCGTCTGGACACCGAGGAAGAGCGATGCCAGCGGCAGGCGGGTGTCGTCGATGGTCTGCGACTGGCCCACGTCGGTGAAGAACCGGGCGAGGACGAGCAGGACCACGACCGCGATCGCCGCCTTGATCCACCGGTTGTCCGCATGGCGACGTCGGTGGCTGAGGACGTTGCCGGCGATCACGAGGGGGATCGAGAGCGCCACCTCGCCGAGTGGTGCCGCACCCGTCGCACCGACGGCCAGCAGCGCCACGACCACGGCGGCGACCGTGGCGGCCCGCGGCAGGACCGCGTCCTCGACCTGCGCCCGGTCGGTGCGCTGCGCCGCGGCGATGCGTTCGCGGATCGTGGTCATCCGCGGCGCACCGTCGCCGCGTTCGGCTGCAGCGAGGCGAGCAGCCGGCGTGCCGCGTCGCCCCACGGCAGGGTCTGCCCGACGGCGTGCACCTCGACCTGCACACCGGCCTGCGCGAGGCGGTCGGCCGTCGCGGCGAGGTCGCGGCAGCGGGCGTCGAGCTCGTCGCGGGACCACGGTCGGTCCGGGATCGCGAGCGTCCGGCGCTGGCTCGTCTCGGGCCCGCGCGGACGCAGCAGCAGGCGGTCGACGCGCTCGGAGGCCGCCCAGTGCACGGCCCGGACGGGCTCGCCGGGCCGCCACGGGCGCAGCTCGGTGGCGGGCGGGCCGCTCGCGGCCAGCGCGTGGGCGATCCACTCGTCCTCGGCGCCCTCCACGCTCTGGGCCATGAAGGCTGCGGCCGCCCCGCGGGCCGGCACGACGTCCACCCGGGGGCCGGTCAGGGTCGCCCGGCGCTGGACGAGCCCGAAGAGGTCGGTGGCCTCGACCTCGATCCGGAGCTGCTGGTCGTCGCCGCGGGCGACGACGACGTCGAGCCGCACGTTCGCGCTGCTGCCCGAGCGCGGCAGCGTCGCCCAGAGCTCGTCCGCGGGACGGCCGTCGGTCCTCGTGCCGAGGGTGCCGAGCAGCGCCGCGGCGTCATCGGTCCCGACCACCGGCCGCAGCCGGAGCACGCCGATGACCCCGCGCGGCACCGCGACGGTCGCCGGGATGCCGGTGCGTCCCTCGGTGACGGTGAGCTCGGTCTCGAGCACGACGCGGAGCTGGCCGATCCGACGCAGGAAGCCCGTGACCGACCATGCGGTGGCGACGAGCATGCCGGCCGACAGCAGCAGCACCGTGCCCGCGCCGATGTTCGCGCCGGCCGCGTAGATGAGCACGGACAGTCCCACCAGCAGCACCACGCGACCCGTGGGGCGGGTCCGCTGCTGCTCGGTCCGGGCGGTCATCGGGGGACGGGGAGCGAGCCCAGCAGCCGCTCGACGAGCGGTCGGGCGTCCCCGGAGGCCATGACGATGCGGTGCGCGAGGACCGGGACGGCGGCGCGCTTGACGTCCTCGGCGAGGACCTGCGGGCGGCCGGACAGCGTCGCGAAGGCCTGGGCGAGACGGACGAGCTGCACCGTCGCGCGCGCTGACGCGCCCTGCCGGACCGCCGGCTCGTCGCGCGTGGCCCGCGTCAGCGCCGTGGCGTAGGCCAGCACCGCGTCGTCGATCGCGACCGTGCGGACCAGCCCCTGCACCGCGACGAGCTGGTCGGCGTCACAGACGGCGGCGACGTCCTCGAGCAGCGAGCCCGCGAGGTTGGCACGGACGAGCGCCATCTCGTCGAGCTGGTCGGGCTGTCCCAGCGAGGCGCGCACCGTGAAGCGGTCGAGCTGGCTGTCGGGGAGCGGGAAGGTCCCGGCGGACTCGGTGGGGTTCTGCGTGGCGACGACGAGGTGCGGGGTCGGCAGCGCGTGGGTCTCGCGGTCGACCGTGACGGTGCGCTCGGCCATCGCCTCGAGCAGTGCCGCCTGCGACCGCGGTGGCGTGCGGTTGAGCTCGTCGGCGAGGACGAGCTGTGCGAACACGGGGCCGGGGTGGAAGACCAGTCGGCGCTGCTCGTCGGGGAGGAGATGGCCGGTGATGTCGCCCGGCAGCAGGTCCGGGGTCCCCTGGATGCGTGCGACCTCCAGGCCGCAGGCGCGACCCAGCGCGTGGACGAGCGTCGTCTTGCCCGTCCCGGGCGGGTCCTCGAGCAGCACGTGTCCGTCGGCCGCAAGCGTCGCGACGATCGTCGCGATCGACTCGTCGGTCCCCCGGATCACGCCGGTCACCGTGCCCACCACGTCACGGAGCAGCTGCGTCGCCTGGCGGTGGTCCATGGGTGCTCCGTGGGTCGGCCCGGACAGTGTGCACGGACGTGGGGACGGTCGGGTTGGATGGTCGGCCGAACCAGGAGCAGACGTGAGCGACAGCAGCGACATCGAGGTCATCGGCGAGGTCGGGCGCAGCCCGGACATCACCCTGCCCGACGGGCCACCGCCCGCCGAGCTCGCGCTGGTCGACCTCGTCGAGGGCGACGGGGACGAGGCCGGCGCCGGCGACACCGTCACCGTGCACTACGCCGGGGTCTCATGGGTGAACGGTGGTGCGGGGTTCGACGCCTCGTTCGGTCGCCAGCCCGCCACGTTCCCGCTGAACCGGGTCATCGCTGGGTGGCAGCAGGGCATCCCCGGCATGCGGGTCGGCGGGCGGCGGCTGCTCGTGATCCCGCCGGAGCTCGGCTACGGCAAGGTGCCGCCCACGCCGCTGATCGCCAGCGACGACACGCTCGTCTTCGTGGTCGACCTGCTCCGCGTCGGCTGACCGACGGCCTGCTTCCATGGCGCAGTCGCGACCGGGAGGCTGACGCATGGACACCGTGGGGGACTGGCTGGACCTGGTCGGTGCGCACTGGCCGACGAGTGAGGCGTCGTCGTGGGACGCGCCCGGTCTGCACGTGGGCGCCCGTGACTGGCCGGTCGCCCGGGTGCTCGTCACGTTGGACGTCACCACGGCGGTGCTCGACGAGGCCGCCGAGGTCGAGCACACGCTCGTGCTCGCCCACCACCCGCTGCTGCTGGGCGGGCTCGACCGCCTGACGCCGGACACCGCCGGCGGGCGGCTCGCACTGCAGGCGGCCACCAGCCGTACCGCCGTCGCTGCGGCCCACACCAACCTCGACGTCGCCCGCGACGGGACCGGCACGAGCGACCCTGTGGCCACGGCGCTCGACCTGCAGGACGTCCGACCGCTGACGACCGAGCTGCGTGACAGCCGTGACGTGAAGCTGGTCGTGTTCGTGCCGCACGAGCACACCGCACCCGTCCTCGATGCGATCGCCGGCGCCGGCGGTGGCGCGATGGGGGACTACGAGCGCTGCTCGTTCCGTGTGGGCGGGACCGGGACGTTCACCCCGCTGGACGGCGCCGACCCGCACGTCGGCACCGTCGGTGAGCCGCACGAGGAGCCGGAGGACCGCCTCGAGGTCCTCGTGCCGCGCAGCCGCCTCGGTGGTGTCGTCGCCACCCTGCTGGCCGCCCATCCCTACGAGGAGGTGGCCTACGACCTGCTGCCGCTCGTCGACGGGGCCGAGGTGGGGTTCGGCCGGATCGGACAGCTCGCGACGCCGACGTCGCTCGGCGACGTCGCGGCGCTCCTGCGCGAGCGCCTGCCGTCCCCGCACCTGCGCGTCGCCGGTGACCGGGACCGCGAGATCACCACCGTCGCGACCGTCGGCGGCTCGGGCATGTCGCTGGTGGGGGCGGCGCGGGGAGCGGGCGCCGACCTCTACGTGACCGGTGACGTGAAGCACCACGACGTCCTGGACGCACTGGCGGTCGGGCTGGCCGTGATCGATGCCGGCCACCACGCCACCGAGCAGGCCGCGATGCCGGCGTTCCGGGACGCGCTGGAGCGCGATGCTGCAGCGCGGGGGCTGACCGCCCCGGTGCTAGGGTCGGCCATCGACACGGACCCGTGGTCGTAACCGAAGGAACCCGAGTGGTGACGGTCGCCGACGAGGACCTGGACCTCCTGCTGGAGCTGTCCGACGTCGATGCCCAGCGGGCCAGGATCGACGCGAAGCTGGCGGACCTGCCCGAGCAGCGCGCGGTCGAGGAGGCCGAGGAGCGCCTCGACGCGGCGGTCAAGCAGGGCGACGCCCTGCGGGTCGAGGTCACCACCGTGGAGGCCGAGCAGCGGCGCCACGAGCGCGAGATCGAGCAGTTCCAGACCCGGATCGCCAAGGAGCAGGAACGGCTCTACGGCGGTGGCATCACCAACGCCAAGGAGATGCAGTCGGTCGAGAACGAGATCGAGGCCGCGCAGCGTCGCGTCGACGAGCACGAGGAGGCGCTCCTCGAGGCGATGGAGGCAGCGGACGACCTCGCCGGGCGCATCGACGACGCGGCCCGCACCGCTGAGCAGACGCGGGCCGAGATCGTGGAGCTCGAGGCGGCGCGCGACCATGCCGCACAGGAGCTGATGGCCGAGAAGGCCGAGCTCGACGTCGAGCGCGACCGGCTGCGTGACCAGCTCGGCGAGACGGCGATCGCGCAGTACGACGGTGTGCGCGACCGCATCCCGGCCGGGGTCGCCGTGGGCGAGCTGTCAGGCATGTCGTGCACGGCCTGCCGGATCGACCTGCCCCACGCCGAGGTCAACGAGCTGCGTGACGGCGACCCCCTGACGACGTGCCCCAACTGCCGCCGGTTGCTGGTCGTCCGATGAGCATGCCGCCGCCCCCGCCGCCGGGCCAGCCCGGCTGGCCGGCGAGCCAGCAGCGGCCGGCGGCGACGGGGAGCGGGGCCCGCCAGCCGTGGTGGACGGGCGGCCGGGTCGCGCTCGCCGTCGTGATCGTCCTGGTGCTGATGGCCGGTGCCGGGTTCGCGGGGTTCCTCGCCGGCATGGCCGTCGGTGGGTTCGAGTCCCTCACCGCCGACGGGGTGTTCGACGTGGACGGGTTCGAGGCGTTCGACGGGGACGTCCCGGGCGTCACGCCGCTGGACGCCGAGGGTGTCCCCGGCCAGGCCGTGCGTCGTGGCACCGAGGTCTCGGACCTCCTCGACGGGCAGCCCGTCGACCACCCACTGACGCTCGAGACCAGCGCAAGGGTCTCGATCGAGCTGCGGTCGGACGACTTCGACACCGTCCTGGTCGTGCTCGACGACACCGGTGCGCTGGTCGCCAGCGACGACGACGGCGCAGGGCTCGGCACGGACTCGCGGCTCGAGCTCGACCTGGACGCCGGCAGCTACACGGTGCGGGTGCAGTCGTGGGGGAGCGCCGGGACCGGGAGCTACGAGCTCGCGGTCGACTGAGCCAGCAGCTCGAGCGTCGCCACGACCGCCGCCGGGTCGGGGACGCGCAGGTGCGCGGCGGACCCACGCGGCTCCTCGGACACCAGCACGGCGAGACCACCGTGCTCCCGGGCGACCGCGAAGGCGTCCTCGTCGGTGACGTCGTCGCCCACGACGAGTGCGCGGTCGTGGTCCACGCGGTCGAGCAGCCACGCCAGCGCCGTGCCCTTGTCGGCGCCGCTCGGGGCGAACTCGGTGACCCGGTGCCCGGCGAGGACCTTCCAGCCCGGCGGGCGTCCGGCGTGCTCGTCGAGGCGCGCACGGAGCGTCGGCAGGACGGCCTCCCGGACCGCGTCGGCGACGCGTCGGTCGTGGACGGCCACCGACGTCGGCTTGCGCTCGACCTCCCAGCCGTCGGCGGGGTCCACGACGCGGGCGACGGTCCCCTCGACCTCGTCGAGGACCCGGGCCATGCGCGAGGTGTCGAGCAGGTCCTCGGTCGTGCCGTCCTGCAGCCGGGCCTGCGTGCCGTGGTTGCCGACGACGGTGACGGGCAGGCCCTGCAGTCGCGGCAGCACGTCCTCGACCGGGCGGCCGGTCACGACGGCGACGTCCGTCAGGTCGCAGACGGCGAGGACGGCGTCGTGCGCGCCGGGGGCGAGCGCGGCGTCCTCCTTGCGCTCGACGATCGGCGCGAGCGTGCCGTCGAAGTCGAGCACGACGAACCAGTCCGTGACGTCGCCGACGCGGTCGGCGACCTCCCGTGGGCTCACCGCGTTCACTGGTCGGTGCGTGCGACGAGGTGGCGCAGGAGACCCTCGCCCCAGGCGAAGACGTCGTCCTCGTGGACCTTCTCGGCCATGCGGGCCAGCCGCTCGCGGCGTTCGTCGACGGGCAGCTCGAGGCAGTGGGCCATCGCGTGCGCGAGGCCGTCGACGTCGAACGGGTTGCACGTGACCGCTCCGTCCATCGTCAGCGCCGCGCCGGTGAACTCGCTCAGCAGCAGGACGCCGTCCTCACGCGCGGCGTGCTGCACCGTGGCGTACTCCTTGGCGACGAGGTTCATCCCGTCCTTCAGCGGCGTGACGCAGAGCACGTCGGCGAGCCGGTAGTACGCGGCCAGCGCCGGCCGGGGCACGCCGCGGTACAGGTAGTGGACCGGCACGTCGTGGCCCGGCTCGGTGAACTGTCCGTTGATGCGCCCGACCATCTGCTCGATCTCGTTGCGCAGCGCCTGGACCTCCTCCACGTCCTCGCGGGACGGGACGGCGATCTGGATGAAGACGAACCGGTTGCTGAGGTCCGGTCGCAGCTCGAGCAGCCGCTCGATGGCGTTGAGGCGGTGCCGGATGCCCTTGGTGGTGTCGAGCCGGTCGACCCCGAGCAGGACCTTGCGACCACCGAACTGGTTGCGCAGCTCGGTCAGGTGCTCCTCGGTCTCGGGGTCGGTCGCGAGCTCGGCGAACTCGTCGGCGTCGATCGAGATCGCCTGGGCGATCGCCTCCACCTCACGGCCGTCGTGCTGGATCGTGGTCCCGTCGACGGTGGCACCACCCCGCAGCCAGCGGACGGCACGGCGGAAGTTGCCGCTGTACAGCGTGGTGTGGAAGCCGACGACGTCGGCACCGAGGACACCGTCGAGGAGCTCCTCGCGCCACGGCAGGCGCGCGACCAGCTCGGGCGCGGGGAACGGCGTGTGGAGGAAGAAGCCGATCGGCCGGTCACCGAGCCGCTCGCGCAGCAGCTGGGGGAGCAGCAGCAGGTGGTAGTCGTGCACCCACAGCAGCGCGTCCTCGGGCGGGTCGAGCTCGGCGATGCGGTCGGCGAAGCGCTCGTTGACGCGCTTGTAGACCTCCCACCACTCGTGGTCGATCACGGGCTGGGCCACGAGGTCGTGGAACAGCGGCCACAGCGTCCGGTTGCTGAAGCCGTGGTAGTACGCCTCGACCTCGTCGTCCGACAGCTGCACGTCGCCGATGCGTACCGTCGGCAGGTCGTCGACCCGCTCGGGCACGCCGCCGTCGCCACCGTCCCAGCCGACCCACACGCCGCCCGAGCGGTCCATCACCGGACGCATCGCGGTGACGAGACCGCCGGCGGCGATGCGCCAGGAGCCGTCGTCGGACCGTCGCACCGGCAGGCGGTTCGACACGACCACGAGTGGTCGGTCCAGCGGGTTGTCCTCGGCCACGTGACGTCCAGGGTCGCTGGCAGCGACGGTAGCAACGAGCCTCAGTCGAGCGTGGCCTCGATGTGGTCCCGCAGGACGGGCGTGAGCCGCTCGGCGACGGGACCCGGTGCCGCGTACGCCACGTCGTCCAGCGCGTGGACGGGCAGCAGCGGCCGGGTCGCCGAGACGATCCAGACCTCGTCGGCGCTGCGGACGTCCTCGACCGTCATGACCGCCGGCTCGACGTCGGTGACCTCGCGCAGCACCTCGATGCTCACCGACGAGAGGATCGGCACGACCTCCGGGTCGGGTGTGCGCAGCACGTCGCCGTGCACGACGACCACCGCGGCGGTCGGGACCTCGCAGACCCGGCCGTCCGGGTCGACGACCAGCGCGTCGTCGGCCTCGGCCTCGCGCGCGGTGCGTGTCGCCCACTGGTTCACGGCGTAGCTCAGCGTCTTCGCGCCGGTCAGCGGTGTCCGCCACGGCGCCTCGACGACAGAGAGCGCCAGCGTGTCGGGCCACTGCGTCGGCCGCAGGACGGCGCGGACCAGCCCGGAGCGGGTGACGATCACCTTCAGTGCGCCGTCGTGCTCGCCCCAGGCCAGCAGCAGGTCGTCGATGGCGCGGGTCACGACGGGGACGCGGATCCCGAGCTTGCGTCCCGAGGCACGCAGGCGCGCGAGGTGCCGCTCCCGGGCATGGGTGCGACCACCGCGGACGAGCATCGCGTCGAACACGGCGTCGCCGCGCAGGACGCCGTCGTCCAGGAGTGGCACCGTCGCCTGGTCCGCGGGCACGACACGACCGTCCATCCAGGCGATGGAGCGGGGCGTGCGCGGCGGCCGCGGGTCGTCGCCGGTGGGGTGCAGTGGTGTGACCATGGTCGCAATGGTGCCGGACGCCGGCCGCCTCGCGTGGAGCCGGCGCATGCGGACGCCCCGTACGCTGGTGGATCGGAGGAGTCGGTCGGGCGACCGCGGCACCCACGCACCGACGTGCGGGTCGAGGAACGTCCGGACTCCACAGGACAGGACGCTGGGTAACCCCCAGGCGGGGCGACCCGTGGAAAGCGCAACAGAGAGCAGACCGCCGATGGCAGCGAGCCCGTGAGGGCGAGCAGCACAGGTGAGGGTGAAACGGTGGGGTAAGAGCCCACCGGCACCGGTGGTGACATCGGTGGCCAGGCATGCCCCGTCCGGAGCAAGGTCGAGCAGTGGGAGGGTCGTCCGCCCGCAGACACCCACAGGTGGACCGCAACGAGGCGCCCGGGCAACCGGCGCCCCAGACAGATGGTCGCCGCCCGTGCAGTGCCGGCAACGGCGCACGGGCACAGAATCCGGCGTACAGACCGACTCCTCCGACATGACTTCCCGAGGGGCCAGCCCCTCGGGCTCCCCGCCGGGGGCTGGCGCCCCCGGGCCCCCGGGGTGGGCAGCGGCACGAGATGTCGACTGGCCGGGGTTGTTTGGTTAGGTAGTGCCTGCGTCGGCGGGTCCTGCACGTGCGGTCGGGGGTCGCGTGGGCTCTACCCTCGGCGCTTCGAAATGCATTGGAGATGCTGTCGTGTCCGTGACTGATTCGCCGTTCCTGGCTGCTTGTCGGGGGGAGGCGCACTCGCGCGTGCCGGTGTGGTTCATGCGGCAGGCGGGGCGGGCGCTGGCGGAGTACCGGGCGATCCGGGCGGAGCACTCGTTCCACGAGGTCGTGCAGACGCCGGAGCTGACGGCGGAGGTGACGCTGCAGCCGGTGCGGCGGTACGGCGTGGACGCGGCGATCCTGTTCAGCGACATCGTGACGCCGGTGCAGTCGATGGGCGTCGGCGTCGAGATCAGGAAGGGCGTCGGCCCGGTCGTCGAGCGGCCGGTGCGCCGCAAGGAGGACCTCGAGCGGATCCGGGTGTTCGAACCGGACGTCGACGCGCCGTTCGTCGGCGAGGCCGTCGACATCCTCGTGCGTGAGCTGGACGTCCCGCTGATCGGGTTCGCCGGTGCGCCGTTCACGGTCGCGAGCTACCTCGTCGAGGGTGGACCCTCGAAGTCGTACAGCCACACCAAGGCGATGATGTTCGGCGAGCCGGCGCTGTGGGACGAGCTCATGACGCGCCTCGCCGACGTGACGCTCGCGTCGCTGCGCGCGCAGGTGGCCCACGGGGCCGCCGCCGTCCAGCTCTTCGACTCGTGGGCGGGGGCGCTGAACCCGCTCGACTACGAGCGGTACGTGCTGCCGTACTCGACGCGGATCTTCGACGAGCTGGCCGACCTGGACGTGCCCCGCATCCACTTCGGGGTGACGACCGGCGAGCTGCTGCCGCTCATGGCGGCGGCCGGGGCGGACGTCGTCGGCATCGACTGGCGGGTGCCGCTGGACGAGGGGATCGCACGGCTGCCCGAGGACGTCTCGTTCCAGGGGAACCTCGAGCCCGCCGTGGCGCTGGGCGGCTGGGACGTCACCGCGCCACGGGTCCGCGACGTGCTGGCGCGCGCCGGTGGCTCCCCGCGGCACGTCTTCAACCTCGGCCACGGGGTCATGCCGGCGATCGACCCGGGCGTGCTGGCGCAGGTCGTCGACCTCGTCCACGAGGAGGGACGCACCGACGGCACGCTGGCGCCGGGAGTCGAGCGCGTCTCGTGACCCGCGTCGGTGTCCTGGTCCATGGCGGTGACGACGATCTGGGCGAGGCGCTCGTCGGCGCAGTGTCCCGCGCCGACGACCTCGGTGAGGTCCGCGCCGTCGAGGTCGTCGGGCGCACCGAGGTCCTCGCGCCTGCCTGTGCCCGCCTGGCGGAGGTCGCCGAGGTCGTGATCGGCCTCGGCGCCGCGCCGTGGCCCGGCTGGTCGATCCGCCACGCGGCCGCGCACGACGCGCTCGGTGACGTGCCGTACTGGGCCGTCGAGACCTGGCACGGGCTGCCCGCGCTGCACGAGCACCTCGTCGCCGCCGTCGGAGAGCGGTGGCAGGACGGGACCCGGGTGCTGCTGACGGCCCCCGACGACGCGATCCGCGACCTCCCGCCCGAGCAGCGCGTCGTCCTGCGGGACGTCGCCGAGGCGCTGCACGGCCTGACCGACGCCCGGCCGGTGATCGCCGTCGACCGTTCACCCGACGAGGGTGCGGTGACGCCGACCGCGGTGACGACGGTGACCACCCTCGCCGAGGCGCACGACGCCGACCGGGTCGTCCGCGTGAGCCTCGCACCGGGCGACGGGCCAGATCCCGCCGTGGCCGCGGCCGCCTTCGCGAGCGGGATCCAGCTGTCCGACGTGACCCTGCACCGCGACGACCAGGTCGCGCTGCTGCTCGACGTCGTCCGCACGATGCTCCACCAGGCGCTGTCGACCGGTGGTGCTGCATGAGGGTCGTCGTGGTGGGCGGTGGCATCGGCGGGCTCACGGCCGCGTGGACGCTGCGCAACGGGCCGCCGGACGACCCCGGTCCGCGGGACGTCGAGGTCACGGTCCTCGAGGCCGGCGACCGCATCGGGGGCAAGCTGCGGACCGACACGCTCGCCGGCGCGCCGTTCGACGTCGGGGCGGAGGCGTTCCTCGCCCGGCGTCCGGAGGCGGACCGACTCGCCCGGCGACTGGGACTTGCCCCGGAGCTCGCCGCCCCCGACCAGCTCGGTGTGTGGCTGTGGCAGCGCGGTCGTCTGCGCCGCTACCCGCAGCGGACGGTCTTCGGGATCCCGGCCGACCCGGCCGCGCTGGCCGGTGCCGGGGTCGTCACCCCGCGGACGATCGCCCGTGCACTCGCAGAGCCGATGCACGGACGCGACCCGCTGCACCAGGACGTCAGCGTGACCGCTGCGCTCGCGCCCCGGTTCGGCCGCGAGCTGGTCGACACGCTGGTCGAGCCGCTCCTCGGTGGCATCTACGCCGGGAGCACCGACCGGCTGAGCATGCTGGCGGCGACGCCGGTCCTCGCCGCGGCCGCGCGGTCCGCGGACCCCTACGTCACGTACGTCCGACGGCACCGGCAGCGCACCGCACACGTCACCGGACCGGTGTTCCGCACCGTCCGCGGGGGGATGCAGCGGCTGGCCGAGGCGCTCGCCGCCGACCTCGACGTGCGCACCTCCGTCGCTGCCGTCGCGCTCGAGCGCGACGGGGACGCCTGGGTCGTGCACAGCACGGACGGGCCGCTCGCGGCGGACCGCGTCGTCGTGGCCGTGCCGGCACAGCCCGCGGCCGAGCTGCTGCACGCCGTGGCACCGGTCAGCGCGCGCTCGCTGCGTGCGGTGCCGCACGCCAGCTCCGTCGTGGTCGCGACCGCGTGGCCCGACGCGAGCCTGCCGGCCGGGTCCGGGTTCCTCGTGCCACGCAGCGAGGGGCGGCTCGTCAAGGCCGCCACGTGGTCGTCCAACAAGTGGGCGCACGTCGGTGACGACCTCACGATGGTCCGCTTCTCGGTGGGCCGCGTCGACGACCGGCGCGGGCTGGACCTCGACGACCGCATCCTCACCGAGCTCGTCCTGGCCGAGGGACGCGAGGCCCTCGGTCTGCAGGGCGAGCCGGTGGACGTGGCGGTCCAGCGCTGGCCGGACGGCCTGCCGCAGTACGACGTCGGGCACGTGCGCCGGGTCGCCGCGGTGCAGCAGGGCCTGCCGGAGGGCGTCGCGATGACCGGTGCGCTCTTCGACGGCGTCGGCATCGCCCCGATCGTGGGGCACGCCGAGGCGACGGCGGCCGCGCTGCTGCGGACCGCCTAGTCCTCGACGACGCCGGCCTCCACCAGCTCCGGGCCGTCGTTGCGGACGTTGTTGACCCGGTCGGTGACCGTCCGGGCCTCCAGCGCGGGGACACCGGCGTTGGCGACCACCTCGTGGAGGTAGGGCGCGTCCTTCTCGCTCGCCTCCAGCCACGTGGCCCAGAGGTTCGGTGGGAGGACCACCGGCATCCGGTGGTGGAGGTCGCGCATCCGCCCCGCGGCGTCCCGCGTCAGGATGCAGGTCGACTCGACCGTGTCACCCGACGCCTTGTCGGTCCAGCTCGTCCAGATCCCGGCGAAGGCCAACGGCTGGTCGTCGGGGTCGTGGATGTACCAGGGCTGCTTCCTCGTGCTGCCCTCCCGGGGCTGCCACTCGTAGAAGCCGTCCGCCGGCAGGACCAGCCGGCGCTTGCGGAACGACGAGGCGAACATGCGCTTCTCGTCGATGTCCTCGACCCGGGCGTTGATCGGCTGCGGGCCCTTGCCGACCTGTTTCGCCCAGAAGGGCACGAAGCCCCAGCGCATGGTCTGCAGTGTCCGCGCTCCGTCCCGTTCGAGGACGACCGGCACCTGCGTCGTCGGCGCGACGTTGTAGCGCTGCTGGAGGTCGTCGACGGCCACGCGCTGGACGTCGAACCGCTCGGTGAGCTGCTCGGGTGTGGAGATGGTGACGTAGCGACCGCACATGCCCGGCAGCCTAGGGGGCACCGTCTCAGCAGCCGGGCGGGCGGTCGGTGCGGGGGACGAACACCGGCGGTTCGTCGGGGACCGGTCCGGGCGCAGGGAAGTGGTCGTGGGCGTCCGCGGAGAGGTCGAGCTGGTAGCACAGTCCGACACCGCTGGAGAACCGGACGTCGCGGTCGGGTCGCCG
>JBFKQZ010000048.1:0-15581 GCA_041627475.1 Nitriliruptoraceae bacterium | reverse complement strand
TTCTTCCCCGGCGTCGCCGCCGTGCTGCTCCAGCCGCCCGGCAGCGACGAGACCATCGTCGCCGAGGGCGACGGCACGCTGCCCGACGCTGGCCGCTACCTCGTCCTCTGCGCGATCCCGACCGGGGCCGACCCGGGGGAGTACCTCGCAGCTGCCGCCGAGTCCGAGGGCGGTCCCCCCGAGGGCGTCGCCGGCGGCCCGCCCCACTTCGTGAACGGCATGTGGGCCGAGCTCACGGTCGTCGAGTAGCGACCCGGAGATCGTGTGAGTGGCTGGCCCGACATACCGTGCCAGCCACTCACACGATGCGGGAGGGTGACGTGGGGGACGGGTCGCCGCGGGCGCACGTGGGGTACGCCGTCGTGGAGCTCCACCTGCCCGGTGCACAGGGCCTGAAGGAGAAGCGAGGGTTCCTCAAGTCGATCACGGCGGCGCTGGTCGACGACCTCGGCGCGAGCGTCAGCGAGGTCGGGTGGCAGGACCTGTGGCAGCGGGCCGCCCTCGGCGTGGCGGTCGTCGCGTCGTCGCCGACCGGGGTGGACCGGGCGCTCGAGCGGGTCGTGACGCTGTGCGAACGCGACCCGCGCGTGCTGGTCACCGCCATGGTCGAGCAGGTCGACGTCCTGCACGGCACCACGGACTGACGGACGGGTCGTCGACGCGTCGCGGTGGCACGTCGTGCGCGACCTCCACCGACCCGGAGCAGCACCGTGACCACGCCCGACATCTGCGACCTGATCCTCGAGCAGCACGAGGAGTTCCGTCGCCGCTTCGCCGAGCTCGACGACCTGCGCGACGCCGACGCGGAGACGCTGGCGGGCGTGTGGAAGCCGCTCGCGAACCTGCTGGAGGCCCACGCGGAGGCCGAGGAGGAGCTGTTCTACCCGCACCTGCTCGACCTCGGGGACGAGCCGGTCGAGGAGACCGAGGACGCCGTCACCGACCACAACGACATCACCGAGTCGGTGCAGCGGACCCATGACCTGCAGCCGGGCAGCGACGAGTGGTGGGAGGCCGTCGACGCCGCACGCGAGGAGAACAGCGAGCACACCGCCGAGGAGGAGCGCGGCGCGCTGGCCGACTTCCGTCGCAACGCGCCGGACGAGCTGCGCCAGGAGATCGGCACGAAGTGGCTCGCCTGGCACGGCGAGCACGCCGAGGGCTACGACCGCGACGAGAAGGACCTCGTGGACTACGTCGAGGAGCACGGCGACGAGGAGCAGGTCGAGGAGGCCGAGCAGATGGAGGAGGACGACTGACCGGCAGGGGTGGCCTGCCCGCCTCGCTACCGTGGTGAGCCACCCTCCTCGTCCTCCCGAGGGTTCCAGACGACGGCAGGAGCAGGCGTGCGCAAGCGCAACCCACGACTGGACAACGCCGTCGCCGAGGCCATCGCCGACCTCCTGGCGACGGAGTTCAACGACCCGCGCCTGCGCATGGTCTCGATCACCGAGGCGCAGGTCAGCCAGGACGCGCGCGAGGCGATCGTGTTCTGGTCGGTGCCGGACCGCGATGTCCTGTCCGACCAGGCGCGCAGCGGCGCGACCCGCGACCTGCCGACCCCGGACGAGGCCGGTGCGGCGCTCGAGTCGGCACGCGCCCGGCTGCAGAAGCTGCTGAGCAACCGCGTCCGGATGATGAACACGCCCGTGCTGCGGTTCGAGCAGGACCCGGTGCGCCAGCAGGCGGACCGCGTCGAGGAGCTCCTGCGCGACGTGCGTCGGAACCGCGACTGATGGGTCGCCGCCGCCGCAACGACAGCGGAGCCACCGGTGTCCTGGTGGTCGACAAGCCGTCGGGGATGACCAGCCACGACGTCGTGGCCGTCATCCGACGTGCGGCCGGCACCCGCCGGGTGGGCCACACCGGGACCCTCGACCCGGACGCGACCGGCGTGCTCGTGTGCTGTCTCGGCAACGCCACCCGTCTGGTCCAGTACCTGCAGGACTCGCCGAAGACCTACCAGGCGACGATGGTCCTCGGGCTGGCGACCACGACGCAGGACGCCGCTGGCGAGCCGGTGTTCGAGGCCGACGCCTCGCACGTCGACGAGGCCGGGCTCTGCGCCGTGCTCGGACGCTTCCACGGCGACATCAAGCAGGTGCCGCCGATGGTGTCGGCGCTGAAGGTCGACGGTGAGCGGCTGCACGAGAAGGCCCGCCGCGGCGAGGTCGTCGAGCGGGAGCCGCGTGACGTGACCGTGCACGACCTCGTCCTGGAGGAGTTCCGTGCCGGCGAGCGTGCCTACGCGTCGTTCCTCGTCACGGTCTCACCGGGCACCTACGTCCGGACCCTCGCCCACGACATCGGCGAGGCGCTCGGCGTCGGCGGGTCGCTGACGTCGCTGCGCCGGCTCGCCAACGCTGGCTTCACGTCGGACGTCGCCGTGCCGCTGGACGAGGTCGAGGCCGCGGGGCAGGACGGCCGCCTCGAGGAGCTGCTGCTGTCGCCGCGCGAGGCGCTGCGGGCGTACCCCACGGTCGAGGTCGACCGCGACACGGTCGGCCGGCTCGTCCACGGCGGCTGGCTGCCGGCGCAGGGTGTCCCGGGCATCTACGCCGTCACGCACGAGGACCACCTCGTCGGGGTCTACCGCGACGAGGACGGCGACGGCCGACCGCAGGCCGTCCTGCTGAAGCCGGCGGACCTGGTGACGGCGGGGGCCGGCGAGTGAGTGGCGACGGCGCCCGCGTCGTCCGCGGGCTCGACGAGGTCGACGCGGCGCCGTCGGTCGTCACGATCGGCGTGTTCGACGGTGTCCACCGCGGGCACCGCACCATCATCGGGCGGGCCGTGCGGGCGGCCGAGGACGGGGGACTGCGCAGCGTCGCCGTCACCTTCGACCCGCACCCGATGACCGTCGTGCGCCCTGACCACGTCCCGCCGCTGCTGCAGCCGGTCGAGGACCGGGTGGCCCTGCTGGCCGGGACCGGTGTGGACGTCGTGCTGGTCCTGCCGTTCACCCGCGAGCTGTCGCAGCTCGAACCGGCGGCCTTCGTCGAGCGGGTGCTGGCGGGGTCCCTGTCGGCGCGCAGGGTCGTCGTCGGTACCAACTTCCGGTTCGGGCACCGCGCCGCCGGCGACGTGGAGCTGCTGGCCGTCCTCGGCGACGACCACGGCTTCGGCGCCGAGGCCGTCTCGCTGCTCGAGCTCGACGGCGACCCGATCTCCTCGACCCAGGTGCGTGAGCACCTCGAGCAGGGCGACGTCGCGTGGGCGACGGCGGCGCTCGGGCGCCCGTGGTCGTACACCGGCGAGGTCGTCCGCGGCGACGGCCGCGGCCGGACGATCGGCGTCCCGACCGCCAATGTGGTTGCCCCGGACGGCGTCCTGCGACCCGGCAACGGCGTCTACGCAGCGCGCGCTCTGCACGCCGACGGGACCTGGGACGCCGTGGTCAACGTGGGCACCCGGCCGACCTTCGACGGCACGACGACGACGGTCGAGGCACACCTGCTGGACGCGTCCGAGCAGGCCGAGGACCTCGACCTGTACGGCACGCAGCTGCGGCTCGAACTGCTCGCCCGGCTCCGCGACGAGCGGCGGTTCGACGGTCCCGAGGAGCTCGTGGCCCAGATCCACGCCGACATCCGGGCCGCCCGCGATCATTTCGCCTGATCGCGAAGGCTGACGCCACCGCTACCGACAGGGGTGAGAGGGCGGGTTGACTGGGCCGCCCGTCAGCAGTGGAGGGCAGCGTGGGGCGCACGGTCAGGCATGCCGGTGCGGTGATGGCGGTCGGGCTGGTGCTCGCCGCCTGCGGACCCCGGTTCGACGTCAGCGAGCTCGAGGCACGGACGACCGGCACCCAGACGGTCGAGGTCCCACTCGCCGACGGCGGCACGGTCGCCGACGGGGACGCCGTCGTTGACGAGCAGGCCGCCGAGGACGGTGCGACCGTCACGGACGGACAGGCCGACGCCGGGACGGACGACGGCACGGCTGGCGACGGCGGCGTGACGACGCCCGCTGCAGGTGACGACGACGCAGGCCAGTCCACGGGTGACGCCGGCGGTGACGAGCAGGCGACGCAGCCCGACCAGGCGGCCATCGCGGACGCCGGCCCGTCGCCGGGCGTCACCGACACGCCCTGCAGCGGTGAGAACGTCAACGAGGACCTGGGCTGCATCAAGATCGGTGTGCTCGTCCCCGAGTCCGGCGCCGCGCCGGTGCCCAGCGACTTCCGCCAGGGGGTCAGCCTCTACTGGTACGAGAAGGCCGCCAACGGCGGCACGCACGGCCGCCAGGTCGAGCTGATCGTCCGTGACACGACGTCCCAGCCGAACACGGCCCGGACGCGTGCCCTCGAGCTGCTGCAGGAGGGCGTCTTCACGATCGTGTCGCTGGACCGTCTCGAGGTGCACGACGCGATCGGCAAGGCCATGGAACAGGCGGGTGTGCCGCACATCATGGTGCAGTCGCCGACGCCCGCACCCGCGACCTGGGTCAACACCTTCATCATCTCGATCGACCACACCGAGCAGGGGCGGGCCGTCGCGCGCTACTGGGACACCGACCCCGACCTGCGGGACCGGCCGGTCGGCTTCGTGCGCGAGCAGACCGCGGCGCTGAAGCCCGGCACCGACGCGTTCGACGCGGAGGCCGCCGCCCGCGGGATGGACGTGGTCGCGCGTGAGACGATCGACCCGAGCCAGACGTCGTTCACCTCGACGGTCCTCAACGTCTGCGGTTCGGGCGCCGAGGTGGTGTGGCTGTACATGGCGCCGACGCCGGCGCTCATCTTCATGCAGCAGGCGGCCGGCCAGGGCTGCAACCCGGTCTGGTTCGCCAACTCGATCTCGTGGAACCTCGACCTGGCGCAGGGCAACCCGGCCGCGCCGGCCGACAGCCGCGCCTTCTCACCGTGGGTCTCGCTGCAGAGCGACCGTGCCGCCGGCTACCGCGCAGCCGCCCAGAAGTACAACAACAACAGCGGCGAGGACCTCGGGCTGGCTGCCTGGGGCCTCAACGAGGTGATCGACTCGGCGCTCGAGGCCGCCGGGCCGAACCTCGGACGCAACAGCTTCCGGCGGGCGCTCGAGAACCTCAACGCGACGTACGACGTCTGGGCACCCATCGACTGTCGCGGTGGTCCGCCGTACGTGTGCACCTCGTCGGTGGCCGTCTACGAGGACGCCGGGACCAGCTGGCAGTGGACCGGCAGCTTCCGGACGTTCCCGTGATCGCCGCACTCGTCAACGGGCTCAGCGAGGGCGCGATGATCGCGCTCGCGGCCGTCGGGCTGTCCCTGGTGTTCAAGGGGTCGGGCGTCCTCAACCTCGCGCAGGGTGAGCTGGGGGCGTTCGCGTTCTTCCTCACGTACGCCCTCGTCGGCCGCTCGTCGGCGAACGGCATCGTGCTGCTCGTCGGCACCGTGGTCGTGGCCGCAGCGCTCGGGATCGCGACGGAGCGCCTGATGATGCGGCCGCTGGTGGAGCGACCACCCCTGCAGGGGACGATCGCGACGCTCGGGCTCGCGATCGTGCTGATCCAGGTCACCGTGCTCAACGGACGGCAGGGGTTCCTCGGGTTCTTCGACGCGGCGACCGACGTCACGAGCTTCCCGATCCCGAGCCCCTCGATCCCCAACCCGCTCGGGGAGTCGACGATCAAGGTGCCCGGCGTCGACCTGTTCGTGGAGCCGGAACGCATCCTCGCCTTCGTGCTGACCGGTGCCGTGGGCTTCGGCCTCTACGTGTTCTTCAACCGCACCAAGTTCGGCCAGGGCGTCGTCGCGACGACCTCCGACAACACCGTCGCGCGTCTGCTCGGCGTGCCGGTGCGCAAGGTCTACCGCTTCACGTGGGCCGTCGGCGGCGCGCTGTCGGGGCTGACGGCCGCGCTGTACTCGGTCGTCACCCAGTTCAACCCGGGGACGATGACGCTCTTCCTGCTGCTGGCGCTGGTCGCGTCGGTCGTCGGGGGGCTCGACTCGATCCCCGGCGCCATCGTCGGCGGGCTGCTCGTCGGCCTGGTCAAGGGCGTCGTGGAGTTCCAGTTCGGGGCCGGCCTCCCGGACGTCGTGCTGCTGGTCGTCATCGTCGTCGTGCTCGCGGTCCGGCCGCGGGGGATCCTCGGAGGCGCCGGTGCGACTGCCTGACGCAGGGCCGCAGCAGCGGCGGACCGTGGCCCTCGTGGCCGGGAGTGCGATCGCACTGGCCGTGCCGGCCGTGATGGGCGCGGCCCAGGTGGCCGCGCTCGCCCAGACGGCGGCGCTCGCCATCGGGCTGCTCAGCCTCAACGTGCTGCTCGGCTACACCGGGCAGATCTCGCTGGGGCACGCCGCCTTCATCGGCGCCGGTGGCTTCGCGGCGATCAACGTCGCCGGACGTCTCCCGTTCGACAGCAGCGGCACCGTCGGACTGTTCGTCGAGGTGGTGCTCAGCGTCGCCGGGGCCGGCCTGGCCGTCGGCCTGCTCACGGCCCTGATCGGTCTGCCGGCGCTGCGGATCCGCGGCCTGCAGGTCGCCATCGCCACGCTGGCGTTCGGGGTGGCCGCGCAGACCTACCTCTTCACGCGCCCGTGGTTCACCGGCGGGGCGAGCGGGCTCGCCCTCACCCCCGTGTTCGGCCGGGGCCAGACCTACGCCTTCTGGGTGTTCGTGCTGCTCGCGCTGGCAGGGCTCGTCGTCGTCGACCGGCGGTTGCTCGACACCCAGTTCGGCCGGTCGCTCGTGGCCGTCCGTGACGGCGAGGAGCGCGCGCCTGCCTTCGGCGTGCAGACCGGCCCGGCGAAGCTCCGCGCCTACGCGCTGTCGGGGATCATGGCCGGCGTCGCCGGCGGCATCTCGACCAACATCTCCGGTGGCGTCGACAACACCGACCAGGTCGTGATCCAGTCGCTGGTGCTGCTGAGCTACGTCGTGCTCGGCGGGATCGGGTCGCGGGCCGGCGTGCTCGCCGTGGCCTTCCTGCTGCTCGGGGTGCAGAACGTCGGCCTGCTCAACGCCGTGCCCGTCCTGGGCGACGTCTTCACGGGCCGGTTCATCCCGCTGGTGTCCGGGCTGCTGCTGATCCTCATCGTGCTGTTCCTGCCGACCGGCTACGGCGGCATGCTCGACGACCAGCGCAAGCTCTGGCGTCGGCTGCCCGTCGCGGCGCGCGCCGGTGCAGCCGTGGTCGGCGGCGTGGTGCTGGCGGTCGTCCTCGTGCGCGAGCAGGGCTACCGCGGTGACGAGCTCGCTGCACTGGGCGAGACCGGCGGTGCCCCGACACTGCCGCTGGTCCTCGCCCTCGTGGGTGTCGTGGTCGCGGTGGTCGGCTACCTGGTGCTGCTGCTCACCGATCCCGGCGACGAGCCGGAGCCGGAGGTGGGTGGCGCGCTCGCGGTCGGCGTCGACGCGCGGGCCCAGGCGCAGGCGGCGGCCCACGCCGCGCGGGACCTGCGCGACGTGCCGCGCGACCTGTCGCTGCGCATGCCGACGCGGGCCCTGTTCGTCGCCGAGCACGTCACGATGCGCTTCGGCGGCGTGACGGCCATCGACGACCTGTCAATGGAGGTGCGTGAGGGCGAGATCGTCGGCCTCATCGGTGCCAACGGTGCCGGCAAGTCCACGTTCTTCAACTGCGTCAGCGGCTTCATCACCCCGCAGGAGGGGTCCATCCGCTACCGCGGTCGCGAGCTGCTGCAGGCACCGCCCGACGCCCGGACCCGGCTCGGCATCGGCCGCACGTTCCAGCACATGGGGCTGATGCGACCGGAGACGGTCGGTGACAACGTGCTGCTGGCACAGCACTGGCTGGCGACGTACGACCCGTTCGCGGGGCTCGTCGGGCTCGGCGGCTCGAACCGCACCGAGGCCGAGCTGCGCCACCGGGCGCGCGAGGCCCTGCGGATCTTCGGGCTCGAGCACCTCAAGGACGTCCGCCTCGGCTCGCTGCCGTACGGCGCGATGCGCATGGTCGAGCTCGCCTCGACCGTCGCCGCCGGGGCCGACCTGCTGTTCTTCGACGAGGCGTCCGCCGGCCTCGGCCCCGACGAGGCGCACGCCCTCGGCGACCGCTTCCACGCCCTCCGCGACGAGCTCGGCCTGACCCTGGTCGTCATCGAGCACCACGTCCCGCTGATCGCCCGCGTCTGCGACCACGTCTACTGCCTCGCGTCCGGCCGCCTGCTCGCCGACGGCAAGCCGTGGGAGGTGCAGTCCAACCCGGAGGTCGTCGCCGAGTTCCTCGGCCGGTCGCAGATCGACGAGGGCGGCGGGACGAAGCTCGCCACGCACGCCGACGAGGAGGTGCCGACGTGACGACGCCGATCCTCGAACTCGACGACGTCCGTGCCGGCTACGGCGACCTGCAGGTCCTCCATGGCCTGTCGCTCGAGGTCCACCCCGGCGAGGTCGTCGCGCTGATGGGGACCAACGGTGCCGGGAAGTCGACGACGCTCAAGACGATCGTCGGGCTGCTGCGGGCGACGACGGGGACGATCCGCTTCGACGGCGACGACGTCACGAAGCTCGGCCCCGAGGACCTGACGCCGCGCGGCATGGTGCTGTGCCCGGAGGGTCGAGGGATGCTGCCGGACATGACCGTCCGGCAGAACCTCGAGCTCGGCGCGTACGTGGTCGACGACCGTGCGACCGTCGACGACCGCCTGGAGCAGTCGTTCACCGCGTTCCCGATCCTCCGCGAGCGCCAGCAGCAGCTCGCCGGGACGCTGTCGGGCGGCCAGCAGCAGATGCTGGCGATCGTGCGCGCGATGATGTCAGGGCCGCGCCTGCTGCTGATCGACGAGGCCTCGCTGGGCCTGTCGCCGATCATGGCCGAGGACACGTTCGACCTGATCCAGGCACTCAACCGCGACGAGGGCACCTCGGTCCTGATCGTCGAACAGAACGTGCTCGCGCTGGACCTCGCCCACCGTGCCTACGTCCTGGAGAAGGGCGAGATCACGACCACGGCCGCAGGGGCCGAGCTCGACGACCTGAAGCTGCGGCTTCGCGAGCTCTACCTCGGGGAGGGCGTGTGAGGAACCGGGCCGCGACCGTCCGCCGTCACCTCGTGGTGGCCGTGGTCGCTGCGGTCGCCGTCGGGCTCCTCGCGACCCCGGCCCTGGCGGTCAGCGTGCCGACCGAGCCGCCCACCGAGCCGCCGGTCCCGCTGCCCACCGAACCGCTGCCGGGGGAGAGCCCGGCGCCGGACCCGTCGCCGTCGCCGACGACGGACCCGGCGACCCCGCCGACCGACGACCCGTCGACGGCCCCGTCGCCACAGCCGACGGCGGCGCCGACCACGCCCGACGCGACCCCGTCGCCCGTCCCGGCGGGCGGCACGAGCGGGGGGACGGTGCTGCCCGACGGCCCGGCCCCGCCCGCGCCGGGGGGTGGCGTCGACCAGCCCCAGGTGGCGCCGCCCTCCGGTGGCGGCACGACATCGCCTGTCGGTCGCACGCTGCTCGTCAGCACCCCCGACGGGCTCCCCGGCGCGCTCGGTGGTGCCTTCGTCCTCGCCTTCGCCGCCGTGCTCGGCGGCCTCGCCTCGTCCTTCACCACCTTCACGCTGACCAACCGCGGCGCGCTCGTCGCGCGCACCCTCACGGGGGAGATCGACATGGAACGCACCCGTCGCACCCGCACCGTCATCGGTGTCGCCCTGCTCGCCGTCGCCGGACTGATCGGCATGATCGGCTACCTGCGGATCTCGATCGAGACGCTGGTGCCCGTCCAGGTGGTCTACCTGGCGAGCGCCGGGTTCGGCGTCGTGGTCTTCGCGGTGGCCGGTGGCAGCCTCCTGATCGCCGAGACGTTGCGCAGTGACGAGCACCGGGTCCGCGAGCTCGAGTCGGCCGTGGCGACGCTCGCCGGCCACCTCGCCGCCCAGGTCACCGACCCACCCCGGCTCGTGGACCGCAGCGCCCCTGCGGTCGCCGACGAGGACCCCGACGACACCGCGGACGCCGCGTCGCCGCCGGCCGACGACGGTCCGGCCGACCAGCCGACCACGCGGATCCGGACCGTCAGGCGGGTGCGCCCCCCGGATGCGTGAGCGCACGCCGGGTGCGTGAGCGCCCGCACACTTGAGTCCGGGCGCGGATGTGCCGACGTGGAGGGGGCCGGACGCCGACCGAGGACCAGACCGCCATGGCCCACGTGCTCGTCATCGAGGACGACCACTCCATCGCGATGCTGCTCGCGCTCGTCCTCGGTCACGAGGGCCACGAGGTCGAGATCTGCGCCGACGGCACCGCTGCCCTGGCGCGCCTCGACGGGCCGCCCACGGACGCCGTCATCGCCGACGTGATGCTCCCCTCGGAGGCGACCGGGCTCGACGTGGTGGAGGAGCTGCGACGCCGTCGCGACTGGGCCTTCGTCCCCGCGATCGTCGTCTCGGCGCTCGGCGACGACGGGCACCAGTGGAACGGCTGGCGTGCGGGCGCGACGGGCTACATGGTCAAGCCCTTCGACACCGACGAGCTCGTCGCCCTGCTGCACGAGCAGATCGACGAGGCACTGCGCGAGCGTGCGGCCAATCGGCACGAGGTCGACCCGGGCGAGCGCCACGCGATCCCTGCCCCCTGAGCGCCTGTGCGCACAGGCCTGCACGGGCTTGTGCGTCGGTCGCGCAGCCCGTACCGTCACACGTACCGGCCCGAACCGTGGCCGGTTTCGCCGTGCCCGTCCGGGTGTGGGACGACGCGAGCCGCGCAAGGCGCCGCCGCGTGCCCCCTGACCGCGTCAGCAGACGTGGACCCGACGGGACCGACGCCGTACGGAGACAACACATGGCAGTCCAGCTCCCCGCTGACAAGCAGGAGATCATCGAGCGCTTCGCGCAGCACGAGGGCGACACCGGGTCGCCCGAGGTGCAGGTCGCGATCATGACCCAGCGCATCAGCCACCTCACCGAGCACCTGAAGACCCACATCCACGACCACGCGTCGCGACGGGGCCTCCTCCAGCTCGTGGGGCAGCGCAAGCGCCTGCTGAACTACCTGAAGAAGAAGGACATCGAGCGCTACCGCGCGCTCATCGGCGAGCTCGAGCTGCGCCGCTGACAGACCTCGCAACGGGGCCGACGGTTCATCCGTCGGCCCCGCTGCACGACTGGTCACTAGGCTGACCGGTGCACGGACGGGAACAACCTCCCGTCATCACAACGGTCCTGAAGGACCCACATCCGCGGCACACGCACCACCTGTCACACGACGCAGGCATCGGTCGTCAGTGGCAACCCGCCGAGGCAGCGCCCTCGACGTGTTCTCACTGAGGATCGGGGCCACACCCGTGGCGGTGGGTGGACGTGCAGTCGCACCACCCACACGAAAGGTCCCATCACCCATGGGCAAGCTCGGAACACACGAGCTCACCGTCGAGATCGACGGTCGTGAGCTCACCTTCGAAGCAGGACTCCTCGCACAGCAGGCCGGCGGCTCCGTCGTCACCTCGATGGGCGACACCAAGATCCTGACCACCACCACGGCGAGCTCCAACACCAAGGAGTTCCTCGGGTTCTTCCCGCTCACCATCGAGTTCGAGGAGCGGATGTACGCCAACGGGCGCATCCCCGGCTCGTTCTTCAAGCGCGAGGGTCGTCCGTCGGAGAACGCCGTGCTGGCGTGCCGCCTGACGGACCGCCCGCTGCGCCCGACCTTCGCCGAGGGCCTGCGCAACGAGATCCAGGTCGTCAACACGATCCTGCAGACCCAGCAGGTCGACCCCTACGACGTCGTCGCCATGAACGGCGCCTCGCTGGCCACGATGCTCGCGGGCATCCCGTTCGCCGGTCCGACCGCCGCCACCCGCTACGCGATGCTGCGTGACGGCTCCTGGGTCGCCTTCCCGACCTTCGAGGAGCTCGAGGAGGAGGCCGTCTTCCAGATGGTCGTCGCCGGTCGTCTCGAGGACGACGGCACCGTCGCCATCCTCATGATCGAGGCCGAGGCCACCCCGGACAGCTGGACCAAGATCGAGATGGGCGCCACGGCTCCCACCGAGGAGGTCATCGGGCAGGCCATCGAGGACGTCAAGCCGATCCTCAAGCAGCTCTGCGAGGCCCAGCTCGACTTCGTCAAGGAGCACCCGGGCCGCCCCGAGGGCGACTTCCCGCGTTTCCTCGACTACACCGACGAGGTCTTCGACGCGCTCTACGCGAACACGAAGGACCGCGTCAAGGAGATCTACTCCCAGGACGACATCGCCAAGGGCGACCGCGACGAGCAGCTCTTCGCCTACAAGGACGAGGCGATCGACGCGCTCGTCGAGCAGGGCGTCGGCGACCTCGACGAGGAGGAGCTGCGCAAGCAGGCCTCCAAGGCGTTCCGCTCGGTCGAGAAGAAGGTCGTGCGTCGCAAGATCGTCGACGAGGGCGTCCGCATCGACGGCCGCAAGCTCGACGAGCTGCGCACGATCACGGCGGACGTCGACGTCCTGCCGATGACGCACGGCTCCGCGATCTTCCAGCGCGGTGAGACCCAGGCCCTCTCGGTCCTGGCGCTCGGCACGACCCGGGAGAACCAGCGTCTCGACACGCTGGACCCGGTCACCGAGAAGTACTACATGCACCACTACAACATGCCGCCGTACTCGACCGGTGAGGCCGGTCGCGTGGGCTCGCCGAAGCGGCGTGAGATCGGGCACGGCCTCCTGGCCGAGCGCGCGATCATCCCGGTGCTGCCGGACCTCGACAACTGGCCGTACACGATGCGCGTCGTCACCGACGTGCTGTCGTCCAACGGCTCGACCTCGATGGCGTCGGTCTGCGGCTCCTCGATGGCGCTGATGGCCGGCGGTGTGCCCACGCACGCCCAGGTCGCCGGTATCGCCATGGGCCTCATCTACGAGGACGGCGAGTACCGCACCCTGACCGACATCCAGGGCGTCGAGGACTTCTACGGCGACATGGACTTCAAGGTCGCGGGCACCCGTGACTTCGTGACCGCGCTGCAGCTCGACACCAAGCTCGCCGGCCTCCCGGCCGACGTGCTCCAGGAGGCGCTGCTCCAGGCCCGCACGGCACGGCACCAGATCCTCGACATCATGAACGAGGCCATCGCCGAGCCGCGCGAGGACGTCGCCGAGCACGCCCCGAGCGTGCAGGTCGTGCGGATCCCGCAGGACAAGATCGGTGCGGTGATCGGACCCGGCGGCAAGATCATCAAGGAGATCCAGGCCGAGACCGGTGCCGAGATCGACATCGAGGAGGAGGACGGCGGCGGCGTCGTGCGCATCTACGGCGCGACCCGTGCGTCCGCCGAGGCCGCGGTCGACTGGGTCAACCAGATCGCCAACCCGGTCCTCCCCGAGGCCGGCGAGAAGTACAACGCCACGGTCGTCAAGACCGTCGACTTCGGCGCCTTCGTCTCGCTGACGCCGGGCACCGACGGCCTGCTCCACATCTCGGAGCTGCGCAAGATCGTCGGGCGCCGTCTCGACCACGGCGAGGAGGCCGTGGACGTGGGCGACAAGGTCATGGTGGAGGTCCTCGAGGTCCTCGACGGTGGTCGCAAGTTCAAGCTCCAGTACGTCGGTGAGACGGCCGAGGGCGAGGACGACGGCGACGACGACGGCGGCCGCGACGACGACCGTGGTGGTCGTGACCGTGGTGGTGACCGCGGTGGTCGCAGCCGTGACCGTGACGGTGGCAACCGCTCGCGCAGCCGCGACGACGACGGTGGCCGCAGCCGCAGCCGCAGCGACGACGACAGTGGTCGCAGCCGCAGCCGTTCGCGCAGCCGCGACGACGACGGCAACGACGGTGGTGGCCGCTCGCGCAGCCGCACCCGTTCGCGCAGCCGCTCGCGCGACTGATTCGACGCACGACGACGATGGCCGCCCCGCGAGGGGCGGCCATCGGTCGTTCGCGCGGGTCGCTCAGCCGCAGTCGGCGTTGCGGTCGAGCTTGCCGTTGCGGCGGAAGCAGTCCCCGGCCGCGACGTCGTCGTGGACGTCGAGCAGGAACAGGCCGTCGGCGATCGAGGTGACCGGGATCGTGCCGCTCGGCAGGTACGGGTAGTTGGACCAGGAGCCCGAGAACTCGGCCGGGTCCGTGCCGCCGTCGTCGGGCCAGACGTCGAACTCGGCGATCAGCGGGAGCACGCCGTCGGCGACGCCCGAGGTGTCGAACACCTGCAGGCCGGCGGTGTAGTTGCTCTGGTAGAGCAGGCCCTCGTGGGTGTACATGTTGTGGTCGATGTTGACGCCGCCCGGCTCGTTGACGAAGTGCAGGGCGATGTCGTCCAGGTCACGGATGTCGAACACGAACGTGCGGGTCGGCTCGGTGCCGCTCTCGTCGAGCTCGTCGCCGTGGAAGTACCAGTGCTGGTCCTCGCTCATCCAGCCCTGGTGGCTGTAGGCGACGCGCGGGTAGTCCTCGTCGGTCGTTGCCGACAGCGTCACCATGTTGGCCGGGTCGCTCGTGTCGACGATGGCGACGCCGTCCTCGTGGGCGGTGATGCAGATCTGCTTGCCGTGGTGCTCGGCGTCCGGGCCGGTGTAGGTGTCGCAGTTGGCGTCGTGCACGTAGCCCTGCTCGCTGTGGCAGCCCTCGTAGACGGGGACCAGCGGCTGGCTGATGTCGATGGCGTGCAGGCCGGCGTTGTCCGTGGCGCTGTCGGCGTCGACGGTGCAGACCGAGCCGAACCCGAGCGCTGCACCGGACCCGACGAGGTAGAGCATGTCGGCGTCGGTGTCGATGACGACGTTGTGGGCGACGAGGTCGAGCGGATAGGTCGTCACGGGCAGCGGCACGGTCGTGTTCGGCGGGACCTCCTGGAGGTCGCGCAGGAGACGCAGGTCGAGGATCTTCATGCCCATCGCCGGGGACTCGGAGACCATGAACGCGTAGTTCTCGTCGACCTTGACGTCGAACCAGATCAGCTGCGCACCGGTGTTGAGCACGTGGCCGAGGTACTCGGGGTCGGTGGGGTCGGTCACGCGCAGGGCGGCCACCCCGGTCGTCACCCCGACCAGCACGTACTCGTCGCCGGTGCGGGGGTCGACCCAGGCCCAGACGTCCGAGACGCCGCCACCGGTCAGCACGTCACCGTTGACCTCGGCGAGCAGCTCGTCGGCGGGGACGAACGACAGCAGGTCGACGTCGTTGCACTCGAAGCTGACGCCCTGCACCGTCGCAGTGCCGGTGGCCTCGTCGCAGGCCGCTGGTCCTGCGCGACCCTGGAGGGCCGCGAGCTGGGCGGACGCGACGGCGTCGGCCTTGCTGCCCGTGTGGTCACGCTGCGGCTGCAGCGGGGAGAGTGGCGACAGTGCCAGCCCGGCGAGGGCGAGCGACGCCGCGAGGACGTTGCGCAGGCGGGTGTTCATGGGGGCTCCGTGGAGGGTGCGGGAGCGGCCCGCCGCGGCGGCGGCAGGCCGTGCCTCGACCCTACGAACGGTGGTCGCGGGGCCGGGTGGGACACCCACCCCAGCTCGCGGCGGCACGTAGCCTCCGTCGTCCGGCTGCCGCGCGACGACGGCCGCATCCGATCCCGGAGGGGCCGAACGGTGGACATGGACGTCGAGCAGGTCGTCACGAACGACGGCACGACGGTCGTGACGCAGCGCATCCCGGGTGTGCGGTCGGTCGCGATCGGTGCGTGGGTGGTGGTCGGCAGCCGCGACGAGGCGGACGACGAGCACGGCTGCTCG
>JBFKQZ010000047.1:0-15633 GCA_041627475.1 Nitriliruptoraceae bacterium | reverse complement strand
GCACGCCGAGCTGCTGGAGGTCCTCGCGGCGCTCGAGGAGCGCTACCGCGACATGTGCGACGTCGAGTTCACCGTCGAGCGTGGCCGGCTGTGGGTCCTGCAGACCCGGGTCGGCAAGCGCTCGGCACGGGCTGCCGTGCGGATGGCCGTGGACATGGCCAACGAGGGGCTGATCACCCGGCGCGACGCGATCGGTCGGGTCGAGCCCGGCCAGCTCGAGCGGCTGCTGCACCCGCGGTTCGACCTCGAGGCCGACTACGAGGTACTCGTCAGCGGGCTCGCCGCGTCGCCCGGCGCGGCGTCGGGCGTCGTCTGCTTCACCTGGGAGGAGGCCGTCGAGCGGACCGAGGCCGGTGACGACGTCATCCTCGTCCGCGAGGAGACGTCGCCCGAGGACATCGAGGGCATGGTCGCCGCACGCGGCATCGTGACCAGCCGTGGTGGCCTCGTGAGCCACGCCGCCGTCGTCGCCCGCGGCCTCGGCCGGCCGGCGGTCTGCGGCGCGGCCGACCTCGAGGTCGACGAGCACGCCCGTGAGCTGCGCGTCGGTGACGTCGTCATCGCCGCAGGGGACACGATCTCGCTGGACGGCACGACCGGGGAGGTGGTGCTCGGCACCGTCCCGCTGGTCGAGCCCGAGGCGACGCCGGAGGTGGAGCAGCTGCTCGCATGGGCCGACGAGTTCCGGCGCCTGCACGTGCACGCCAACGCCGACACGGCGGAGGACACCGCGCGGGCACGGGCCAACGGTGCCGAGGGCATCGGGCTGTGCCGGACGGAGCACATGTTCCTCGGTGACCGCCTGCCGCTGGTCCGCGACGTCATCCTCGCCGAGGACGAGGCGTCCCGCGTCACGGCGCTCGAACGACTCCACGAGCAGCAGCGCGAGGACTTCCTCGGCCTGCTCGTCGAGATGGACGGGCTGCCGGTCACGGTGCGGTTGCTCGACCCGCCGCTGCACGAGTTCCTGCCCGACATCGAGGAGCTGCGGATCGCCGAGGCCACCGGCCGGGCGACCACGGAGGACCTCGAGCTGCTCGAGGCCGCGGAGAAGCTCGAGGAGCACAACCCGATGCTCGGCACCCGCGGTGTCCGCCTGGGCGTGCTGCTGCCCGAGCTGTACCGGGCGCAGGTCCGGGCACTGACCGAGGCGACGATGCAGCGCCTCGCAGCCGACGGGGACCCCCGGCCGCAGGTGATGATCCCGCTCACGGTCACGATGGCCGAGTTCGCGCACGTGGCCGAGGACATGCGGGCCACGATCGCACGGACCTCCTCGGGTGTGCCGGTGCACATCCCGGTCGGGACGATGATCGAGACGCCGCGGGCCGCGCTGGTCGCCGGCGACCTGGTCACCGACGCCGAGTTCTGCTCGTTCGGCACGAACGACCTGACCCAGCTGACGTTCGGGTTCTCCCGCGACGACATCGGCGCGAAGCTGCTGCCGCAGTACGTCGAGGAGGGCCTGCTCGACCACGACCCGTTCGCGCAGCTCGACCAGGAGGGTGTCGGCCGGCTCGTCGCCGATGCCGTCCAGGCCGGGGCTCGCGTCGCGCCGCACGTCCACTTCGGTGTCTGCGGTGAGCACGGCGGCGACCCGAAGTCGATCGCGTTCTTCCACCGGATCGGGCTCGAGTACGTCTCGTGCAGCCCGTTCCGCGTGCCCATCGCCCGGCTGGCCGCAGCCCGCGTCGCCATCGGCGCGCCGGTCTGACGTCAGCCCCACGACCCTCCCCCCGAGGGACCGGAGCCCCCGCCATTGGTGGGGGCTCCGGGCACGGGGTCACCGGCCGCAGGCGCGGGCCGCGTAGGGGTAGGGGTTCACGGCGCTGCCGCCGCCCGGGTGCACCTCGAAGTGCAGGTGGGGCGCGCTGGAACTCGCGTTGCCGGTCGAGCCGACGTAGGCGATGAGGTCACCGGCGGCGACGCGTCTGCCGGTGGACGTGCCGCTCGCGTAGCCCTGGAGGTGGGTGTAGTAGTACTCGTTGTTGTCGTCGCCGTACATCCACAGCGAGATGCCACCGAGGCCGCTGTTCTTCAGCCGGGTGATGCGGCCGGACGTGATCGCGTACACGGGTGTCCCGTGGCGGGCCATCATGTCCACGCCCTGGTGGCTGCGACCGCCGGAACGCGGTGCGCCCCAGGTGTCGGTGAAGGCCACCGGGTTGCCGACCGGGCAGGCGAGCCCACCGCTGGCGACCGGCGCGGGTGCACTGCTGGCAGGTGCGGACGCCGCGGCGGCGGCCTCCGCTGCCGCGCGCCGGCGACGCTCCTCCTCGGCCGCCCGACGGCGTGCGGCCTCGCGCTCGGCCGCGAGCACGTCGCCGAAGCGCTCCGCGTCCGCCTGGAGCTGGTCGAGGTCCGCCATCAGCTGCTCGACGCGCTGCTCGAGGTCGGCCTCGAGGGCGCTGAGCTCGTCGAGGCGTTCGGCCCGGACCTCGCGGTTCGCGGCGAGCTCGACGCGCAGCGCCTCGGCCGTCTCGAGGCTGGCGCGGTCGCGCAGTGCGAGCGACTCCAGCAGGGCCGCGCCCTCGGCGACGTCGTTGAGGTCACGGGCCGAGACCAGCACGTGGAGCGCGGTCTGTTCGCCCCGCATGAACGCGGCGCGCGACCGTTCGGCGAGGGCGCCGGCCACGGCGTCCAGCTCGCCACGCAGCTCGGCGTCACGGGCGTCGACCTCGGCCACGGCCTGCTCGGCCTCGGCCACCTGCTCGGCGAGCCCCTCGAGGTCACCGGCCTCGGTGGCGAGGCGGGCCTCGACCGCCGCGCGGCGCTCCTTCGCCTCCTCGAGCTGCCGCTCCAGCGAGCCGATGTTGCCGGCGGCGGCGGGCGCGACGACGGAGACGGTCAGTGCGAGGGCGACGGCAAGTGCTCGCAGTCGCAACCCGTGGCTCCTCGTCGGTGGTCGGTCGGGGCGGGACCGTACGCGAGCCACCGCCGGTCGGCACCGTCCGGTCCGGCCACCGCGCTGCGCCCGCGCACCGGTGCGGTCGACCGGCCGATCAGTCCTCGACGAGCGGGATCGCCTCGAGCCCGACGTCACCCCGCTCGAGGCGCAGGCGGTTGTCCTGGACGCTGGCGGTGAACCCACCCTCGTCGATCACCGCGAACAGCGACACCGCGACCTCCTCGGCGAGTGCCGCCCCGTTCGGGGTGCAGGGCTCGCGGTCCTCGACCCCTCGCTCCAGGGACTCCAGCGCGATGCTGCCGTCGTCGGCGAACGACCATCGTCCCTCGTAGCCCTGGCAGCCCGTGTCGAGCTGCAGCAGCCCGTCGGCGACGAAGCGCAGCATCGGCTGCGGGGCCCCCGCGGGCAGTGCCGAGGTCGTCGCGTCCGGCCCCGTGCCGTCGACCGTCGAGACGACGACCCAGGTCGTGCTGACCAGCGGCACCTGCGCGACCGCCGGTGCGGGCCTGAACTGCAGGCGGGTGGCAGGGCCTGTGAGTTCGAGCAGGTCCGTCGTGGGCAGCGACCACTGCGTGACGGCGCGCAGGGCGTCGAGGTACGCCTGCTCGGCGGCCATCACGGCGGGCTCGCAGCCGGCCCCGTCCACGGTGTAGTCGCCACCCTCGACCTCCCAGCCGCCGTCGCCTGCGAAGACCGTGGCGCCGAAGATGTTGCAGGGCGCCCTGCCCGACAGACGCAGGGCGCCGTCCTGCCGACGCTCGAGGTCGAGGGTGAACGGCAGCCCGGTCTGGATGGGCACGGCCGGGTCCGCCGCCTCGAGCGCCCACGAGCCCGCGACCGGGTCCTCGGTGTCGTCGGGGGAAGGGGTGTCCGACGGTTCCCGGGCAGGGCTCGTCACGTCGCGTGTGCTGGTCGCACCGCCGCAGGCGGTGAGTGCCAGGACGAGCAGGAGAGCGATGGTGGTTCGCATCGGTCGTTCTGTTCCTCGGCGACGGGCCCGCGCCCGTGCGTCGAGTGTCAGACGCCTGTCAAGGCCTCGCGGTTCCCGCCGCAGGCGACGACGCCCCCGGCGCGGGGCCGGGGGCGTCGAGGGGTGTGGCGCAGGCGGTCACTGCTGCCCGGCGAGGTCGGCGTTCTCGGCGACGCCCTGCGTCGCCATCGGCAGCATGCGGCCCTGCTGGAGCAGCTCGGCGATGTCGAGGACCTCGACCTGCCCCTCGGTGAGCGTGCCCTCCTGCACCTTCTGGGCGATGCCGTCGGACAGCATCGTGGTGCAGTACGGGCAGGCCGTGGTGATGAGGTCGGGGTTGAGCTCCAGCGCCTCGTCGATGCGCTCGATGTTGACGCGCTTGCCGATGTCCTCCTCCATCCACATGCGCGCGCCACCGGCGCCGCAGCAGAAGCCGTTGGAGCGGCAGCGGGTCATCTCGGCCGGCTTGATGCCGGGCACCGAGTCGACGACCTTGCGCGGGTTGGAGTACTCCTCGTTGTGGCGACCGAGGTAGCACGGGTCGTGGTACGTCACGTGCTTGTCGATGACGTTGGTCGCCACGAGGTTGCCCTCGTCGATCAGCTGGGCGAGCACCTCGGAGTGGTGCAGGACGGTGAAGTGGCCGTCGAAGTCCGGGTACTCGTTCTTCAGGGTGTTGAAGCAGTGCGGGCACCACGCGACGATCTTGCGGGTCTCCGCGCCGACGGACTTGAGCGTCTCGACGTTCTGCTCGGCGAGCATCTGGAACAGGTACTCCATGCCGAGGCGGCGGGCCGGGTCACCGGTGCAGGTCTCGTTGGAGCCCAGCACGGCGAACTTGACGCCGGCCTCGTGGAGCAGCGTCGCGGTGGCCTGCGTGATCTTCTTGGAGCGGTCGTCGACCGCGCCGGCGCAGCCGGTCCAGAAGATGTACTCGATCTCGGCGTCGAGCTCGGTGCCGGGCTGGGCGACCGGGATCTCGAAGTCGAGCTTCGTCATCCAGTCCTCGCGCGCGGCCTGGCCGACACCCCACGGGTCGCCGGAGTTCTCGACGTTGCGCAGCATCACGCCGGCCTCGGACGGGAACGACGACTCCATCATCGCCTTGGCCTGGCGCATCCCGACGATGTGGTTGACGTGCTCGATGTCGACCGGGCACTCCTCGACGCACGCGCCGCAGGTCGTGCACGACCACAGCACGTCGTAGTCGATGACCGCCTCCTCGCCGGGGGCGTTGCCCACCAGCGGCAGGTGGTCCTGCGGCCCGGACTCGGCCTTGCCGAGCAGCGAGTCGCCCTGCGCGTAGAGGTGGTCGCGCAGGTCCATGATGAGCATCTTGGGCGACAGCGGCTTGCCGGTGTTCCACGCGGGGCACTGGCTCTGGCAGCGGCCGCACTCGGTGCAGCTCATCATGTCGAGCATGCCCTTGAACGGGAACTGGTCGATGGCACCGATGCCCAGGACCGTGTTCTCGTCCATCGCCTCCATGTCGATCTTCTGCGTCGGCAGCTTGCCCAGCGACTTGGGCTGGATCGCGAACGCCTCCTGGAACGGGATCGTGACGATGTGGAGGTGCTTGGAGTTCAGCGTGAAGATCAGGAAGCCACCGACGATCGCCAGGTGACCCACGAGGTTGACCAGCGAGATCCACTCGAGCGCGAGGTGGTCGATGCCGGCCATCTGCTGGCCGAACCAGCGGCTGACGAACGCGGCCTCGGTCGGGGCGTGGTCCAGCGCGAAGCGGGCGCCGTGCGCGATGAAGAGCGTCCAGACGACCAGCAGCTCGAACAGCAGCGTCCACCAGCCCTGGTTCATGTTCGAGCCGGCGAAGCGGCTTTCCCGGCCCTTGCGGCGCGGGTCCTGGGCGAGGCGCATCGCGGCGAAGATCGTGATCCCGGTGATCGACAGGAGCATGAAGACGTCCTGCGAGAACCCGAGCACGTCGTAGGCCGTGACGCCCGCGACCTCGATGCGGTTCAGCAGCGGCAGCTGGAAGGTCGGGCCGAAGTAGATCTCGCCGATCGCCTCGAGCACCGTGGTCTGCAGCACGAAGAACGCGTACATGACCCAGAAGTGTGCGATCCCCGGCAGGGACCACCGCAGCAGCTTCTCCTGGCCGAGGATCTTTCGGAACCAGTACGACATGTTCCCGAGCACGGCCTCGCGGGTTGCGCGCTCCGGCATCGGCTGCCCGACCCGGACCAGCCCGTACAGCCACGACACGCGTCGCGCGGCGATGGCGCCGACCACGCCCAGGACCGCGGTCCCGGTCACGATCCGGACAACCGTCATCAGCGTCTCGGTCTCCACACACGCTCCTTCGCGGGCTGGTGCTTGCGCGGAGGATATGGCGCGGACCGACCGTCCTGACCAATCAGCCCTCGACGCCCGGCCAGCGGCCACCGCCGGGGACTGCATGCCGGGCGGACCGCCGCCGAGGCGCGGCGAGCCCGCGATGCCGAAACCAGCGCCGAACGGCGGTCCGTCACCGAGCGGAGCGAGGTGCAGTCACCGATACACCTTGCGCTGGTGGACGTCGGTCCGAGCGCTGGCGACGCGGTCGAGGATCAGCAGGCCGTCGAGGTGGTCGAGCTCGTGCTGGAGCGCGCGGGCCTCGAAGCCGGTCGCCTCGATGACGCGGCTGTCGCCCTCCGGCGTGGTGCCGCGCACCACGACCTCGGTGGCGCGGCGCACGTCGCAGGTGAAGTCGGGCACCGACAGGCAGCCCTCGCGCGCCAGGTCCGAGCCGGTTGCGACGACCAGCTCCGGGTCGAACAGGACGAGCAGGCCGTGGTTGCCCTCCGGCGGCTTCCGCATCACCGACACGTCGAGGCAGAACGCGCGCGACGGGACACCGATCTGCGGTGCGGCCACGCCGACGCAGCCCTTGTTCGCGTACATCGTGTCGACGAGGTCCTCGGCCAGCTGCCGTTCGGGCTCGCCGATCGACCCCACGGGTCCGCACAGCCCCTTGAGGATGCGGGAGGGGTAGAGGACGGCGTCGCGGGCGGCCATCTCAGTACGTCACGTCGTCGAGCGCCCGCAGCGTCCAGTCGACGCCGAGGTCGGCGGCCGCCGCCTCGACCGCGCTGCGGACGCCCGCCTCGTCGTCGGTCGACAGCTCGACCACGAGTGCGTAGACCGGCTCGGCCTCGCTGCCGATCAGCCGGCTGGACAGGTCGGTGACGTTCGCGCCCACGTCCGCGAGGGCCGCGGCCACGCCCGCGAGGATCCCCGGGTGGTCCGCGCCGTAGACGCTGAGCAGGTGCGTGGCCGCGGCCGCGTCGTGGCCCTCGCCCGCGTCCACCACGGAGAGGTGGAGGTTGAGGTCGGCCGTGCCGGCGCGCAGCGCTGCCTCCAGGCCCGCCGCGTCGTCGTCACCTGCGACCAGCAGGACCAGCGAGAAGCGGCCCCCGAGGATCGTCATCGCCGAGTCCTCGATGTTCCCCCCGCGTTCGTGGAGCACGCGCGCGACCGCGGCGACGATGCCGGGCTGGTCGGCGCCCATGGCGGTGACGGCGAGCTCGGGCACGGCGGATCCTTGCTGGGGGCGGGTTCACGCTACGGGGGTCGTCGTCGCCGGTGCCAGCCCGTCCGCCTGCGTGCATGCCCTTTTCGAGCGCCCAGCGCTCACCTTGGCGCGCTTGTACCCAGCAGGGCGGTGGTCGCCCGTAACCGCGACGGCGCTGCGTCGTTGGGCAGGTCGCAAGCGTCCCTGCAGAGGGGACGGAGGAGAAGCGGCACGAGCCGTCGAATCCCACACAGCGTCCCCGATGCCCGGTCCGCCGGAGCGCCCCACCCGAGGTGACAAGATGAAGACCACAACCGCCCACCCGCGACCAGTGAGGCTGATCAGCCTCCTGGTCACGATGCTCATGGTGGCGAGCCTCGCCGTCGTGCAGGCATCGCCCGCCGCAGCCTCCGCTTCCGGTTGGGCCCGCCTCGTGGCCGGCGTGAACGTCCTGCCCGGTACGGCGCAGTACGCCGTCCAGGTCGAGACGCAGGCCACCGCGGTCAACACGGTCGTGGTCGCCGTCCCGGCCGGCATCGGCATCACTGCCACCGACGCCATCGGCGTGACCGTCGCCGGTGGTGACGGCACGGACCTCGGCTTCACCGGCACGGTGCAGACCGTGGGCTCGTTCCAGCGGGTGATCTTCACGGCGCCCGAAGGCGTCTCCATCCCGGCGAACTCGAACGCGGTGCTGCGGTTCAACGCGGACGTCACCCCGCCGACCGCCGCCACCGAGCGCTCCGGCACGTTCAAGGTCAGCCTCTCGTCGAACGGGGGCAACTCGTTCGAGACGGCAACCACCGGTGCTCGTGACCCGCGCACCAGCGGCACGCTCACGACCACCATCAAGTTCCTCGAGGTCGTGAAGGTCGACGTCGTGGGCCCGACCGGGGTCGTCGACATGACCGGCACCGAGGGGCAGCGCATCAACGTGCGGACGACCCTGAAGAACTACGCGCAGATCCCGGTCCGCGTCTCGGCCGGCCTCGGCGCCTCGAGCCCCCGCGGCTTCACCGCCAACGAGCGCATCTCCGACCCGGTCGACGTCGAGCTGCTCGGTGGCGGCCAGGGCACCGCGAACTTCACCGTCGATCTCGGCACCGCCGTGAACAACGACGGCGATGCTGCGGACCGCACCGTCACGTTCTCCGGCAGCATCACCGAGGCCGTCACCGGTGCCACGGGCTTCGGCGCCTCCACCGACAAGTTCACCGTCCAGATCCTCGGACGGATCAGCTTCGACGGCGCGACCTTCGACCCGCGCATCGTCTCCCCGGGTGCGGCCACCTTCGTGGTGGACGCGGAGCACAGCGGAACGCCCTCCTTCGACGTCGCCCTCGGTGCTGCGGACGTCTCGTTCGCCGACACCAAGGCCACGAACCAGCAGGCGTACAGCTTCGCCAAGGACGCCGATGCCCAGACCCTCAGCTTCACCGGTCAGGTGAAGGGGGCCGACGCCGACTACCCGGTCACGGCCACCTACATGGCGACCGACGAGAACGGGTACTCCTACATGCAGACCATCGGGCTGACGGAGTCCGGCTTCTTCGGCCCCTCCCCCGTCGAGGTCACCATCGACGCCCTCGCGCCGGACATCACCACCGTCGTGAACCTGCCCAGCGACGCCGACGGTCGCGCCCAGGAGGCCGCCAAGGACGGCGACTCGATCACCGTCAACGGCACCATCGACGACGACAACGCCGTGATCAACGAGGTCCGGCTGGTCGCCAACGGTCAGGTCGTCGCGGTCAAGCGCACCGAGCAGATCTCCCGCCGTCCCCTGGACGACACGTACTCCGTGACGTTCAGCGGTGAGGAGGTCAAGTTCCCGGGCGGGATCGGTCAGTTCGTGGCGGCAACCGTCGCAGTGGACCGTGCCGGCAACCTGGGTGTGGCCTTCTCCGGTGCCACGGACTTCGACAACGTCGTCCCGCGCCTGACCTTCGCCCGGGTCGAGTCGACCATCGACGTCAACCAGAGCCTGCTCGGCCAGGTCGGCCGTGAGGCCGGTGTCATCTCGGTCCGCTTCCAGGAGAACGCGCTGATCCGAGGTGGCTGCAACCCGAACCAGTACTCGATCGACGGCCAGAACGTCGTCCGCGAGGTCCGCATGTCGGACAACAGCCCCTGCCTGTCGGGCGCTGCCAGCGACGACAACTGGCGCCTGCTCATCCTCTCGGTGCCGGTCGAGCGCGAGTCCACGCCGCTGGTCCGCTACAGCCCGATCCCGGGTGACCGCGTCGGTGACTTCGCCGGCAACCTCGCCCCCGAGGACACGGTCACGGCAGTGAGCGGCATCGTCCCGGTCGCGCCCGACCTGCTCGACGTCTACCGCAACACGGCGAACAAGACGCCCGAGGAGTGCCAGGCCGACGCCAAGGCATGCGAGGACGCCTACCAGCAGGGGTCGGGCTCCAGCGCGGTCTACTGGACCCGCTTCGCCGGCGGTGACGACACCGTGGTCTGCGTCGCGGGTGCCCGTCCCGGCTACTCGGTCGAGGTGACCGACAAGGACGGCAACACCATCGTCGGCACCAGTCAGCCGATCACCGACACGACGCCCTGCGTCCGCGTCCCCATCGGCTCCAACGACACGACGTACGTCCGTGGCATCCGGTTCCGCAACTCGGCGGGTGCTGGTGAGGTCCTGTACCTCAACATCGCACTCGACACCGTGCTGCCGAAGCTGACCAACGTGGTCCGTGACGGCAACCGCATCACCGTCTCGTTCAACGACGTGCTGGTGGAGGGCAACAACTCCTCCCTCAACTGGCTGGTCTACGAGCGCCTCGCCGACGGGTCGCGCGTCGCTGGTCCGCCGAACTCGGTCAGCAACGGCGGTGACGCGTTCACCACCGACCGCACCAAGCGGGTCCTGACCGGCTCGTTCGAGGAGAACGGTGAGTACATCGGTGTCGGCTACGTCTTCTTCAGCGGCACGCGCTACGGCGACCGCGGCGGCAACAAGCTCGCCAACGCGCCGGGCCCGGTCAACGGCCAGGTGCAGTGAACTGACGTGACCGGCTGAGACGCCGACAGGACCGGGGAAGGTGCGCGTCACCTTCCCCGGTCTCGTTCGTTGGGTACACACACAGCCGGCACTCCTGGAGCCACCCCCGTATGTCGACAGCACGACGGATCGCATCGATCCTGCTGATCGGAGCACTCGTGCTCGGGTCGGTGGCCGCCTTCCGACCCTCGGACGGCATCGTCCTGACGCCGGCCGAGGCGAACACCACGGCGGTCCGCGAGGGCCAGTTCGTCGACGTGTCCGGGCAGATCGAGACCGCGAGCTCCTTCATCCGGAGGGCCGAGCTCATCGGCTACGACTCGAACGGTGACGAGTTCGTCCGGCAGAACGTCTTCGGGCTCAACGAGACCTCCGGGGAGTTCGGCTACCTCGACGTCGACGCCGACGGCAACGTGACGGGCCGGATCCGGCTCAACTGCCAGTTCGGTGATGCGACGTCGATGCCCAGCGACCGCGTCCACGACGCGTGCGAGGTCGGCGACCCCGACGCACAGGGAATCACCGAGGACCAGAGCACCACCGCCTGGGACCTGCAGCTGGTCCTGGAGACGAGCTCTGGCGAGTTCGCCTCGTCGCCCCTCCGTGTCGACCCCATCCCGCCCGTCATCGAGGGCTACGAGGTCATCAACCCCACGACGGTGCGAGTCACGTTCAGCGAACCGGTCCGGCACCCGACAGGCACCGAGAGCCCGAGCGACTGGCTCTTCCGCGAGCCCGACGGGACGCCGTCGACCACGCGGGCCGTGGTCGGCGTCAGCGTGGGCAGTGACGACTGCGCCTACGCCGCCGGTGAGGACCCGCGCAGCGGCACCGACGGCTGCACGCGCCTGCTCACCGTCGCGCCGGCCCTGCCGCGGGACGCGACCCCGCGCATCGACTACTTCCCGCGGGGCCGGGGTGCGCACCTGGACAACGCTGCCAACACGGTCTTCGTCCGGTCGATCGCGCCGTCGCGGGGGCAGGACGCCGACTCGCTCGCCGCGGACCGGGTCGGTCCGCTGCCGCCGGTCATCGAGCAGGTCGACGACCAGCCCGCGACCGACCCCGCGACGGGCGCCCGCGTCGTGCTCGGCAACGACCCGGCCCCGACCGTCGTCGTCGGTGAGGTCGAGGCCGGCATGCCGGTCGTCGTGTACGTCGACGGCGTCGCGGCGGGCTCGACGACCGCCGCCGGGACGAGCGCGTCCGTGACCCTCGACGACCCGCTGCCCGACGGCGTGTACGAGCTGACCGCCACGTCGTCGGACACCGCGCTGTGCGACCCGGAGGACCCGAGCGCCGGCACGTGCAGCAACGAGTCGGAGCCGTCCGCCATCGTCACCTACGACCTGGACACGGTTGCCCCACAGCTCGTCGGCAACCCGCTGACCCGACCCTCCACGATCTCGTTGGAGTTCGACGAGCCGCTCGTCGGCGCGGACAGCCCGTCGGACTGGACCGTGAACAACGGTCTCGGGGATCCCGTCACCATCACGGCGGTCGACGACGAACGCGACGACAGCGCCGTGGGGCCGGCAGAGCCGAGCCCGCGCCGCACCCTGTCGTACACCGGTGGGCCGATCGTGCCCGGGGCGACGCTCACGTACGCACCCAGCGGGACTCGGTACGCAGACGACCACACCAACGAGGTCGCCGACTTCACCGCCGACCTCGAGCCGGCCCTCCTGCCGGTCGTCGCGGTCCGCACGGAGCCCGGGGCCGAGGTCGACCGCGCCGGCGTCGGCGCACCAGCCGACCCGGTGTCCTTCACCATCGAGCTGTCCGACCCGGTCGCGATCGGGGAGACCGTCACCGTCGACTACCGGACGGTCCCGGGGACGGCGACCGAGGGTGACGACTACGGCGCGGTGACCGGCACCGTCACGTTCGCCGCCGGGGAGCAGACGTCCGACCCGATCAACGTCAGCGTCGCGGGCGACCGGATCGACGAGCCGTCGGAGTTCGTGGGTCTGGAGCTCTCCGACGCGACCGGGGCGCGCTTCCCCGACGGCGGTTCGACGCTGACGGCGTTCGAGAACATCGCCGACGACGACCCCGAGCCCACGATCGGCTTCACGGCCGAGCGCTATGCCGCTCCGGAGGGTGACAGCGCGACCGTGACGGTCCAGCTGACCGACGCCACCGGTGACCGGATCGCGAGCGGCAAGGAGGTCCGCGTCGCGTGGTCGACCCGGTTCGACCTGAGCGCGGACACGTCGGACGCACCGGAGCAGTCGGGGGAGGTCGTCCTCGCACCCGGCGCCACCACCGCCTCGTTCACGGTCTCGACCCTGCCCGACGACGTCGACGAACCCGACGAGCTGTTCGAGGTCGTGCTGGCCGACCCCGTCAATGCGGCGGTCTCCGGCACCGCAGGCAGCGCAGAGATCGACATCCTCGACGACGACGTGCTCGAGCCCGTCATGTCGATCGTGGGGCGTGAGGCCCCCGAGGACGACGCGGGCCCGATCGCGCTCCTCGACCCCGGGACCGTCGAGCTCGAGGTCCGCCTCTCGCAGGCCACCAGCCGCAGCGTGCGGGTCGACTGGGCAACGGGCACCGCTGGCTCGGCCACCGTCGACGCTGACTTCGAGGCCGCCGGTGGGCAGCTCGAGTTCGAGCCGGGCGACACCGTCCTCCTCGTCGAGGTGCCCCTGATCGACGACGAGCTCGACGAGTTCGACGAGACCGTGGAGGTCGTGCTCACCAACCCCGACGGTGCGACCCTCGTCGGTGACGTCGCCAGCCTGTCGGGGTTCGGGACCATCGTCGACGACGACGAGCCGGCAGTCGCCGCGTTCGCCGAGGACTCGACCAGTCTCGGCGTCGAGGAGGGCGGCACGGTCGACCTGACCATCGAGCTCGACACCGCCAGCGGCAAGGACGTCGCCGTCGACTGGGAGACCCGCTACGACGGCTCGGCCACGGATGCCGACGCCCCGGCCCAGTCGGGCTCCGTCGTCGTGCCCGCCGGCGAGACCACCGTCACCTTCCCCGTCGCGACGTCGCAGGACAGCGAGACCGAGGGGGACGAGGACTTCCAGGTCGTCCTGACCGACGCCACGAACGGCGACCTGGCCGACGAGGGCCTGGTCGCGACGATCACGATCCTCGACGACGAGGTGACGCTGCCGACGCTGACCGTCACCGGCGGGACCGTCGCGGAGAACGCGCTGGCGGTGCCGCCGCTGCTCGAGCCCCAGCTGGTCTACGAGCTCAGCCTCAGCGAGGCCGCGGGGTCCGACGTCACCGTGGACGTGCGCACCCTCGCGACCGGCTCGGCGACCCCTGGCGAGGACTTCACCGGGACCGCTGGCACGGTGACCATCGAGGCCGGGGAGACGTCCGCGACGTTCCCCGTCACGATCATCGACGACGAGCTCGACGAGTTCGACGAGACCGTCCCGCTCGTTGCCGAGGGCGTCGTGGGCGCTCGTCTGCCGGCCGGTGCCGACCAGGTCGTCGTCGACGGGACCATCACCGACGACGACCCGCTCGTGACCGTGTCGCTCGGTGACGACGCCGACGTGGCCGAGGGCGACGTCGCCACGATCGACGTCCTCCTCGACGATGCCAGCGGCAAGGACGTGGCCGTCGACTACACCACCGCTGCCGGGACCGCGAGCGCGGGCGACGACTTCGACGCTGTCAGCGGGCGGATCACCATCCCGGCGGGCGAGACCGCCGCGTCGTTCACGGTGCCGACCAACGACGACGGTCTCGTGGAGACCGACGAGACGTTCGAGGTCTCGATCACCGTCGTCGACGAGGACACGGCCGAGCTCGGTGACGGCAGCGCGACGCTGACGATCGTCGACGACGACCTCGTCCCGGGCGACACCCCCGTCGTGACCCTCAGCGGGGCCAGCGTCGACGAGGGTGACCCGATCGGGCCGACCCTGCTGCCGACCACCACGATGACGTTCGACGTCGGGCTCAGCCAGCCGGCGGACACCGACGTGACCATCACGTACGCCGCCACGGCCGGTTCCGCCGCCGCCGGCGACGACTTCGTCGCCGAGGAGGGCGAGGTCACGATCGCCACCGGCGAGACGGCCGCGACGATCGACGTCGCCGTCTTCCCCGACGTCACCGACGAGTTCGACGAGACCGTGACCCTGTCGCTGACCGGCGTCAGCGGTGACGCGACGCTGCCGCCCGGCGGCCTGGCACGCGCCGGCGTCATCGTCGACGACGACCCGCTCGCGACGGTCGCCTTCGACGACAGCACGACCGCCGTCGAGGTCACCGAGGGAGACACCGCGACCTTCACCGTCGCGCTCGAGGGCGCGACGGAGAAGGACGTGACCGTCCGCTGGTCGACCTCCTTCGACCGCGACGCGAGCACCGACGACGCCCCGGCCCAGTCCGGCACCGTCTCGATCCCCGCGGGCGAGACCACCGGCACGTTCACCGTGACGACGACCCAGGACCAGCTCGAGGAACAGGACGAGGCGCTGAGCATCGTGCTGTCGTCGCCGCGCAGCGCCACGCTCGACACCGAGCGCACGACCGTCGCGTCGCTGACGATCCTCGACGACGAGGTCCGGCTGCCGACCCTCACGGTCGCGGGCGGCGAGGTCGGCGAGGACGGTGGCCTCGGTCCGCTGCTCGCGCCGCAGCTCGTCTGGACCCTGACGCTCGACCAGGCCAGCCCCGTCGACGTCACCGCGACCGTCCGGACCACCAACGGTGGCTCGGCGACCTCCGGCGACGACTTCACCGGGATCTCCCGGACCGTGACGATCGAGGCCGGCGAGACGAGCGTCGACGTCCCGGTGGAGGTCGTCGACGACACGCTCGACGAGTTCATCGAGGAGGTGCCGCTGGTCGTCGAGGACGTCACCAACGCGCAGCTGCCGGGCCAGGTCGACCGTGTGGTCGAGCTGGGCCGCATCCTCGACGACGACCCGGTCGTCGTGGTCGACGTCGGTGACGACGTCGAGGTCACCGAGGGCGAGCTCGCCACCGTGGACGTCACGCTCGACGTCCCGAGCGGCAAGACCGTCCGCGTCGACTGGGCGACCAGCGAGGCCGGCGCGACCGCCGGCGACGACTACGACGCCGTCTCGGGCCGGCTGACGTTCGCGCCCGGCGAGACCAGCGCCACGATCACGGTGCCGACCCGTGACGACCTCGTCGACGAGCCGGCCGAGGACCTCCTCGTCGAGCTGACGATCGCGACGCCCGACGCCGCCGAGCTGGGCGACGGCGTGGCCCGGGTGACCATC
>JBFKQZ010000046.1:0-15637 GCA_041627475.1 Nitriliruptoraceae bacterium | reverse complement strand
GATGGTCGACGTGTGGTCCTGCAGGCGTGCACTCAGCTCGGGCAGGGGACGACGCACGGTGCGGTCCTGGGGGTCGGCGACGCCACGACCCTAGGTCAGCCGAGCAGCACCCTCAGGTCGTACACGAGCAGGCCGGCCAGGGCCGCGAGCACCGCCACGGCGAAGGCGGTGTAGCCCCAGCGGCCGTCCCAGTGCGCCGCCCAGACCCGGCGGAGGCTCGTGATCGCCATCGCACCAGCGACGACGGTCAGCAGCAGCGACACCGGTGCGGCGACGGGCGTCAGCCAGCCGAAGACCGGGACGAGCAGGGGGATCGCGACGTAGGTGATGAGGCAGCGCACGGCCGACAGCACAAGGGACCCCCGCATCGGGAAGAGCGCGCCGGGGGCCTCGTCCTCGATGCGCAGGATGCGACGGGCCAGCCGGTCCGCACGCGACAGCTCGCCGAGCTGCTGCTCGGCGGGCGCCTCGGGGGCGGTCGTCTCGGCCACGGGTCCTGCACGTCTCGGGGCCCCTGACGGTACGACACGCCCCGGACCGCAGGACACGGCGGCCGATCGTCCGTCCGGTTGGTGGCACGTAGGGTCCGGACCGACGAGGAGACCGACGTGGATGCCGACGGCAGGCGCATCGTCGCCGCCCTGACGGTGACCAAGCTCGGTGACCGCGTGGTGGACGTCAAGACGGTCCTGCCGTGGCTCCTCGGGGCCCTCGGGGCGCCGACCGTGCTGCTGGGCCTGCTCGTGCCGGTGCGCGAGGCGGGCTCGATGCTGCCGCAGACCGCGCTGCTGCCGTGGGTGCGCAGCCGCCCGCGCCGCTCCCCGGTCTGGCTGCTCGGCGCCGCCGGCCAGGCCGTGGCGGTCGCCGGGATCGCCGTGGCCGCGCTCACGCTCGAGGGCACCGCCGCCGGGATCGCGGTGCTGGCGGCCCTGGTCGTCTTCGCCGGGTTCCGTTCCCTGACGTCGCTGACGACGAAGGACGTCCTCGGCCGCACCGTCGACAAGGGCAGCCGCGGGCGGGTCACCGGCACGGCCACGACCGCCTCGGGCCTCGTGGCGATCACGGTCGGGCTGGGACTCCGTGCCCTCGGTGCGAACGCCCCCACGTGGGCGTTCGCGGCACTGCTCGGGGGCGCCGCGAGCATGTGGCTGCTGGCGATGGTCCCGTTCTCCCGCGTCGACGAACCAGCCGGCGAGCACGACGAGGAGGTCGACACCTCGGCCATCACCGACGGACTGGCGCTGCTGCGTGACGACGCGGACTTCCGCCGGTTCGTCCTGGCCCGGACGCTGCTGCTCGTGTCGGCCCTCACCCCGCCCTACGTCATCTCCCTGGCCCAGTCGGCCACCGGCGACAGCATCGCCGGCGTCGGCCCCTTCGTCGTCGCTGCCGGTGTGGCGGGCCTCGTCGGCGGCCGCCTGTGGGGCAGCGTCGCCGACCGCTCCAGCCGAGCGCTGATCGCCGGGGCGGCGGGTGCCGCGAGCGCCGTGGTGGTCGCGTTCCTCCTGCTGGAGCGTGGCGCGGTCCTCGGCGGCGCCTCCTTCTACGTGGGCACGTACTTCGCGCTGGCGCTGGTCCACACCGCGGCTCGCGTCGGCCGCAAGACCTACGTCGTCGACCTCGGCGAGGGCAACGAGCGGACCGACTACGTCGCGGTGTCGAACACGCTGATGGCGGTGCTGCTCCTGGTCGTCGGCGGCGTCACGGGCGCCCTCGCGACGCTCGGTCCGGACGTGGCGCTCGTCGTGCTCGCGGGCATCGGCGCGCTCGGGGTGCCCGCGGCCCTCGCGCTGCCGCGCGTCAGCGCGGGGGCGGACCCGGACCGTGCCGGTGTCGACGACGACGAGGAGGAGTGACCAGCGCACGCGCTTGGCGATTTAGGTGAGCCTTACCTAGTCTCCCGCGCATGGACACTCCCACCCACCTCGTCACTGGTGGTGCCGGCTTCATCGGGCGGACGGTCGTGGACCGCCTCCTGGCCGACGGCACCCCCGTCCATCTCGTCGACCGCGCGGACCAGCCCCGCATGCAGGCGGCGCTGCGCGACCTCGCAGCACATCCGCGCGCGGACCTGCTCCGCGTCACGCGGGCCGACCTCGCGACGGCCGACCTGGCCCCGCTGCTGACCGACGCCGGTGTCGTGGTCCACCTCGCCGGCCAGCCGGGCGTCCAGGCCAGCTGGGGCGACGGCTTCGGTGACCACGTCCGTGACAACGTCCTCGTCACGCAGCGACTGCTCGAGGCCACCCTCGACGCGCCCGTCGACCGCGTCGTGGTGGCGTCCTCGTCGTCGGTCCTGCGCGGCGCGCCGGACGGGCCCGTCGACGAAGCCACGACGCCCTCCCCCGTGAGCCCCTACGGCGTGACCAAGGCCACGGTCGAGCAGCTGTGCGCGACCTACGCGTCGCGAGGCGTGCCGACGGTCGCCCTGCGCTTCTTCACCGTCTACGGCCGACACCAGCGTCCCGACATGGCCGTGGCACGGATGCTGGCCGCGCTCGACGGCGGGCCCGCGTTCCCGCTGCGGGGCGACGGGTGGCAGGAGCGTGACTGGACCCACGTCGACGACATCACCGCCGGTGTCGTCGCCGCGACCAGGCGGGACCTCGCGCCCGGCACGGTCTGCAACCTCGGCAGCGGCAACCCGGTCTCGCTGCGCGAGGTCCTGCGACTGACCGGCGAGCTCGCCGGCCGGCCGGTGCCCGTGCGACCGGTCGCGCCGGTCCCGGGCGACCCCGCCCGCACCTGGGCCGACACCCGCCGTGCCGCCGACCTGCTCGGGTGGGAGCCCCTCGTCCCCCTCCGCGCCGGACTCGCCGACCAGCTGCACGGCGCCGGCCTGCTGACCACGACCTCGGACGCCGCCTGATGCCCCGCCGCACCGTCGCACTGCTCACCACCCTCGCCACCGTGGCCGCCGTGGCCTTCCTCGTCACGGCCGTCGACACGGCCGCGCTCGCCGCGGCCTGGTCCACCGTCACCGGCGCCCCCGGCGGCGTGCTCGTCGGCCTGGCCGCCTTCGGCTCGGCGTTCCTGCTGCGCGCCGAGGCCTGGCACCGCGTGCTGCCGGAGCTCTCGCGCAGCCACGCGCTGGCCGGCATCCACCTGGCACTCGGCGGCAACCACGTCCTGCCGCTGCGGCTCGGCGAGCCGCTGCGCGTCCTGTCGGTCGTCCGCCGTGCCGGCATCGACGTGCGCTCGGCGACGGCGTCCACGGTGGCGCTGCGCAGCGCCGACGTCGTGGCCCTCCTGCTGCTCGGCGTGGTCGCGGGCCCGCGGGTGGTGGCCGACCTCCTCGGCCCCGCCGGGGCCGTCGTCGCCGCCGTCGTCGGCGTGCTCGGCGCCGTTGCACTGTGGTGGCTGGGCCGGCGACGCGGCCTGCTCGGCGCACTGCCGGGACTCGGCGTCGTCGCCCTGGTCGTCACGGCGTGGCTGCTCGAGGCCGTGCTCGTGTGGCAGGTCGCCCGCGTCTTCGGCGTCGAGCTCGGCGCCGCCGGCGCGGTCCTCGTCCTCGCCGCCGCCATCGCCGGCCAGCTCGTCGCCGTGACGCCCGGCGGCATCGGGACCTACGAGCTCGCCGCCACGGCCGGCCTCGTCGCGACCGGCGTGCCGGCCACCGAGGGCATGGCCATCGCGCTCGGCCTCCACGCGGTCAAGACGGCGTGGTCGCTCGCGGTGGGCGCCGTCGCCGTCGTCGCACCTGCCCCGAGCATGGTCGGCGCGCTGCGACTGCCGCGCCGCCGACCCGACCGGCCGGCCCCGCTGGACGTGGCCGACGACGCTCCGGTCGTGCTCTTCCTCCCGGCGCTCGACGAGGGCCCGCGGGTGGCAGAGGTCATCGCCCGGGCACCGTCGGAGGTCCGCGGACGACCCGTCACGGTCCTCGTCGTCGACGACGGCAGCACCGACGACACGGTCGCCCGGGCGCGCGCCGCCGGTGCGGAGGTCGTGCAGCACGACCGCAACCGCGGTCTCGGCGCCGCCGTGCGGACCGGCTTCGCGTGGGCGGACGAGCACGGCGCCGCAGCCACTGCCTTCTGCGACGCCGACGGCGAGTACGACCCGGCGGAGCTCGAGACGCTCGTCGCCCCCGTCCTCGACGGCGAGGCCGACTACGTCGCGGGCTCGCGCTTCGCGGGCGACATCGAGTGGATGCGGCCGCACCGTCGGTTCGGCAACCAGGTGCTGACCCGCTGGGTCCGCTTCACGGTGCGCCAGCCCGTCACCGACGGCCAGACCGGCTACCGGGCGTTCAGCCCGGCCGCCGTGCGCGCCGCCGAGATCCCCCATGACTACAACTACGCACAGGTGCTGACGATCGACCTCGTCGCCCGTGGCTTCCGCTACCACGAGGTCCCGATCAGCTACCGGTTCCGCGAGTCCGGCGACAGCTTCGTGCGCCTCGGTCGCTACCTGCGGCGCGTGCTGCCGACGGTGTGGCGCCAGCTCAACCGCGACCTGCCCGCCACGGGCTGACCGACCTCAGTCCTCGACGACGTGCTGGGCGAAGTCGTCGAGGTGGCGACCCCACGCGGCGTCGTCGAAGGTCCCGTCGGGGCCGAGGCAGTCGACCGCCGCCAGCGCCATCGCGAGCACGTGGTGGAGGTTGTCCGCCACCCCCAGGCCCTGCCGGCCGAGGAGCGTGACGCCCGGGACCTCCTGGAGGTCCGCCAGTTGGGTCTGCAGCCGCGCCGCGTCGCCGCGCCGCAGCAGCGGGTAGACCCGCGGGAGCCGCACGACGTGGTGGTCGACGGCTGCCGGGGCGGGCAGGCCGAGCCGCTCGATGCCGACCCGGACGCGGGCTGCGAGCGTGTCGTCGTCGGCCGTCCAGGTGGCGTCGCCGACGCTGCAGGGCACCTCGGCACAGAGCACGGTGACGTCGTCGGGGTCGGGACCGTCGCGGTAGTTGCGGGGCTCGGACAGCCGCACGAAGGGCACGCCGGGCGTCGGCACGTAGTGCGCGTCCCAGGGCAGCCACGGACCGCCCTCGACCACGAGGTAGACGAGCGCCAGCGCCCGGTGGTCGAGGTCCACCGGCGGGCGGTCGGCAGCAGCGGCCAGGGCACCCGGCGGCGCGGTCCACAGCACGCGCCCGACGTCGCGTCCGCGATCGTCGTCGCAGACGACGCGCACACCGCCACCGGCGGCGGGACGCACCTCGTCGACGACGGTCCCGGTGCGCACGTCCACGCCGGCGGCAGCTGCCTGCTCGGCGAGCCGGTCGACGACCTGGCCGTAGCCGAGCCGCGGGTAGAGGAAGGTCGAGCCCGACGGCTGGCGGGTGCGACGCAGCCGGGAGAGCACGTCACCGAGGCCGGTCAGGGCGATGCGACGGCGCGCGACGTCCCCGTCGATCGTCCCCGGGTCGACGCCATAGAGCTTGGTGGCGTAGGGCCCGTGGAAGTGCTCGAGGACAGTGCGGCCGAGGCGCTGCCGCACGACGTCGGCGTAGCTGTCGTCGGGTGCCTCGCGGTCCGGACGCGCCGCACCGGCCAGCAGGTCGGTGCCGATCCGTGCGGCCAGACCGAACGGGAGACTGCGCACGAGGTCGGCCGGGTCCAGCGGGAACCGGGCCCAGCTCCCCCCGACGCGCAGGCGGCCGTTGCGCCGGCGCACCTGGAGGTCGTTCCCGAGCAGCTCGTCCAGCAGCGCCCGCACCCGGGGCGGGGCACTGGGGTGCAGTCGGTGGCTGCCGAGGTCGACCCGCTGCCCGGCGACGGTGATGCTCGCTGCCATGCCGCCGAGGCGCGGACCGGCCTCGACGAGGGTCACCGCGTGGCCGCGACGGGCCGCGCCGAGCGCGGCGGCGAGCCCGGTGGGCCCACCGCCGACCACGAGCACGTCGGTCGAGTCGGTCACGGGTGCCTCCGGGCGGCGGCTGGCGGTCGTTCGGCCCCCGCCCACGGGTTCGACGGACGACAGGGGACGGGTAAGGTTACCCTTACCAACATCCTCACTCCTCCCGCCACGCCCCCACGAGGTTGCTCCCTGTGCGTGCCCTCCGCCGGACCGTCCTGGTCGCCCTGACCCTGGCCCTCGCAGCCAGCCTGACCGCCTGCACCGACAGCGACGACGACGTCGTCCGCGTCTACTCCGGACGCCACTACGACCTCGAGCGGGCGTTCGGCGAGTTCGCGAACGAGACCGGCATCGACGTCGAGTTCCTGTTCGGCAGTGACGCGGAGCTCCGCGAACGGATCGCCGCGGAGGGCGAGGACACGCTCGCGGACGTCTACATGACGGTCGACGCCGGCAACCTCGCGCTCGCCGCCGACGAGGGCATCTTCCAGCCGCTCGACAGCGACGTCCTCGACAGTGCCGTCCCAGAGAACCTTCGCGACCCCGACGGGCTCTGGTTCGGGCTGTCGCAGCGTGTCCGCACCATCGTCTACGCCCCCGACCGTGTCGACCCCAGCGAGCTGTCGACCTACGCAGCCCTCGCGGAGCCCGCGTGGGACGGCCGGCTGTGCCTGCGCCGCTCCACCAACGTCTACACCCAGTCGCTGGTCGCGAGCCTGATCGCCAACGAGGGCGAGGAACGGGCGCTGGAGATCGTGGAGGGCTGGGCCGACGACGCCGAGATCCTCAACAACGACGTCGCCATCCTCGAGAACATCGCCGCGGGGACCTGCGACGTCGGCATCACCAACCACTACTACCTCGCCCGCCTGCTCGAGGACGACCCCGACTTCCCGGTCGAGGTCTTCTGGGCGGACCAGGACGGTCGCGGCGTCCACGCCAACGTCTCCGGTGCCGGCGTCACCGCCAACGCGGACGACCCCGAGCTCGCCCGCCAGCTGCTCGAGTGGCTCGCCACCGACGGCCAGGAGGTCTTCGTCGAGGGCAACCACGAGTACCCCGTGAACCCCGACGTGGCCCCGGGCCCGATCATCAGCGAGTTCGGTGACTTCACCGTCGACCCGCTCAACGCCGCCGAGTTCGGCCGGCGGAACGCCGACGCCATCGAGCTGATGGCCCGCGCCGGGTACGAGTGATGAGCACCGCGCCGCCGCTGCCAGACGTCCGACCCACGGTCCGGACGCGGGTCGGTGGCGGCCGCACCGGGTGGCGGGTGGCCGTCGGGGTCGTCGCGGCGGTCGTCGTCCTCCCGGTGGCGCTGGTCGCTGGCAGCATCCTCGACCCGAGCACCGACGTCTGGGTCCTGCTCTGGGAGACGGGCCTGCTGGCCATGCTGCGGGACACGGTCGTGCTGATGCTCGGTGTCGTCGTGGGAGCGACGACGCTGGGCGCCGGGCTGGCGTGGCTCGTGGCGACGTACACCTTCCCCGGCCGCCGCGCGCTGTCGTGGCTGCTCGTGCTGCCGCTCGCCGTGCCTGCCTACGTGCTCGCGTTCGTGAGCGTCTCGCTGCTGGACGCGCCGGGGCCGCTGCAGACCTTCGCCCGTGACGTGCTCGGCTGGGAGCTGCTCGTACGGGCACCGCAGGGCCTCGGCATCGCCGTCGTCGTGCTGTCGCTGGCGCTCTACCCCTACACCTACCTCCTGGCCCGGGCGGCCCTGACCGAGCAGGCCCGCACGACGTACGTGGCCGCGCGCACCCTCGGCCACGGCCCGCTGCGCGCCGCACGCCGGGTCGTCCTGCCGCTCGCCCGGCCGTCGCTGGCGGCCGCCGGGGCGCTCGTCGCGATGGAGACGCTGACCGACTTCGCGACCATCCAGTACTTCAACGTCCGGACCGTGTCGGTCGCGGTCTACCAGGTGTGGAACGGCATGTTCAACCGCGCCGCCGCGGCAGAGCTGGCCGCGGTCGTGCTGGTCTTCGCCGTGACGATCATCGTCGTCGAGCGGGCGCTGCGCGGTCGCGCCAGCTACGCGCAGACCACCGGCCGCACCCCCGGCATCGCCCCGGTGCCGTTGACCGGCTGGAAGGGCTGGGCGGCGACCGCCACGTGTCTGGCCGTCGTCGGGGTCGCCTTCGTGGCGCCGGTCCTGCGGCTCGTGACGTGGACCACGACCGAGGTCCTCGCCGGCACCGACGGCGGCTTCGACCCGCGCTACCTGGAGTACCTCGGCAACAGCCTGCTGATCGCCGGCGTCACCGCGGCCCTCTGCGTCCTCGTCGGCCTGGTCGTCGTCAACGCGGCACGACTCGCCCCCGACCGGCTCACCCGCGGCCTGGCCCGGCTCACCGCCATCGGCTACGCCGTCCCGGGCCCGGTCGTCGCCATCGGCGTGCTCCTGATCCTCGCCGGGCTCGACAGCGCGCTCGACCTCGTCGGTCTGGACTGGGGCGCCACGCTCGTGACCGGCTCGGTGGCCGGGCTGGTCCTCGCCTACGTCGTGCGCTTCCTCGCCCTGTCCAACAACGCCGTCGAGGCGAGCATGGACAAGGTCAGCCCGTCGATGACGAGCTCGGCGATGAGCCTCGGCGCCGCACCGCGCCGCGTCGTGGCACGCATCCACGCCCCGCTCGCCCGCTCCGGCCTCGCGGTCGCGTTCGTCCTCGTCGCCGTGGACGCGCTCAAGGAGCTGCCCGTCGTGCTGCTGCTGCGCCCGTTCGGCTTCTCGACCCTCGCCGTGTGGGTCTACGAGCTGGCGTCGGAGTCGCTCTGGGACCTGGTCGGCCTGCCCGCGCTGACCGTGGTCGCCGTGGCCAGCATCCCGCTGGTCCTGCTCGTCCGTGGGCGCCTCACCGTCGACGAGGAGATCCCGTCGTGACCGTGCTCCGTCTCGCAGGCGTGACCCGTCGCTACGGCGACGTCGTCGCCGTCGACGACCTCTCGCTCGACGTCCACGACGGCGAGGTGCTGGCCGTGGTCGGCCCCAGCGGGTGCGGCAAGACCACCCTGCTGCAGGCCATCGCCGGCCTGACCCGGCTCGACGCGGGCCGCATCGAGCTCGACGGCGCGATCGTCGCCGAGGCCGGCGGCACCTTCCTCCCGCCCGAGCAGCGCCGGGTCGGCGTGGTCTTCCAGGACCACGCGCTGTTCCCGCACCTGACCGTCGCCGAGAACGTCGAGTTCGGACTCTCCGGGAAGGGCGGCCTCGGCCGCCGCGAACGCGTCGCCCGCCGGCACGAGGTGCTCGAACTCGTCCAGCTCGCCCACCTCGCCGACCGCTACCCGCACGAGCTGTCCGGTGGCGAGCAGCAGCGCGTCGCACTGGCGCGCGCGCTCGCACCGCGGCCGGCACTGGTCCTGTTCGACGAGCCGTTCTCGTCGCTCGACCCGAACCTCCGTGGCGACCTGCGGCGCCAGACGGCGCGGGTCCTGCGACAGGACGGCGCGACGGCGGTCTTCGTGACCCACGACCGCGAGGAGGCGCTGTCGATCGGTGACCGTGTCGCGGTCCTGCACGACGGCCACCTCGAGCAGGTGGACGCGCCGCCGGTCGTCTTCCACACGCCGGCGACGCGGTTCGTCGCCAGCTTCGTGGGCGAGGCAGACCTGCTCGACGGTGTCGCCACCGCCGGCCGAGCACGCACCGTCGTCGGGGACCTCGAGCTCGCCGGCCCCGCGCTGGAGGGTCCCGTCGAGGTCATGGTCCGGCCGCACGAGGTCGTGGTGTCCCCCGACCCGGCGGGCGCGGCGGTGGTCCGCGACCGCGAGTTCCGCGGCGGCCTGGTCCAGGTCGTGCTCGACCTGGACAGCGGCGAACGCCTGCGCGCCGATCTCCACCACGACCGGGCCCCCGTGCTCGGCACGCGGGTGGCGGTCCACGTCGACGCCGGGCACGGCCTCGCGTCGTTCCCGCGCGAGGTCCGCAGCGACGAGCCGGTCAGGTCGACCGCACCGGCATGAGCTTGACCGCGACGCCCCCTGCCGAGGGCACGACCGTGGCGGCGGGCACTTCCGTGTCCCGGCACGCCGTGGCCGTCGCGATGGCCGTGGCCGCCCTGGCGGCCGTGCTCGGCGCGGCCCTCGGCGTCCCGGCCCGCTCGACCTACGGCGCGGTCACGACCGCGGACGAGCCGCAGTACCTGCTGACGGCGATCTCGCTCGCCGAGGACGGCGACCTCGACATCAGCGACGAGCTCGCCGACGAGCGGTGGCGGGACTTCCACGAGGCCGGACTCCCGCAGCAGACGCGCCCGCTGCCCGACGGCACCCGGATCAGCCCGCACGACCCGCTGCTGCCGGCGCTGCTGGCGCCGGCCGTCGGCGCGTTCGGCTGGCGCGGCGGGCAGTGGACGCTCGTGGCCCTCGCCGGCGCGCTCGCGGCCCTGCTGGTGTGGACCGCCGTGCGTCGTCTCGGCACGCGGCCGACGGTCGCGGCCCTCGTGGTCGGGACGCTCGGTGCGTCCGTGCCGCTTGCGGCCTACGGCGCCGAGGTCTACCCCGAGCTGCCAGCGGCGCTGGTGGTCACGGCCGCGTGCGCCGTGCTGCTGCGCGACGAGCTGCGGGGCCGGGACGTCACGGGCGTGGGGCTCGCGGTCGTGGCCCTGCCGTGGCTCGCGGTGAAGTACGCGCCGGTCGCCCTGGTGCTCACGGGGGCCGTGGGGCTGCGCCTGCTGCGTGACGGACGGCGGCGCGACCTGGCGTGGCTCACCGCCGCGCTCGCAGCAGCCGGGGTCGTCTACCTCGCCGTCCACCAGGCGGTCTGGACCGGCTGGACCGTCTACGCCAGCGGCGACCACTTCGTCGAGAGCGGCGAGCTCGGCGTCATGGGGTTCTCCCCCGACTACGCGAGCCGGACGGTGCGGCTCACCGCCCTGCTGGCCGAGGAGCGCTTCGGGCTGCTGACGTGGCAGCCGGCGTGGCTGCTGCTGCCGCCGGCGCTGGGTGCCTGGCTGCGTCGCGCCCGCCGGGGCCGGGTGCTGCTGCCGGCCGCGTTCGTCGCCGGCTGGCTCACCGCGACGTACGTCGCGCTGACGATGGCCGGCTGGTGGTTCCCGGGCCGGCAGGTCGTGGTCGTGCTGCCGGTCGCGGTGCTGCTGGTCGCGTGGTGGGTCGACCGGTCGGCACGCCGCGTGGCGACGTTCGCCCTCCTCGGCGTGGTCGGCGTGACCAGCTGGGTGTGGCTCGTCCTCGACGTCCTCGCAGCACGGATGACGCTCGTCGTCGACTTCTACGCCACGACCAACCCGGTCGTGCAGGCGTGGTCGCGCGCCTTCCCGGACTTCCAGGAGATCGACGCGCTGACCTGGCCACTCCACGGCCTCTGGGTCGTGGTGCTGCTCGGCCTTGCCACATGGGGCTGGCGCGGTGTGGCCCCTGTTGGCGAGAGTGCGACCGACCACTCTAAGGGTGCCCTAACTGCGTGAAGCAGCATCCGGGCAGGATCGGAGCCCGGTTTCGCGGCTCCGATGTGCGACGACCGCATGCATACAGGTAAGGCTGACCTCACATGGGTAGCGTCCCCGGTCCCCACCGGACGGAGCGCCTCGTGGCACGGGACGACGACAAGCTCGCCAAGCGGGTCCGCAAGGCCCGCGCCGACACCATGCAGCGGCACGTGCTGGTCTGCAAGGAGTGCGACAAGGGCAGCAAGCGCGCCAAGCAGCTGCGCAAGGCCGTCAACGGCGCGCGGCTGCGTGACCGGGTCACCGTCACGAAGGTCGACTGCCTCGACATCTGCACCGCCGAACCCGTCTGCGTCGTCTACCCCGAGGGCGCCTGGTACGCGTCACTGAAGAAGAAGGACGTGCAGCGCATCGTCGACGAGCACCTCGACGAGGGCCGCCTGCTCGAGGACGCCCTCTTCCACGTCAACGCGCTGACCGAGCACGAGGCCGCCTGACCGTCACAGGTCGACGACGTACCGGACCTGGTCCTGGACCTCGCCGACGCGGTCGTAGAGCCGACGCGCGATGACGTTGTCGGTGTCGGTGAGCCAGTGCAGCCTCCGCCAGCCCGCGGACCGTCCGACAGCGACGACGTGTTCCAGCAGCGCGCCGCCGATGCCGTCGCCGCGTGCGGTCGGTGCGACGAACAGGTCCTCGAGGTAGCCGTCGAGCGCGGCGCTCCACGTCGACGGCTGGAGCCCGACGTGGGCGAACCCGCGGAGCTCGCCCTCCACCTCGGCGACCCAGGCCGCCTGTGCGGTCCACGTCGGCGCCGTCAACCGGCCGAAGACGACGTCGGTCGTGGCGCCGTCGACCTCCTCGCCGTAGAAGTCGAGGTAGCCCGCCCACAGTCGCTCCCACGCGGCCCGGTCGTCGGGCCGCAGCTCGCGGACCTCCACCGGGGGCGCGTCCGGGGTCACGACCCGCCGGCCTCGGGCTTCAGCGTCGGGAAGAGGATCACGTCCCGGATGCTCGCGACGTCGGCCAGCAGCATGACGAGACGGTCGATGCCGACACCGAGCCCGCCGCAGGGCGGCATGCCCTGCTCCATCGCGCGGAGGTAGGGCTCGTCGACGACCATCGCCTCGGCGTCCCCGGCGGCCTTGGCCCGGGCCTGCGCCTCGAACCGCTCGCGCTGGTCGTCGGCGTCGATCAGCTCGGTGAAGGCGTTGGCCATCTCGCGACCGGTGACGATCAGCTCGAACCGCTCGGTCACGTGGTCGCGCTTGGCGGGGTCACGGTGGCGGCGTGCGAGCGGCGAGGTCTCGACCGGGTGCTCGAGCACGAACGTCGGTGCCCACAGCTCCCCCTCGACCAGTGCCTCGTAGAGCTCGACGACGAGCTTGCCGACGCCCCAGCTGTCGTCGGTCTCGACGTCGTGCTCCTTGCAGAGCGCCACGACGTCGGCCCGGTCGGTGGTCCAGTCGAGGTCGTCGCGGCCGGTGGCCTCGCGGACGAGCTCGAGCAGCGTGACCCGGCGGAAGGGTGTCGCCAGCGAGACGTCGCGCCCCTGGTAGGAGAGCTCCGTGCCGCCCGTGGCGGCCTCGGCGGCAGCGACGAACAGGGCCTCGGTGAGGTCCATGACGCCGTCGACGTCGGCGTACGCCTCGTACGACTCCAGCATCGTGAACTCGGGGTTGTGCCGGGTGGACATCCCCTCGTTGCGGAAGCTGCGGTTGACCTCGAACACCTTCGGGAACCCGCCGACGAGCAGCCGCTTGAGGTAGAGCTCGGGGGCGATGCGCAGGTAGAGGTCGGTGTCGAGCGTGTTGTGGTGCGTGACGAAGGGTCGCGCCGCCGCCCCGCCCGGGATCGGGTGGAGCATGGGGGTCTCGACCTCGACGAAGCCGCGCTCGACCATCGTGTCGCGCAGCGCACGCAGCACCTTGTGGCGCACCTCGAACACGCGGCGGCTGTCCTCGTTCACGACGAGGTCGAGCTCGCGCTGGCGGGAACGCATCTCGATGTCGGACAGCCCACCGTGCTTGTCCGGCAGCGGCCGGAGCGACTTGGACAGCATCGTGACCGTGGCCGGCTTCACGCTCAGCTCGCCGGTGCGGGTGGCGAGCACCTCGCCCTCGGCCCCGAGCCAGTCACCGACGTCGACCTGGTCCAGGATCTCACCCGCGCCCTCGTCGAGCGCCTTCTTGATCACGAACAGCTGGAGGTCGGTGCCGGCCTCGCGCAGGACCAGGAACCGCAGCTTGCCGATGTCGCGGTCCGCGACGACGCGACCGGCGACGCGGACGACCTCACCGGTCTCCTCGCCCGCCTCGAGCCCGCCGTGCTCGGCGACGATCGCCGCGAGGGAGTGGGTGGGGTCGAACGAGTACGCGTACGGCTCGACGCCGAGGTCACGGAGCGCCGCGGCCTTGTCGCGACGCACGCCCATCAGCTCGTCGAGGCGGGACGACTCGTCCACCGCCTGCGGCTCGTCGGCCGCAGCCGTGGTGGGCTCCTCGCTCACGTCCACTCCTGGGTCGGTCGTTGCTCGTGTGCGGCCAGCAACGCTACCGGGGGGGCCGGGAGGGAATCCGACCCGTGGGGGCGAAGTCGCGCAGAACGCAACCGTCCCGGGGAGTACCGGATGCGCCGCCCAGTCCTGACCGCCACCGTCGCCGCAGCCGCCCTGGCGGCCGTCGCATTCGGTCCCAGCGTCCAGCTGCCGACCACCTCGGTCGACGTGGCCACGGCCGGCTTCACCGGTGGGCCCGTCGAGTACGTGGGCACACTGCCCGTCGACGCCGGCGCCGCGCTCGGTGCCGCGCTCCACGAGGACCTCTACTTCGTGACGACGCCGCGCAGCCTCACGATCTACGACACGGCGAACCTCACCGCCGGCATGCCGACACTGCTGTCCACCACCGTGCTGCCGGGTGTCGCGTTCAACGAGGAGCCGCGCACCGACGGCGAGCGGCTGCTGATGTACGACGACCTCAACACCACCCTGCACCTGTTCGACGTGCGTGACCCCACCGACCCCGTCGAGGTGACCCAGTTCGAGACAGGCACGCGCCAGCACACCTGGGCCTGTGTCTACGCCGACTGCTCGATCGTCTACTCGTCGAACGGGATGATGCTCGACATCACCGACATGGCGAACCCCGTCGTGCTCGGCGACTGGAACGACGTCCCGGGCGTCGAGGTCGAGCCGAACGCCTACCACGCCATCGACGAGGTGGCGCCGGGCATCGTGTTCGTCGGGACCGAGCCGCTGTACGTCCTCGACGCACGCGAGGACCCAGCCAACCCGGTGCTGGTCGCGTCCGGACGCATGGACGAGGTCGGCATGCGCTTCGCCCACCTCCCCTTCACCCCCGAGGCCTACCTGGCCAGCCGCGTCGAGTGGCCCGTGCGGACCGACCTCGACGACGAGGACGACCAGGGCGAGGACGGGGACGGCGAGTTCCTGCCCACGCACGACCGCTGGGGCATCGTCAGCGTCGAGACGCCGTTCGCGGCCGACTGCACCGAGAACTCCGGCCCGCTGTTGACGTACGACATGTCGCAGGTCGGCGAGGACGGCACTCTCACCATCGCCGACACCTTCCGCATCAGCGAGTCCGGGATCTACGCCGACGGCCTCGGCAACGCGCACACGATCGGGTGCTTCCCGTTCGCGTTCGAGGTGCACCCCGCCTACTCCGAGAACCGCGTGGCCGCCGTCGCGTGGACCGAGCACGGCACCCGGTTCTTCACGATCGGTGAGGAGGACGGCGCGATCACCGAGATCGGATGGTTCGTCCCCGTGGCCGGCGGCGCGAACGACCCCGAGTGGATCGGTGAGGACCTCGTCGCCGTCGCGGACACGGTGCGCGGCGTGGACATCCTGCGGGTGGACCTGAGCGCGTTCGAGGGCGAGGACTGATCCACTCGGTCCACGCCGTCGAGGGGGCAACGCGTGGACCGGGTGCGATCAGGGTCGCCGTACGAGCCTGCCTACGGCTTCTGCCGTGCACGCCGCGTCGGCGACCGCATCGAGGTCGCCGGCACCGCACCGGTGCCGCCACTGGGCGAGGAGGTCGCCGCAACCGCCCACGACCAACTGCTCCGGTGCGGACGCATCGCGCTGGACGCGATGGCCGAACTCGGCGCCACCGCGGTCGACGTCGTGCGGACCCGGATGTACATCACGGACCCGGCGGAGGCGGACGAGGTCGGTCGCGCCCATGCGACACTCTTCGGCGAGGCGGAGCCGGTCGCGACGATGGTCGTGGTCGCCGCCCTGCTCGACCCCGCCTGGAAGGTCGAGCTCGAGGTCGAGGCAGTCAGCCCGACGTGACGTACGACGTCGGGCCTGTCCGCGCCTGCCTCCTGCACGACCTCGAGGCCCACGGCGCCGGAACACCGGCCACGCCAGCCGTCACTCGCCCCAGACCGTGGCAGCCGTCACG
>JBFKQZ010000045.1:0-15984 GCA_041627475.1 Nitriliruptoraceae bacterium | reverse complement strand
CGAACAACCCGCTCCTGTCCACGCTGGTCACCGCTGTCGGTGAGGCCGGCCTGGTCGACACCCTGAACGGTCTCGAGGGCGCCACCGTCTTCGCGCCGATCAACGACGCCTTCGGTGCCTTCACGGAGGAGGAGCTCAACGAGCTCCTCGCCGACACCGACGCGCTGACCAACGTCCTCACGCTCCACGTCGTGCCCGAGAACCTCACCCTCGAGGACCTCGAGGCCGCCGGCACCGTCACCACGGTGCAGGGTGCTGAGCTGTCGTTCGACTTCTCGGGTGGCGAGCTGCCGACCGTGTCCGCGTCCAACGACGCGACCGTGATCTGCGGCAACGTCCAGACCGCGAACGCGACCGTCCACCTCATCGACGCCGTCCTGCTCCCGAGCAGCTGACGCGCCACGCTCCACGCAGCGACGGGCCACCCCTTGTGGGTGGCCCGTCGCGCTGTGTCACCGGATGCGCTCAACTCCTCGGTGCGCGGTGCCGACAGGGCGGGTCGGGCCGGGAGTCGGGAGCCGGGTGACCCACAGCGAGCACGCCGAGCAGGTGCTCGTCCGTCGCGTGGTGACGGGCGTGTGCCTCGTGGCCCTGCTGACGGTCCCGGTGGTCCACCAGGTGCTCGGCGCCTTCGACTCGTGGATCAGCGTGGCGCACCTGGGCGTGTTCGCCGGCGCCTTCGCCCTGCTGGGCCGTGGTCGGCTCGGCCTCGGCCCCGTCGTCGCGATGGTCGGGAGCCTGCTGCTCCTCGTGGCCCTCGTCAGCATGGCGGGTACGTCGTCCGCGGCCTTCACCGGTGACGGCGACGGTGTGGGCCTCGGGACCGGGCTGCTGTGGGTCATGGCGGGGCTCGCACCCGTGGTGGCGCTCGCGTTCCCACTGCGGTGGGTCGCGGTGGCCGGCATCGCGGCGGTCGCCGCCGCGGCGGTCGTCGTCGTGGGTGCCGCCCGCTGGCAGTGGGCAGCCGTCGCCGCCCACCCCGGGGTCGTTGCACTGGTCGTGGACGCCGTCGTCGTGCTCGGCACGACGTTGGTCGTCGCATGGCTGGCGCGTCGTCGCGCGATCGAGCGGTACCGCGCGCACCAACGCCGCCGTGCAGCGGCCGACCGCATCGCCCGGCTCGACGCCGAGCAGCGACGCCGTGCCGAGATGTTCACCCGGACCGCGGCACAGCTGCGGGTGCCGATGGACGAGCTGGTCGACCTCGCCGGTGACCTGGACGCCCACGACGGGGACCCGCTCCTGACGCGGCTCGAACGGGTCGAGGCGCTGGCCGTCTCGATGCGGGACCGGGTCGTCGACGAGCTCGACGCGCTGGTCGACGCACTCCGTGCCGCCGGCGCCGCCGAGCAGGTCGACCCCGGCGCCGACCCCGCGGCACCGACCATCGCGAGGCGCGGGACGACGGCCCTCGCCGTGCTCCTCGTCGGCCTCGTCGTGGCCGATGTCTGGCGGGTGCTGGAGCTCGTCGGCACCGGCACCGACCCGCACGTCCTGGCAGCCGGCGCCAACCGCATGGTCACGGTGCTGTTCGTCGCGACGGCCGTGCTCGTCCTCCGCGTGCCGGGCCGGCCGGGCTGGGTGCTGACCGGGGCCGTGCTGCTCCTGCACCCCGTCGCGGTCCTGCTGCTGGCCCCGGCGGCCGCGCGACCGGCCCTGCTCTCGCCGTACCTCAGCTCGTGGCGCATCGCGCTGCTCGCGGCGGCCACGCTCGCCCTCCTCGCGGAGGTCATCCAGCGCCGGGTCGACGAGCGCGAGCGGCTCGACCTGGCGACCGCTGCCGCGGCGGTGCGGGCGACCGAGCAGGCACGCCGCGACGCGATGGCCGAGCAGGCCTATGCCGAGGCCGCACACGAACTGAAGAACCCGCTCACCGTGATCGGCGGCGCGGCGGCGCTCGTGCGTCGGCGTGCCAGCGAGGTCACGCCGGACCAGCTCGGCTCGCTGCGGACATCGCTCACCGGGGCGATCGACCGGCTCGATCGCCGGCTCGCGGCGATGGACGCGGCTGCCGGCGGGGAGCAGGCCGCACAGGGCCGCCGCGCGGTCGCGGTCACGGAGCAGCCGGCCGCAGCGACCGGGGTGCTCACCCGGGCGGTCGGCGCCGCGCTCGAGGGGATCGAACCGCCACCTGTCGTCGACCTCACCCAGCTCGAGGCCACCACGCGCGTCGCACCCACGGCGCTCCAGCACGTCATGGAGAACCTGCTCGGCAACGCGGTGAAGCACGGCGACGGCGCGACCACACGGGTGACGGTCGACGAGCGGGCCGACCACGTCCTCGTCACCGTGGCGAACCGTGGTGGCCATCTCACGCCCGGGGAGGCCGCCCGCGTCTTCGAGCCGTACTGGCGGGCCGGCGCCACCGACGGGGCTGCCGTCGAGGGCTCCGGGCTGGGGCTCGCGATCGTGGCGCGCCTCGTCGCGGACTGGGGTGGCCGCTGCTGGGCAGAGGTCGACGACGGCTGGACCCGCATCCACGTGACGGTGCCCACCGAGGCCGGTGTGCTCGTGGGCGCCGGCCCAGGGGGAGGGGCGGCTCAGCTGGGCTGAGCGTCCTCCGTCACGATGATCTCGGTGGCCTTCAGGGCGGCGTGCACCGCCGCACCGGGAGCGAGGCCGAGGGCGTCGGCCGCTGCGGGTGTGACCTCGACCGTCAGGGGCACCGGCGCCCCCAGCAGCACCCGGACGCGGTCGTCGCCGTGCTCGACGCGGTCGACCGACGTCGCCCAGACGTTGCGCGGGCTGCCCTCCGGGGCCGTGCGGTACAGGGACACGGCACGCGGCGGGACGGTCAGCAGGACGGGACCGCGGGCGTGGCGGTCCGCGACGACGAACCCGCGGCCGGCCGTCGTCACGACCCCGTCGGCCGCTCGGCCCGGCAGCAGGTTCGTCCCGACCAGGTCGGCCACGTACGGCGTCGCGGGGCGCAGCCGCAGCTCGTCCATCGCGCCGCGCTGGCTGGTCCGTCCGTGCTCCACGACGTGCAGCACGTCGCCGAGCAGGGACGCCTCGGTCGGGTCGTGGGTCACGAGCACCCGGGGCCCGGGGAAGTCCGCGAGCACGTCGGTCAGCACCCGACGCAGGCGTGCACGCCCCCCGACGTCGAGCGCCGAGAACGGCTCGTCCAGCAACAGGCACGCGGGGTCTGTCGCCAGCGCCCGGGCCAGGGCGACACGTTGCGCCTGCCCGCCCGAGAGCGCCGCGGGGCGCCGGTCGGCGAGCTCGGCGGCGTCCAGCCGCGCGAGCCACGACCGCGCCAGCTCGTCCGCCGCGGCCCGCCCCGTGCCCGTCGCGCGCGGTCCGAAGGCCACGTTCTCGGCGACCGTGAGGTGGTCGAAGAGCAGGCCACCCTGGAAGACGACACCGAGGTGGCGGTCCGACGGCGGCACGGCGAGGCCCTGCGCCGTGTCCTCCAGGACGGTGTCGCCGAGCGCGACGCGGCCGCGCTGCAGCGGGAGCAGCCCGGCGATCGCCAGCAGGAGGGTGGACTTGCCTGCGCCGTTGGGCCCGAGGACGACCGTCGTGGCCCCCGCGGGTGCGTCGAGGACGAGGTCGAGCACCAGGCCGCCACGGCGGACCTCGACCTCGGCGTGGAGCCCGTTCACGGGGTGTTCCACCAGTGGTCACGCAGGCCGACGACCACGGCGAGGCTGACGAGCACCAGGACGAGGCTGAGGCCGACGGCGAGGTCGCGGTCGGCCTCGAGGGCGACGAAGACGGCGAGTGGCAGCGTGCGCGTGCGGCCCTGGAGGCTGCCGGCGAACGTGATCGTGGCGCCGAACTCGCCGAGGGCCCGTGCCCACGTGAGGGCCAGGCCGGCGACCAGCGAACTGCGGATGCCCGGGAGGGTGATGCGGCGCAGGACCGTCCACGGTCCGGCACCGAGCGAGGCGGCCGCGCCCTCGACGCGCCCGTCGGCCCCGCGGAGTGCGCCCTCGACCGTGATGACGAGGAACGGCATCGCGACGAAGGTCATGGCCAGCACGGCGCCTGCGGTCGAGAAGGGGAGCACGAGGCCGGTCGCACGCTCGAGTGGGGCGCCGAGCAGACCCTGTCGCCCGAGGACCGACAGCAGGGCGGCGCCGGCGACGACGGGCGGCAGGACCAACGGGAGCAGGACGAGGCCTCGCAGGACCCGACGTCCGCGGAACTGCACGCGGGCCAGCAGCAGGGCGAGGGGCAGCCCCAGCAGGGCTGCCACGACCGTCGCGGCGACCGAGGTCATCAGCGACAGGCGCAGGGCGTCGAGCGCCGCCTCGCTGCGCAGCACCTCGGGCAGTCGGCTCCACGGGACGTCGGCGAGAAGCCCGACCACCGGCAGCACGACGAGCGTGGCAGCGACGACCGCCAGGAGCACCAGCGGCCGTGGTGGCGTTGTGCCGGCCCTCACGCTGCCTCCTCGACGACCCCGAACCCGTGGGTCCGGAGGATGGCCGCGCCGGCCGGTGAGCGCAGGAACTCGACGAAGGCGGCCGCGCCGGGCGCGGCGCTGGGCGTCGTGGCCACGACGAGCGTGGTCGTCGCGTCGGCCAGCGGCGTGCCGCTCACGGCCCCGTCGCTCGCGGCGAGGTCGGTGGCGTAGACGACGCCGACATCGAGCTCGCCCTGCGCCAGGCGTCCGAGCAGCGTGCGGACGTCGCCATCCTCGGTGTCCGGCGCAGGGCTGACCCCGAGAGCGTCCAGGGCGGTGCGGGCCGCTGCACCGCACGGCACCTGCGGTGCGCACAGGCCCACGAGCAGGGTGGGGTCGGCGAGGTCATCGGCGGCGCGCGTCGGTCCATCGGCGGGCCAGGCCACGACGAGCTGGTTCGTCGCGAAGGCGGTCGGTGCGCTGACCGCCCCGGCGTCGACGGCACGGGCCATCGAGGCCTCGTCCGCCGTCGCGAGCACGTCGACCGGCGCGCCACCGAGCAGCTGCTCGACGAGGGTGGCGCTGCCAGCCACGTTGAGCTCGACCTCCAGACCGGGTGTCGCCGTCTCTGCGGCGTCGGCGACCTCGGCGAAGGCGTCGGCGAGGGAGGCTGCCGCCGAGACCGTCACGGCCTCGTCGCTGGCTGTCGAGCACCCAGCGAGCACGAGCAGGAGGAGCATCGTGCCGACCGCCCCTAGACTTCGTGCCCGCGATCTGGTCCGCCACGCCCGAGGAGTGCCATGGCCACCCGCGTCGTCGTCCACGGCCGCGTGCAGGGCGTGTTCTTCCGCGCCTCGACCCGCGACCTCGCGCAGCGCCTCGGTGTCACCGGCTGGGTGCGCAACGACCCCGGGGGCACCGTCACCGCGCACCTCGAGGGGGAGGGGGCGGCGCAGCTGCTGGGCTGGATCCGCAGCGGCGGGCCGGACGGCGCCCACGTCACCGCGGTGGACACGACGGAGGTCGACGACGAGGGGCACCAGGGCTTCCGCGTCCGGCACTGAGCTCACCTCGCGAACAGCTCGACGAACCGTCGCAGGATCGTGGGCGGGTGCTCCACCACGATCGTCCTGGCCCGCGCCAGGACCGCGTCCGCCTCGTCGGCCGGGAAGTAGCCGGCGTGCTTGTAGACCTCGACACGCGCCTCGATGCCCTCGACGTCGAGTTCCGGGTGGAACTGGGTCGCGTAGACGTTCGCGCCGACCCGGAAGGCCTGGACCGGGCAGCTCGCCGACGACGCCAGGTGCACCGCGTGGTCGGGCAGTCGGCTGATGGCCTCCTTGTGGCCGAGCAGCGAGTCGAAGCGGTCCGGCAGGTGGCCGAACAGCTGGTCGGCGCGGCCGGCCTCGGTGAGCTCGATCTCCATCGGCCCGACCGGCTCGCCGTACGTGTGGTCCACGACGGCGCCGACCGCCGTCCCCAGCGTGCCGATGCCGTAGCAGGCACCGAGGAACGGGTAGTCCCGGTCCACCACCTCGACGAGGAGCTCGGCGAGGTCGGCCTCGACCCGCTCCTGCACGGGTGACTTCACGACGTCGGAGACGGTGTACGGGCCGCCGCCGAGGATGATCCCCGACCAGTCGTCGAGGTCGAGCGGGTCCAGCGGCGCCTGCTCGAGGCGCACCCGGCGCAGGTCGCCCTCGTCGAGCTCGGTGTAGCGCAGCATGGCGGCGTACTCCTCGTCGGCGACGAGGTCGACGCCACGGGTGGCGAGCAGCAGGAACGGCTTCATGGCCCGGAGCCTACGACGCGCGCGGCCGCCGGATCACGCGTCGGGGAGCTCCGCCCGTGCGGCGTCACCGCCCTGTCCATGGGCCTCGGCGTCGTAGCCCACCTGGCAGAAGCCGTGGTTGCAGTACCCGTTGGGGTGCTTGTGGAGGTACTGCTGGTGCTCCTCCTCGGCGTAGTAGAACTTCCCGTCGCCGGCCTCGGCGAGGGGCGCCAGCTCGGTGACGATGTCGCCGTAGCCGGCCTCGTGCAGGGCGCGCTGGTAGCGATCACGCGAGGCGAGCACCGCGTCGCGCTGCTCGTCGGTCGTCCAGTAGATGCCCGAGCGGTACTGCGTGCCGACGTCGTTGCCCTGCCGGTTCGGCGTGGTCGGGTCGTGGTTCTCCCAGAACAGCTTCAGCAGCTGCTCGATGGAGACCTCGGCGGGTCGGTAGACGACCAGGACGGCCTCGGTCGAACCGGTCTGGCCGGTGCACGACTCCCGGTACGTCGGGTTGGGCGTGAAGCCCGCGGCGAACCCGACGGCGGTGGTGTGCACACCCTCCTGCTGCCAGTAGAAGCGCTCCGCACCCCAGTAGCAGCCCATGGCGACGACGAGGGTCTCGGTGTCGTCGGGGAAGGGCGGCTGCATGTCGGTGCCCAGCACCTGGTGCACGCCGGAGATCTGCATCGGCTCGTCCCGGCCGGGCAGCGCCTCGTCGGGCTCGATCATCGTGGGGGACTTGAACAGGCCGAACATGGTGGTCCTTTCGCAACCGCCAGCGAACCATGCAACGCCGTCCGCCGTGGCGTCCGTTCCGACCGTGCGGAGGGGTTCACGGCGATGTCATGGGACGAGCCCCGCCGGGGGAGCGGGGCTCGTCGTGCTGGAGGCCGGCGGTCAGGAGGCACCGATCATCGACAGCAGCTCGTCGGTGGTCGACTGCTCGACCGTCGCGGTGCCGACGAGGTCGCCGGTGACCCCGATCTCGACCCGGACGAAGTCCGCGACCGAGGGGATCGGTCCCCTGTCCGACGTGCGGTTGACGAAGACCATGTACGGGCCGGGCGGGAGCACGTGCCCGCTGCTCGGCAGCACGGCCTTCACGACGCCGGCGTTGTCGCTCGGTGCCTCGAACGCAAGCTCGACCGTGCGCTGGTCGCCGTCGATCAGGTGCGTCTCGGCCCGGTGGCGGACCAGGACGACGCTGTCCACGTCGGCAGCGGTGATGTTGTCGAGCTCCACCTGCAGGGTGTCGCCGAGGGCCGCTGTCTCGCGCTCCACGGTGATCTCGGGCTGCGGGATGCCCCAGTGCAGGTAGGGGGGCTCCCAGATCTCGAAGCTCGGGTCACGTCCCTCGTTGGGGGCGTTGCCGGGGATCGTCCGGTGCGAGCCGTAGGCCGTCGGGATCGGGTTGTGGCCGCCGACCAGCACCGTCGCGTCCGGCAGCAGCATCGCGGAGTTGTGGTAGGTCCGCTCCTGGCCCTGCTCGGCGACCGGCGTCCAGGTCTCGGTCACCGGGTCGAAGAGCTCGGGGACGGTGCGCGCCCGTTCCGACCCCGGTGCGATCACGTGGTCGACGTCCGCGCCGCTGGTGAGGAAGACCTGGCCCGTCGGCAGCAGCGTGGAGTGGCCGTACCACCGGGTCTGGTTCAGGTCGCCCGCCGAGCGCCACGCGACGTCCGCGGTGCCGTCCTCACCGATCGTGACGGACGTGATCCGGCTGAATGCCTGGCCGACGTAGGTCCCCGGGGACGTGCCGGGGTGGCCACCGGAGTTGAGCAGCTCGACCGTGCGGTACTCGCCGTCCTCGTCGGGTCGCAGCGGCAGCATCACCGTGGAGCCCGAGCCGCGGTAGGCGAGGTCGACACCCGTGGTGCCGTCCGCGCCCGGGATGCCGAACTCGTTCCAGGTCTGGGTGGCCGGGTCGAAGGACGCCGCGATGTTCCACACCGCCTCCGAGTACGAGTAGCCGGCCGGGTCCCAGGTCTGTCCGGCGGTGTCGTAGAACACCTCACCGTTGGGAAGGAGGCGCATCCGGGGGTACAGCGGCAGCGAGCGGTTCGCGCTGTCGTCGAGCTGCGTCCACTGCTCCGACCCGTAGTCGAAGACCTCCGCCTGCAGCACGTTCGTGCCCGAGTCGGTGGGCGACTCGTCGCCGTAGACCGGCTTGATCAGCTTGGTCACACCCGAGAACGTCAGCACGTCGCCGTTCGCGAGCGTGACCAGCGTCGGGTACCAGCGACCGATGTTCAGGTCACCCGTGGCGGTCCATGTCATCGTCTCGTGGTCGAAGGTCCGCGACGCTCGCAGGCCCTCGAGCTCGATCGCGCCGAACTCGTTGTAGTAGTCCGTCCCAGAGGCAGCGAGCAGCCGGCCGTCCGCGAGGAACACCTGGTCCGCGCCGAAGAGGGCCCCGTCGGCGTTGGTCTCGCCGCCCTGGTCGATGAACGAGCCGTCGAGCAGCGGCTTGCTCTCGTTGGTGGCGCCGCCACCGTTCGGGAAGGGCAGCTCCCACGTGCTCGCCGCCGGGTCGTCACGATTGATCGTGAGGACCCGCGACTGGTCGTTCTCCGCCACGAGCCCGAACTCCGGCACCGCTCCGAGTTCGACGTTCTCGGTCGCCTCGAGGGCGCTCCAGTAGAGGACCCGACCGTCGGGCAGCAGCGCGAGCGAGCCCGCCGCCGGCTTGCAGACGACCCGGTCACCGTCGTCCTCACGGGGCGAGGGGATGCATGGTTCGTCCGTCGTCGTCGGTTCGCCGGCCCGGACCTTGTTGCCGTCCTCGTCGTAGCCGAAGTCGTAGATGACCGGCTCGGCGAACGGGTCGGAGAACCGCCCCACCTGGCCCGGGTCCGAGGCGCTCGCCGGGACCAGTGCCCCCGCGCCGAGCAGGCCGACCGTGGTGCCGACCACGGCGAGCTTCCATGTCCGTCTGCGTGTCATGTGCCTGTGTCCTCCCGCTGGCGGCGGGTCGCTCCCGCCGCCCCGCTGGCCGCTGCTCGTGGCCGGTCGGTTCTCGGCATGGTCGTCGTGCACTAGTCACACGCCCTGTCCGTTCGACCATGCTGTGCGATGCCCGGTCGGGTGCGTTACAACAGCGCACGATCTGTCGCATGGAGGAGGTGTGGATGCGGAGTCGGTGCAGACGGGTGGCCGTCCTCGCCGTGCTCGCCGTGGCCCTCGTCGCCGCGCCGGCCCGTGGGCACCAGACGTCGTCGTCGATCACGCCGGTGGTCGATGGCTTCACGCCCGACGTCGACGGCGTCCGGGTCGAGGTCCGCGCCTCGCAGGACGCGACCCTCCTCGCCCTGCTGCCCGAGGCCGACACCGTCGTGGAGGTCCTCGACGCTGCCGGCCGAGCGTGGGCACGTGTCAGCTCGACGACCGTGGAGGTCGACGTCTCGTCGCCCGCCTTCCAGGCAGCGACGAACGCCGACGGTCGCGTGCCGGCCAGCCTGCCGACACCGGAGGACCCGTGGACGGTCGTGGGCCGCGACGGGGCCTTCCAGTGGTTCGAGCACCGCCTGCACCCCGGTGCCCTCGACGTCCCCGCTGAGGTCCTGACCAGCACCCGGGCACAGGACGTCGGGACCTGGGCGGTACCGCTGCGCGTCGACGGTCGGGACGTCGAGCTCACCGGGAGGCTGCGGCACGTGCCCGTGACCGGCCGGGTCGAGGCGCGACTGCTGGGCGACGGCAGGCTGACTCCCGACGTCTCCGTCGAGGTCGCCCCGGGCCCGGTGCCGGTGCTCTTCCTCCGCAACGAGGGGGCGACGCCGGTGACGGTGCTGGGGCGCGACGGGGCGCCCTACGCCGTGGTGGGGCCGCAGGGCGTCACGGTGAACCTCGCCTCCGCCACACGGGCGGAGCAGCGCCTCGCCGACGGCGCCATCGACGCAGCACCGGGGGTCGTCACCCTGGAGCGGATCTCGGCGACGCCGGGGCACGCGTGGCTCGAGACCCGAGCGGCGTTGCCCGGGGTCCTCCCCGACGAGGAGGTCCGGGCCGCCGGTCGCACCGTCGAGCTGTTCGCGTGGAGCGTGCCGGTCGAGATCGGCGACGAACTGACCAGCATCGACGGGGTGACGGTCTGGGTGCCCTTCACCGACGCGGGCACGGACGGCGGTGGGGGGCTGCCCACCGAGTGGCTCGTGGCGGTCGGGGTGGCGGCGCTGCTGGCCGGTGTCGCAGTGCGGCGGCGGGTTGGTTGACTGCGGGTCGCCGTGGTGGGGGACCGACCTGACGATCGACGAACCGGATCGCGCCGAGCTGCGTCGTCGTGCCGGCGCCATCGCTGTCGCCCTCGTGCCGTTCGGTCTCGCGTTCGGCGTGCTCTGCAGTCAGGCCGGGCTGGCGTGGTGGGAGGCGGTGGGCTTCTCCGCGATCGTGTTCACGGGCTCGGCGCAGTTCGCGGCGGTCGGCGTGCTGGGTGAGGGCGGCACGATCGCCGCGGCGGTCGGTGCCGGCGTGCTCCTCAACCTGCGGTCGCTCGCGTTCGGGCTGGCGATGGCGCCGGCCCTCCGGGGCTCGCTGCCGTTCCGCCTCGCCGCCTCGCAGCTGATGATCGACGAGGCCATGGCGGTCGGCACCGCGGCACGGTCACCGGAGCGGCGACGCTACGGCTACCTCGTGGGCGGGCTGGCCGTCTTCGCGCTCTGGAACGCCTCGACGCTGGGCGGGGTGCTGCTCGCCGAGGGCGCCGGCGACCTCGTGACCACGCTGGGCCTCGACGCCACGATCCCGGCGTCCTTCCTCGCTCTGCTGTGGCCGCGGTTGCGGGACAGTCGGCAGCTGCGCGTCGCGGTCGCCGGCGCGGCGATCGCCCTGGTCGTCGCCCCGTTCGCGCCGCCCGGTGTGCCGATCCTCGTCGCCGCGCTGGGCGTGGTCGCGGCGGGGAGGGCGACGTGAGCGACGCGACCCTGGTCGTGCTGCTGCTCGGCGCGGCCACCTACGGACTGAAGGCCGCCGGCCCCGTGCTGCTCGGCAACCGACAGCTGCCGCCACACCTCGCGCGGATCGTCGACCTGCTGCCCGCAGCGCTGCTGGCGGCCCTCGTGGCGACGTCGGTGCTCGTCGACGGCACCACGTTCGTCGTCGATGCCCGCATCGTCGGCGTGGGTGCGGCGGGCCTCGTCCTCGCGCGGGGCGGTGGGTTCATCCCGACGGTGCTCACGGCGGCCGCGGTGACGGCCGTCGTCCGGCTGTTCTGGGGCTGAACGGCACGGAAACTTGCGATCTGAACCTGCGTAGGTTAACATAATCATGTTCGCCGTCGGTCCGCCTCCCGCTGTCCGGACCGGCACTGTCCGCACGCGACCTCATCGGAGCGCCCTTTTGAAGATCCCTGTCGGCACGCCCCTCATCCACCCGGTCCACGGTCCCACCATCCTCAAGGACATCACCACGCGGACGATCGGTGGTGTGGAGGAGGAGTACGCCGTGCTCGAGCACACCGAGCAGGACCTGATCCTCCAGCTGCCGGTGGCGACGCTCGACGAGCACGAGCTGCGTGAGGCGATGGACAAGTACGAGGCCGAGGACGTCCTCGACGTGCTCGACGCGCCGGCCGAGGGCCAGTCGCTGTCGTGGCGCAAGATGCGCGCACGCAACCAGGGCAAGATGACCACCGGCGAGCCGCAGGACATCGCGATGGTCGTCCGCGACCTCAGCGCGAAGAACGAGCGCAAGGGTCTGTCGCCGTCGGAGCGGACGATGCTCCGCAAGGCCCGTGCCCGCCTGGTCGCCGAGCTCGACCTGGCGCTCGACGGCAAGGCCGAGGAGAAGGTCGAGGAGCTGCTCGCGCCGGACGAGGACGGCGAGGACGAGTGACCTCGTCGGCTGACGACCACGGCCGGGCCCTGCGCCCGGCCGTTCGTCTGCGAGCTCCCGCTGCCTCGTAGCCTCGAGCGCACCGCACCAGTCGAGGGTCCCGCCGTGTCCAGCCACCGTCCGGTCCGCGAGGCCGCCGCGGAGCTGCCGGTCCTCGAGGTCGTCGACGAGGCCGTCGCGGCGCTGCGCGACACGCAGCGACTGGTGCTGGAGGCGCCGGCCGGCGCCGGCAAGACCACCGTGCTCCCGCTGGCGCTGGCCGAGGACCCGGCGTTCGACCACGGCCGGATCGTCGTCCTCGAGCCGCGCCGAGTCGCCGCACGCGCCGCCGCGCGACGGATGTCGTCGCTGGTCGGTGACCGCCTCGGGGGCCACGTCGGGGTCACCACGCGCGACGACCGTCGCACCAGTGGCGCGACCCGCGTCGAGGTCGTCACCGAGGGCGTGCTCGTGCGCCGCCTCCAGCGCGACCCGACGCTCGACGGCACGAGCGTGGTCGTGCTCGACGAGTTCCACGAGCGGTCGCTCGAGGCCGACCTGGCGCTCGCGTTCGCGCTGGACGTGGCCGACCTGCGCGACGACCTCGGCATCGTCGTCATGTCGGCGACCCTGGCTGGGGAGCGGGTCGCCGACCAGCTCGGCGGTGCGCCGGCCGTCGCGTCCGACGGGCGGCTGTTCCCCGTCGAGGTCGAGCACGTCGAGCACTCGCTCGCCGATCGCCTCGAGCCGGCCGTGGCCGACGTCGTGCTCGACGCGTTGGACAGGTTCGACGGCGACGTGCTGGTGTTCCTGCCGGGCGTCCGGGAGATCATGCGGACGATCGAGGAGCTGTCGCGGGCCGTCCCGTCGTCGGTCCGGCTGCTCCCGCTGCACGGCGGCCTGCCGTCCGCCGAGCAGGACGCGGCGCTGGAACCGCCGCCGACCGGCGTGCGCCACGTCGTCGTGGCGACCGACCTCGCCGAGTCCTCGCTGACCGTCCCCGGGGTCCGTGTCGTCGTCGACAGCGGGCTCGCCCGGGAACCCCGGTACGACCCGGCGACCGGACTGTCCCACCTCGTGACCACGCGCATCTCCCTCGACCGGGCCGAGCAGCGCGCCGGCCGAGCCGGCCGCGTGCGCGAGGGCACGGCGATCCGCATGTGGCCGTCGCGGACCACGATGTCGCTTGACCGTTCGCGGACGCCGGCGGTGCAGCAGGAGGACCTGGCCGGGTTCGTGCTCGAGGCCGCGACCTGGGGTGCGCGGGACCGTGAGGACCTCCGCACGCTCGATCGGGCACCGGCACCCGCGTGGGACGCGGCGGTCGCCGTGCTGCGGCAACTCGGTGCGGTGGACGACGAAGGAGGGGTGACCGAGCACGGCCGTGCGCTCGTCGAGCTGCCGCTGTCGCCCCGCCTCGCTCACCTGGTGCGGACAGCACAGGGCGCGGACCGTGGTCTCGCTGTCGAGCTCGCCGCCCTGCTGGGGGAGCGGGACGTCCTGAGCACGCGCCGTGGCAGCAGCCTCGTCGACATGACCGACCGGGTCGTCGCGCTGCGCGGCGGCCGCCCCGGCGGCGGTGCGTCCGTCCGTGACGGCCGGCTCGGTGCCGTCCGTCGCGACGTCCAGCGGCTGCGGCGGCTGGCGGACGCACCGCGGGACTCGCAGGACGTCACGTCGGCGCGCATCGGACGGCTGCTGGCGCGTGCCTTCCCGGACCGGGTCGGCCGGGTCCGTGATGACGACCGGTCCCGCTACGTGCTCGCGACCGGTCGCGGGGCACGACTCGACACCGGGGACGTCCTCGCGGGCACGCCGCTGCTGGTCGCCGTCGACGTCGACGGGTCGGGCAGCGATGCGTGGATCCGACGCGCAGCGGCGCTGGACGAGGCCGCGCTCCACGACGAGCTCGGTCACCTCGTCGAGCAGGTCGAGCACGTCGTGTGGGACGCGCGCGAGCGCGACGTCGTCGCACGGCGTCGCACGCAGCTCGGTGCGCTCGTGCTGACCGATGGCCACCTCGACGACCCCGACGACGCCGCGACCACGACAGCACTGCTGGACGGCGTGCGTGACGTCGGGTTGGCACTGCTGCCGTGGAGCGACGCGACCCGGTCGCTGCGGGAGCGCGTCGGCTTCCTCCACGAGGTGCTCGGGGACCCGTGGCCTGCCATGGACGACGAGGCACTGCTGGCCGACCTCGATGCGTGGCTGGCGCCGTACCTCGCCGGGATCCACCGCGTCGGCCACCTCGGTCGGCTGTCGCTGCTCGACGCGCTGCGTGACCGCGTCGGGTGGGAACGCGTCGCCGAGGTCGACCGGCTGGCCCCGACCCGGCTCGCGATCCCGTCGGGCCGCACGGCCCGGCTGCGCTACGAGGACGAGGGCCGGGTCGTGCTGAGCGCGAAGCTCCAGGAGTTCTTCGGCCTGGAGCGGTCACCCACGGTCGCGGACGGGGCCGTCGCCGTCACCGTCGAGCTGCTGTCCCCAGCGGGCCGCCCCGCCGCGGTGACCAGCGACCTCGCCGGCTTCTGGGCCGGCGCCTACCACGACGTCCGGGCGGACCTGCGCGGGCGCTATCCCAAGCATCCCTGGCCCGAGGACCCCACGACGGCCCCTGCGACCGCCCGGACGAAGAAGCGCATGTGACGACTTGCGACCGAACAGATGTTCGGTACGGTCGGACTCATGCTGGACGTGCAGTGGCAGCCCTCCCTCCTGGGCCAGGTCGACGCGACGGGTGAACCGTCGTTCGACGCGGCGTTCACGACTGCCGAGCGTCGCGAGTTGGGCGCGGGTGCCTGGCTCGACGTGGTGCCCGGGTGGTGCAGCGGGCACGACGAGCTGTTCGAGCGAGTGCTCGCCGCCGGCGGGTGGCGCCAGCACGAGATGGCCATGTACGGCGAGATGGTCGCCCAGCCGCGGCTGCGTGCGCACTGGGGCACGGCCGACCTCCCGGTCGGCCTCGCCGTGCTGCACGAGGCCGTCGAGCTGTTGTCGCGGCGCTACCGGACCGCGCTCGACCGCGTCACCGCGAACCTCTACCGCGACGGCGACGACGCCGTCGCCTGGCACGGCGACCGCGAGCTGCGCGACCGCGACCGCGCCGTCGTGGCGGTGCTCACGCTCGGCACGGCACGGGCCTTCCACCTGCGCCCGAAGGGGGGCGGGGCGAGTGTCCGCCTGCGCCCGCAGCCGGGGGACCTCGTCGTCATGGGCGGCACCTGCCAGCGGACGTGGGACCACGCCGTCCCGAGGACGCGTCGGCCCGTCGGCCCGCGCAGCTGCGTGATGTTCCGCCACCACCCGGACCGACCGCCGTCGCTGCGCACGCGAGTCGATCCCGTCTGACGCAGCCCCGAGTTTCCTCGCAGGACGCGAGGAAACTCGGCGCGGCGGGACGGTCCCGCGTCGTCGACCGACGATGACCCCGAGTTTCCTTGCGGGACGCGAGGAAACTCGAGGGGGGTCAGGCAGGCGTCACCGTGACCGGCACGGCCTTGCTCGTCGGCGTGTTGGACTCCAGTGCCGTCGAGGACAGCGGCACGAGCGGGTTCGCCTCGGGGAAGTAGGCGGCGCAGTCGCCGTGGGGCAGGTCGTGCAGCACGACCCGGAACCCGTGGACCGTGCGCTCGCCGTCGGGGGCGTGGCTGGTGATGTCGACGCGCTGGCCGTCGGCCAGCCCCCGCTCGACCGCGTCGGCGGGGGAGAGGAACACCACGCGCCGGTCGCCGTGCACGCCGCGATAGCGGTCGTCGTCGCCGTACACGGTCGTGTTGAACTGGTCGTGGCTGCGGACGGTCATCAGCGTGAGCAGGCCGTCGACCTCGGCGGCGGGTGTCGCTGACCCGGTGTCGGGCAGCGGGTAGACCGTCAGCCGTGCCCGGCCGTCCGGCAGACCCGAGAAGTCGCGGGCCCGGGCGCTGTTGGGCAGCGGGAAGCCACCGTCCAGCCGCACCCGACGGTTGTAGTCGTCGAAGCCGGGGATGCAGCGCTCGATCAGGTCGCGGACCCGGTCGTGGTCCTCGGCCAGCTCCAGCCACGGCACCGG
>JBFKQZ010000044.1:0-16074 GCA_041627475.1 Nitriliruptoraceae bacterium | reverse complement strand
TCGTTCGTCGACGGTGGCCTGCTCGACCGTGCGATCACCCGCGACCTCGACTGGGGGGTCCCGATCCCCGAGGAGTTCGACACGATCGGCGAGGGCAAGCGGATCTACGTCTGGTTCGACGCGGTGATCGGCTACCTCTCCGCGTCGATCGAGTGGGCAGCCGGGACCGACGACCCCGACGCGTGGCAACGCTGGTGGCACGACCCGGACGCCGAGTCCTACTACTTCATCGGCAAGGACAACGTCCCGTTCCACGCGGTGTTCTGGCCGAGCTACCTCGCAGGGATGAACGCCGACCCGGACAACGGCGGCGACGGGACGACCGGTTCGGGGCAGGCCTTCAACCTCCCGACCGATGTCCCGGCCAACCAGTACGTGACGTTCAAGGGCGCCAAGGCCAGCAAGTCGCGTGGCATCGGCACGCCGGTGCTCGAGTACCTCGAGACCTACTCGCCGGACCAGCTGCGCTACGCGCTGGCGGCCAACCTGCCCGAGCAGACCGACACCGACATCTCCGAGGAGGAGCTGGTCCGTCGGATGAACGAGGAGCTGGCCAACGCGTTCGGGAACCTCGTCAACCGCGTGCTGACGATGACGCGCAAGAAGTTCGACGAGGCCGTCCCGGCCCCCGGCGAGCTGGCCGACGTGGACCGGGCGCTGCTCGACCAGTGCGACGAGCTGTTGGCCGCCGAGGCCGAGCACATCGAGGCGGTCGAGCTCAGGGCGGGCCTGCGGGCCGCGCTGACGATCGCGCAGGAGGCCAACGCCTACCTCAACGACCAGGAGCCGTGGAAGGTCGTCAAGGAGGACCCGGAGCGCGCCGGCACGATCCTGTGGACCGTCATCCAGGCGATCGAGGCGGCGAAGGTCGGTTTCGCGCCGTACACGCCGTTCGCCTGCGAGCGCGTCCACGCATGGCTCGGCCACGACGACGACCTGTGGACCGGCGGCTGGGCGCGCCGCGAGGTCGCCGGCGGCACTCCGCTCGGCGAGCCCGAGGTCCTGTTCCCGCGGGTCGAACCGCCGGACGCGGAGGGATCCTGAGTCCGCACTGAAGAACGGCCACCCGGCGGTGACAGCACTGCTTCGATTTCGTAGCATCGCCGCAAGCACCGGAGCGACATGACCAGCCCCACCGCCGACACCGTCACGGGTGACGTGACCGCCGTCGCGCTCGTGACGGACCTGCCCAACCCCGTGGTTGCGGCAGTGGTCGTGGTGCTGTGGGTCGCCTCGGGGCTGGTGGTGGCGCGGGTCATGGCGGCCAGGGGGCACGAGTTCCGTGCCGTCGCCGGGCTCGCCGCGACCATGGGGCCGCTGTTCCTGCCGCTCGCACTCGACCACCTGCACCGGCGGGATCCCTTCACCCGACCGGTGTCGTTGCGGGGGGAGCTGGTCGAGGGCAAGCGGACCGTCGTCGTGCTGAACGGTCCTGCCGAACGTGCTGCGGACGTGCTGCCGGTCCTCCGACGCCTCGACGACCCCGGGACACTGATGCTTGCCGTGCCCGTCGGCTTCAGCACCCTGCGTGCCCCGGACCACGACGAGGACCGTCGCGCCGCCGAGGCACGTGCCCACGCCGCCGCGGCCCTGCTCGCCGACTTCGACCCGGTCGTCGTGCTCGCACCGGGGACGCCGGCCGACGTGGTCGAGCGCATCGCCGTCCACGCGGACGACATCGTGCTGGCGGTCGGGGCCTTCGGGGCCGGCGCACAGGCGAGTGCTGACAAGATCGGCGCACAGGTCGTCGTGGTCCCACCTGACGGGAGCCGCTGACGTGCCATTGGTCGGCGCACTCGCTGCGCACGTCATCGTCGCACTCGTCGCCGGTCTCGCCGGCCGTCGACTGGGGCGTCGTGTCCTGCTGCTCGCCGCCGTCGCGCCGGCCGTCGCGCTCGCCGTCGCCGTCGCCGTCGCACCGGCCGTGCTCGCCGGTGAGGTCCAGACGTTCTCGGCGGCGTGGGTCCCGGGGATGGGGCTGACGCTCGACCTCGCGCTCGACGGCTTCGGGCTGCTGATGTGGTGGATCATCGCCGGGATCGGCGTGCTGATCTTCCTCTACGCGTCGCGGTACTTCGAGGAGCGCGACGACCTCGGTCGCTTCGCGGCCCTGCTGGTGACCTTCGCCGGTGCGATGCTGCTGCTGACAAGCGCCGACGACGTCTACACGCTGTTCGTGGCGTGGGAGATCACCTCGATCACGTCCTACCTCCTGATCGGCTTCAAGGACGACGACACCGCGGCGCGCGCCTCGGCACTGCAGGCGCTGTTGGTCACCGGCGGCGGTGGTCTGGCCCTGCTCGGTGGTCTGGTCCTGCTGGCGCAGGCGGCCGGGACCTCGAGCATGAGCGGCATCCTCGCCGCTGCGCCGACGGGCGGCGCGGTCGAGGCCGGTCTCGTCCTGCTGCTGCTCGGGGCGATGACGAAGTCGGCCCAGGTGCCGTTCCACTTCTGGTTGCCCGGGGCGATGGCCGCGCCGACGCCGGTGTCCGCCTACCTCCACTCGGCGACGATGGTGAAGGCCGGCATCTACCTGCTGGCCCGGTTCGGCCCCGCGTTCGCCCCGACCGTCGACTGGTGGACGACGACGCTGGTGGTGGTCGGCGGCGCCACGATGCTGCTGGGCGGGTGGCGCGCCCTGCGCGAGACCGACCTCAAGGCCCTGCTCGCGTTCGGCACCGTCTCGCAGCTGGGGTTCATCGTCCTGCTCGTCGGCCACGGCGATCCGGAGATGGTCTTCGCCGGCGTCGCGGTGCTGCTGGCCCACTCGCTGTTCAAGGCGACACTGTTCATGTCGGTCGGTGTGGTCGACCACGCCGCTCACACCCGGGACATCCGGCGCCTGCAGGGCATCGGCCGGATCATGCCCGTCACCGCCGTCGCCGCGACCCTCGCCGCGGCCTCGATGGCCGGGCTCATCCCACTGTTCGGGTTCGTCAGCAAGGAGGCCGCGCTCTACGCGGCCTACCACCTCGACGTCGGCAAGATCAGCACGCTCGTGCTGATCACCGCCGGCTCGGTGCTCACCGCCGCCTACGCGATCCGCTTCGTCCGTGGGACCTTCATGGACAAGCGTGACGACGAGCTGCGTCGGGACGCCGTCGACCCGGCCGACGTGCATGCGCCGGACCGTGCCTTCGAGCTGCCGGGGGCCGTGCTGACCGTGCTGACCGTGGTGTTCGCCCTGGTCCTCGCCCCGATCGACGAGTTCGTCGGCGTGGCGGGCGGCTCCCTGGTCGCGGGTGGCGACGCGTTCCACCTCGAGCTGTGGCACGGGCTCGGCACCCCGCTGTACCTGTCGACCGCGATCCTGGTCCTCGGTGCCGTGCTGTGGCGCTACCAGTCGGCCGTGGGGCCGCTGTTCCGCCTGACGGAGCGCGTGCCCGAGGCCCGGTCCGCCTACCGCGGTGGGCTCCGTGGCCTCTTCGAGCTCGCCGACCGCACCGTCTCGGTCGTCCAGCCCGGGTCGCTGCCGATCTACCTCAGCGTGATCCTGCTGACCCTCGTGGTCCTGCCGGGCTCCGTGCTGCTGCGCGGGGTCCCGGTCCAGATCGACGAGGTCGCCTCGTCGCCGCTGCAGGCCGCCGTGGCCGCCGGGATCATCGCGGCCGCCGTGGGCACCGCCGTGGTCCGCAAGCGCCTGTCGACCGTCCTGCTGCTCGGCGGTGTCGGGTTCGGCGTCGCCGTCCTGTTCGTCCTGCACGGCGCACCCGACCTCGCACTCACGCAGCTGCTGATCGACACGCTGTCGGTGGGGATCTTCGTGCTCGTGCTGCGGCGCCTCCCCGAGGACTTCACGCAGCCGGCGTTCCGGTTCGGCAACGGCGCCCGGATCCTGATCTCGGTCGCGGTCGGCGGGCTGGTCACGGTGCTGGCGCTCGCGACCACGAGCGCGCGGTCCTCGACCGGCGCGGCGAGCGAGTTCCTCGCGCGCGCCCTGCCCGAGGGCGGGGGCAAGAACGTCGTCAACGTCATCCTGACCGACTTCCGTGCGTTGGACACCCTCGGTGAGGTGACGGTGCTCGCCGTCGCCGCGGTCGGGGTCCTCTCGATGGTCCGTGCCACACGGCGCGACGACAGCGAGGGCGACCCCGCAGACGGGCCGGTGGACGCGGCCCCCGACAGTGACATCGCGACCGAGCCGAGCGCGGGGGTGCCGTCATGAGGCCGCGCCCGTCGACCGTGCTCGACACCGTGCTGGACGCCGTCCTGCGCACGGCCCTGCTCTTCTCGCTGTTCCTGCTGTTCGCCGGGCACAACGCCCCGGGTGGCGGCTTCGTCGGTGGGCTGACCGCGGCCGCCGCGCTGGTGCTGCGCTACGCAGCCGAGGGCAGCGAGGGCGTGGACCGCCTCGTCCCGTACTCGGAGAACGTGTTCCTCGGCGGCGGCGTGGTCATCGCGACGCTCGTCGGGCTGGGCGGCTTCGGCTGGGCCGAGGCGTTCCTCGGCTCGGCGAAGGTCGAGGCGTCCGTGGGCGTGCTGGGGACGCTGAAGGCGACGACGGCGCTGCCGTTCGACATCGGCGTCTACCTCGTCGTGGTCGGGCTGGTGCTCGCGATCCTGCGTGCGCTGGGCGGCGAGGCCGACGAGCGCGAGGACCTGGCCGACCAGCACGCGGCCCTGGGCGACACCGACGGGGGTGGCGCGTGAACCTCGTGATCGCGCTCACCATCGGGGTCCTCTACACCGCGGGCGTCTGGCTGCTGCTGCAACGGAGCCTCTCGCGGATCGTCATCGGCCTGGCCGTGATCGGCCACGGCGCCAACCTGCTGCTGCTCGCCGCAGGTGGGCCGGGCGGTGCGCCGCCCGTCGCCGGTGCCGACCCTGCCGTCACCGCCGACCCGCTCCCGCAGGCACTCGCCCTGACCGCGATCGTGATCACCTTCGGTGTCAGCGCGTTCCTGCTCTCGATGGCGTACCGCAACTGGATCTACCGGGCGGACGACGAGGTCGAGGACGACGTCGAGGACCGCCGCATCATGGAGGCCCGCCGGGCCATCGAGCGCGACCAGGCCCGCACGCAGGAGCTGTCGGAGGACGACGACCTGGGGCAGGGGGTGGGCCGATGACCGGCGATCTCCTCCCCCTGCTCGTCGCGGTGCCGCTGCTCGGCGGCGGCGTGTCGTTGATCCTGTCGCGCTACCGGATGGCGCAGCGCGTGCTCGGCGTGCTCGTGCTCACCGCCCAGCTCGGCCTGGCGATCGCGGCCCTGAGGAGCGTGTTCGACGGCTCGACGATCACGGCCCGGCTCGGGGGCTGGACACCGGACGTCGGGATCGTGCTCGTGGCCGACCCGCTGGCCGGGCTGCTGCTGGTCGTCGCGGCCCTGATGCTGCTGGCCGTGTTCGTCTACGCGCTGGGCAGCGAGCTCACCGACGACACCGCTCCGTTCTTCCACCCCGTCTACCTCACGCTCGCCGCCGGGGTGTCGCTGTCGTTCCTCGCCGGTGACCTGTTCAACCTCTTCGTGGCCTTCGAGATCATGCTGGTCTCCAGCTACGTGCTGATCACGCTCGGTGGGGCGCGGCGCCAGGTCCGCCACGGCATGAGCTACGTCGTGATCAGCCTGCTCGCGTCGGGCCTGTTCATCACTGCCGTGGCCCTGCTGTACGGCGCGACTGGCACCGTCAACATGGCACTGCTCGCCGGCGAGCTCGACCAGCTCGACCCGACCGTCCGCCAGGCCCTCGGTCTGATGCTGCTCGTCGTGTTCGGGATCAAGGCGGCGATCTTCCCGCTGTTCCAGTGGCTGCCCGACTCGTACCCGACCGCGCCCTCGCCGGTCACCGCGGTCTTCGCCGGCCTGCTGACCAAGGTCGGGGTCTACGCGATCATGCGGACCCAGACGCTGCTGTTCCCGACCGGCGGGACCGCGTCGACGGTGCTGCTGGTGCTGGCCGGGCTCACGATGGTCGTCGGCGTCCTCGGGGCCATCGCGCAGGACGACGTCAAGCGCATCCTGTCGTTCCACATCGTCAGCCAGATCGGCTACATGCTGCTGGGCGTCGGGCTGTTCTCGCTGGCCGGCCTCGCCGGCGCGGTGCTCTACATCGTCCACCACATCATCGTGAAGACGACGCTGTTCCTGGTCGGTGGGATCATCGAGCAGACCAACGGCACGGGGCAGCTGCGCAAGCTCGGCGGGCTGCTCCACTCGGCCCCGGGCATGGCCGTGCTGTTCCTGCTGCCGGCCCTGTCGCTCGCGGGGATCCCGCCGTTCTCCGGCTTCGTCGCCAAGCTCTCGCTGGTCCAGGCCGGGCTCGCGATCGAGCAGTGGACGATCGTGGGCGTGTCCCTCGCGGTCAGCCTGCTGACCCTCTTCTCGATGACCAAGATCTGGAACGGCGTCTTCTGGGGGACCCCCGACGAGCCGTCCCCGGTCGCCGCCGCCGAGGGACCCGACCGCCTGCCGGCCTCCCCGGCGATGGTCGGTGCCACCACCGTGCTGGTCGTCGCCTCGCTCGGGGTCAGCCTCGCCGCCGGCCCGCTGTTCGACGTCAGTGAGCGCGCCGCGACGGTGCTGCTCGACCGTGCCCCGTACATCGACGCGGTGGTGGGGCCGTGAACGACTTCCCGATCCGCCGCGTCATCCTCATCGTCTGGTCGATCATCGTCTGGTGCGCACTGTGGTCCGACGTGAGCGTCGCCAACGTGCTCTGGGGCGCCGTCGCCGGCGCCGCCACGATGGTGCTGCTGCCCATCCACGATCGTGAGCGCACCGTCACCTTCAGCCTCGTCGGCGTGCTCGCGTACGCCGGCTACGCCGCGTGGGCCCTGGTGAAGTCCAGCGCCGTCGTGGCCTGGGAGGTCGTCACCCCCCGCAACCGCATCAACCAGGGCATCGTGGCCGTGCCGCTGCGCACCGACTCGGTGCCGCTCGCCACCCTGATCGCCAACACCGTGTCGCTGACGCCGGGGACGCTGACCCTCGAGATCCGACACGACCCGCTGACGCTGTACGTCCACATCATGCACCTGCGCTCCATCGAGGAGGTGCGCGCCGAGATCGGCGTGCTCGAGGACTACGCGATGCGGGCGTTCCCGTCGACCCTGCCGTCGACGACCGCCCCCGCCACCGAGGAGGCACCGTGACCGTCCTGTACGTCCTGACCTTCGCGATGCTCGGTGCCGCCGGCCTGCTCTGCGTGCTGCGGATGCTGCGCGGCAGCTCGTTCCCCGACCGTGCCGTGGCGCTCGACACCCTGCTGGTCGTGGTCGTCTGCGGGATTGCCGTCGACGCGGCCCGGACCGGTGACGGCTCCTATCTCGACGTCCTCGTGGTGGCGGCCCTCCTCGGCTTCACCGGCACCGCGCTCGTGGCGCGGTTCATCGAGCGGCGGGGAGCACGCTGATGGAGCTCCTCAGCGGGATCCTCATGTTCGTCGGGGCGGCGCTCGCCCTGATCGCAGGCATCGGCCTGCAGCGCTTCGACGACATGTTCGCCCGGATGCACGCCGCCACGAAGCCGGCGACGCTCGGACTCGCCCTGGTCCTCGGTGGCGCCGCGCTGCAGGTGCCGGACGCCGGCAACGTCGCCAAGCTGCTGCTCGTGATCATGCTGCAGTTCGTCACCGCGCCGATCGGCAGCCACCTCATCGGCCGCGCCGCGCACCGGGCCGGGACCGAGCTCGGTCCGGTCGAGGTGGACGAGCTCGCGGACGTGCCGCTGGAGAAGAAGGCGCCCCGCCGCTGAGGACTACCGTGCCGCGGTGACGAGGAGGTGCCACGTGGCCCGACGGCTGCCCGGCTGGGTGACGACGACCGGATGGGTCGTGCTCGGCGTGTCCGCCGTGGGTCTGCCCGTCGCGCTCGTGGTCGCGCTCCTCGACGGCGTGCGTCGCACCGGCACGCCGTTCGCCCAGGGGGTGCTGCTGGCCGGCCTGGTCCTGCTCGGTGTCGTCCTCGTGGTCGCCGCGGAGCGCGGGATCAGCTACGCGGCGCGCGAGGTCTCGGTCGGCACGGCGCTCGGCATCGCCGCCGCCATCGTCGGCCTCGTCCTCGTCGGTGTCCTGCTGCCCGGCGTCGGGCTGGTGCTGGTCGCGGTCGGGGTGGTCCTCGGCACGCCCGCCGCGCTGGCCGGCGTCGGCTACCTCGCGTGGTGGCGCTGGCAGCACGGCCCGCGACCGCCCGCGCGCACCGCTCCGTCGGTCGCGGAGGTCCGCGCCCGTGCCGAGGAGCGCCGCCAGGTCGTCCGCGCACGTCACGAGCGGACGCGTGAGGCGGTCCGCCGTGGGTACATCGGTCCGGGCTTCACGCGCGGTCGCTGACGGTCGTCACCCCACCGGCCGTCCGCCCCGCAGCGCCGCGCCGGACAGTGCGATCGGGAAGGTCGCGACGGCCATGACCACGAGGGCCCAGCCGATGCCGCCCGGCAGGCCAGTCGTGACCTCGCCGCCGAGGGCGCGCCACGCTGCGGTGCCGACCACCAGCAGCACGCCGAGGTCGAGGGCGACGGTGCGCGGGACGCTGGCGTGGGCGACCCGTCGCCGCAGGTCGTCGCGGTGGGGACGGTCACGGCCGAACGCCACCGGCGTGAGGTGCATCGCCGCGCCGAGGATCGTCTGCAGCAGCACACCGACCAGCGCGAGGACGCCGAGCGCGTCCAGCGCCGCCCACACGCCGAGTGCGACGACGGCCACGTCGGCCCACAGCCCGACGACGAGCCACGCGCAGGCTGCGGCGAGCGGCCACCTGCCGGGACTGGGGCTGCCGCGCAGCGCGGTGCGCAGCACCGGCCGGACCGCGCTCGTGCCGACCCACGCGAACACGGCCAGTCCTGCGGCCGCGAGCAGCCTGGCGGCCACCGCGCCCGCCCCGCCGACGCCCATGGCGAGCAGTGCGAGCAGTGCGACGCTCAGACCGGTCGCGCCGTGACGCAGCGTGCGGGCGGCCCGCTCGTCCGCACCCGGCTCGATCTGGCGCCGGAGGACCGTCGGTCCGAGGAAGACGACCGTGGCGAGCAGCGTCAGGACGCCCCAACCGAGGACGTTGGCATGCAGGTGCGCGAGCCGTGCCGGCAGGTACCAGCCACCGCCGAGGACCCCGGCCCCGAGCAGCGCCCCGAGGACCGCGCCGTGGAGGAAGGCACCGTGGGCGCGCTCGTAGAGGCGCACGACCCAGCCGAAGCGAGCCCCGGTCGCGCTGCGACGCGCCCGCCGCAGGCGCACGTCGCCGACGGTGACCGCGGCTGCTGCGACCGTTGCGCCGACGACCAGCACGAGGCGTTGGCCGCCGGCCACACCGGCGAGCACGGCCACCGCGCCAGCGGTGAACAGGAGCGTGAGGGGGACCGTCCGACCCTCGTCGGTCCGCGTCAACGTGGCGGCGAAGTGCTGTGACAGTGCCAGCACGAGCGGGCTCAGCACCCCGAGCGTGAACAGGTGGACGGCGAACCACCGCCCACCGGGGAGCACGTCGCCGGCGACGATCCACGTCGCGACGGCAAGCAGGCCGACCGCAGCGACCACGAGCGCCGCCCGGACGGATGCATGGCCGCGGCGCAGGGGCACGAGGGGTCCTTCGTCGTGTCGTCAGCACCGTGGCCGCGTGGGGGCGTCCGTGACAGGGCCCAACGGCCCGCGGGGTCGGGGCTGCCCAGCGGCTGCTGACGACGAACACGTGCGTGCGTCGGCGGGACGTGGCAAGGTTGTGCCACCGACATCGGGAGGGGAGACCGGATGGCGACGACCGCTGAGCAGATCATGGGGGCGCGGGGGACCGACGTCGCGACCATCGGACCGGAGGCCACGCTGGCGCGCGTGGCGCAGGTCCTCGACGAACGGCGCATCGGTGCGGTCGTCGTCGTCGAGGCCGACGGCCGGGTCGTGGGCGTGGTCGCGGAGCGCGAGATCGTGCAGAACCTCGCTCGCGAGGGTCGCGACTGCCTGGACGTCACGGTCGCCGAGGCGATGACGTCGACCGTCACCACCTGTCGCTCCACGACGACGACCGCGGAGCTGATGCAGATGATGACCGAGGGCCGGTTCCGTCACATCCCCGTCGTCGACGACGCTGGTGGTCTGGTCGGGATCGTCTCGATCGGGGACGTCGTCAAGTCCACCATCGACCAGCTCCAGGTCGAGAAGGACACGCTCACCGAGTACGTGACCGGGGGCTACTGACGCGGGGACCTTCTCCCCTGCCGCCGCAGGAATCCGCTGGTCACGATGACAGTGGTCCCTGGAGGAGGCAGGTCATGGAGCGCATCGTCGTCGGTATCGACGGGTCGGACCCCGCCGCCGCCGCCCTCGCGTGGGTCGTGCGGCTGGCCCGGCTGACAGGGGCACGGATCGAGGCCGTGACCGCGGCGGCGGAGATGCCGCTCGCGGGGCCGTTCGCGGAGTGGAACCTCGGTGAGGACGCGATCGAGCTCGGCCTCGAGGCACAGAAGCACACGCTGGACGAGGTGGAGCACGACGATGTCGAGCTCGACTCGTTCATCCAGCAGGGGCAGCCCGCCGCGGTGCTGTTGGGCGCGGCGAAGGACGCCGACCTGCTGGTCATCGGCACGCACGGCCACGGCGCGATCGAGTCGGCCCTGCTCGGTTCGATCGGGCGGCAGGTCGCGACGCACGCGGTCTGCCCGACGATGCTCGTCGCCACCGACCCCGGTCGGCTCCAGCGGATGGTCGTCGGCGTGGACGGCTCCGAGGAGGCCCTGCACGCGCTGCGCTGGGCCGTCGACCTCGCCCGGGCCGTCGGTGCGACGATCGAGGTCGTCACCGCCTACCACTACACCCCGGTCGGGATGGGCTCGCCGTGGGTGCCGCCCGTCCCGATGACCACCCAGCACGACATGCAGGCAGTTGCGGCCGACGTCCTCGACGACGCCGTCGAGCGCGCCGACGCCGCCGACGTCGTGGTGGAGCGGACCGTGGCCGAGGGCAGTGCTGCCATGCGGCTGCGGGACCGGGCCGCCGACGCCGACCTGCTCGTGGTCGGCAGTCGCGGACACGGTGGCTTCGCCGGGCTGCTGCTGGGGTCGGTCAGCCGCAAGTGCCTCGTGCACCCGACAGCCCCCGTGGTCGTCATCCCGTCCCACTGACCGCGTGGGTCCTCACCCGGTGCGCCGCCGCAGGCGCACCGGGCGGCCGTCGCAGGGGCGTGGTGGCGCCACGTGGTCGGCGCTTCCGTAGGCTCGACGTGGTGTCGGGTGTCGGCCGCCGCGTCGGCGCCGGGGAGGAGACGGCACGTGGATGACGCAGCCGTCCAGCTGCCGCCCGAGGGTGACCCGGGACATGCCCGCGAGGCCGATCCCGGGGTGCCGTCCGCGCAGCAGGTCCACCTCTCCCAGCGGGAGGTCGAACAGGTGATCGCGCGCGCAGTGGAACTGCAGCAGGCGCGTGAGCGCGGTGCACGTGACGGGTTGACGCTGGACGACTTGCAGGCGGTCGTGGCACAGGTGGGCGTCGACCCCGATGTCGTCCGCCGCGCCCTCGACGACGTCCGGCTGGGGCTCGGCGCCCCAGACCACGACCGCTCGGTGGCCGATCGTGTCCTGGGGCCGCGTCGCGTGCGCGGCGCCGCCGTGATCGACGGGAGCCCGGAGGAGGTCGCACGCGCGATCGCCGCTTGGATGACGGACGACGAGGGCCTCCTGTTGGCCGGGAACCGCGACGGCGCGGACCGCTGGGTCCCCGACAAGCGCATCCTGACCCAGGTGCGACACGGGCTCAAGGTCACCCGCAGCGACAGCGCCCTGCGCGGGTTGCGCCAGGTCATGTCGCGCACGTCGACCGGTGCCGACGGCACCCTCGTCACGATCGAGGCGGACACCGCGTCGATCCGGGCGGCGAACACCGCTGTGCTCTCGGTCAGCAGCGCCGTCGGTGCAGCTGCGGGCGTGGCGCTGGCCGTGGTGGTGCCGGACACCGCCGGGGTCGTCAGTGATGTCGGCCAGTTCCTCGCCGGCTTCACCGTGCCGGCGGCGATCGGCGCGGGGGTCACGACGATCATCCACCACAGCTGGCTGGCCAGGGTCCGACGCGCCGTGGTCGACGCGCTGGACGGCATCAGCATGACCGCCCGTGACGGCGACGACGCAGCGCGACTCCCGTCCCACGACTGGCGGACGGTCCGTCGCCGCTGGTTCGGCGGCTGAGGACGGCACGACGCCGCCGGGGGCTCGCTTCACCGGTGCAGCTAGCGTCTCCAGGGACACGATGGTGGGAGCCGGGTGCAGGTCGACCGGGAACTGCTCGCGCGCGGTCGACGCGGTCGACGCGTCGGACGCCGGCGTCTCCACCAGGAACGGATCGAGTCATGACCGACGCCCTCGCCTCGCACCCTGCCCCGGTCGACGATCGCGGCACGCTGGTGGACCTGTTCGTCCGCAACGTCACCGTGTTCCCGCACGTCGGCGCGCTCGTCGACGGTGACACACGGCTGACGTGGCGCCAGTACGGCCGGGACGCGGCGGCGGTCGCGCTGGCGCTGGTCGACCTCGGGATCGGTGAGGGCGACGTCATCGGCCTGCACATGGTCAACCGCCACGAGCACGTCGTCGCGGACGCTGCCGCCCTGCTGCTGCGGGCGATCCCGACCTCGTTCTACAACACCTCGCCGAAGGACGCGCTCGCCTACCTCACCGGGGACTCTGGAGCGCGGCTCGTCGTCTGCGACCCCGAACACCTCGACGTCTGGGTTGCGCTGCGCGACGAGCTCGACGGGCTCGAGCACGTGGTCGTCCACGACGTCGGCGACGTGCCCGACGGCGTGCTGCGCTGGCGTGACCTGGTCCGGCAGGGGCGCGGGATGCTCGCCGACACGGTGCCCGGCGAGTTCCCCGACGACGCGAACGGCACGTTGGCCGCGGCCCGGGCCGAACGCTCGCCCGAGGACCCCGTCACGATCATCTACACCTCCGGCACGACCGGGCCGCCGAAGGGCGTGGTCCTGAACAGCCGCGGGCTGCGCTTCAACGCCGAGGCCTCGGTCGACCTGCTCGTCCAGGGGATCCTCCGAGAGGGGGAGGGGTCCCCCTTCGGCGAGTGGATCGTCGACGGTCGCGTGCACATGCCGCCGGGTCAGCCGGGGCTGAGCTACCTGCCGCTGGCGCACGTCGCCGAGCGGCACATCAGCCACTACTCGTCGTTCACCATGGCCACCGAGGTCACCTACGTCCGCGACCTGCTCACGCTGCCCGATGTCCTGCCGCAGGTGCGGCCCTTCGTCTTCCCGGCCGTGCCGCGGGTCTGGGAGAAGTTCCACGCCGCGATCATGGGCCGCATCGAGACGGCCGAGGACCCACGGCGTCGGAGGCTCGGCCTGAAGGCGATGGAGGTGGCGCGCGTCAAGGGGCAGGCGATCGTCGAGCACCGTCGGGCCGACTGGCAGACCGAGGCGCTGCACTTCCTGTTCGAGCGGCTCGTCTACGGGAAGCTGCGCGAGGCCATCGGCCTCGACCGCTGCATGATGGGCTTCTCCGGCGCCGCGCCGATCTCGCCCGAGCTGCTGTACGTCTTCACCGGCGTCGGGATCCCGATCAGCGAGGTCTACGGGATGACCGAGTCGTCCACGCTGATCACGGTCACGCCGATCGGCCGGGCCCGCGTCGGGACGGTCGGTGTGCCCGTGCCCGGCACCGAGGTGCGGATCGCTGAGGACGGCGAGATCTGCTTCCGCGGACCGCAGGTCACGCCCGGTTACCTCAACAAGCCGGACGCGACCGCCGAGGCGATCGACGACGACGGCTGGTTCCACACCGGCGACCTCGGCGAGTTCGACGAGGCCGGCTACCTGAGGATCATCGGCCGCAAGAAGGAGCTGATCATCACGGCGGCCGGCAAGAACATCTCGCCCAACCACATCGAGGAGACGATCAAGGGCTCGTCCAACCTGATCGGGCAGGTGCTCGCGTACGGGGACGAGCAGAAGTACATCGGTGCACTCGTCGTGCTGGACCCCGACGCGACCCCGGCGTGGTGTGCCTCCCACGGCCGCGAGGTGGCGTCCACGGCCGAGGCCGTCAAGCTGCCACTCGTCCAGGAGGAGGTGGCACGGGCCGTCGAGGCTGGCAACGAGAAGCTCGCGCGCGTCGAGCAGGTGAAGAAGTACGTCCTGCTGCCCGACGAGTGGACGCCGGAGACCGGCGAGCTCACGCCGACGATGAAGCTCAAGCGACGGGTCATCCACGAGAAGCACGCCGACGAGATCGCCTCGCTGTTCCCCGGCTGACCTGTCTCCCCGCGATCTGTCTAGGGTCCACCGGGACAGCGACGTCGGGGGGAACGGATGCTTGTCCGCGTGCTCACGGTGGCGGTGGCCCTGGCAGCAGCGGGGTGCTCGGCCGGGTCGCGAGCGGCGCCGGTGGACGACGACGGATCGGGATCGGTCGGTAGCGCCGTCCTCGTGCTCGGTGACGAGATCCACGAGTTCCGCGTCATGGAGCGGTGCATGCTTGCGGCCGACGGTGACGTCCGTGTGAAGGCCGTGGGGATCGACGACGAAGCGCTGCGACTGGAGGTCTCGCGTGTCGCCTCGCCGGTCGTCGAGGGGGATCTCGTCGACGAGATCACCGTGACGCGGGACCGTGCGCCGTGGGTGACACAGGCCGTCCCGGTCACGACCGTGGAACCGACGCCGCTCTTCGCGGTCGACGGGACCGGGCTCGTCGGCGAGGCCATCGAGTTCCGACGCACCGACGAGCCGGTGGCGACCGTCGCAGGCAGCCTCGAGGTGACCTGCCCCTGACGATGGGCGCGCGGTCCCGCTCCCTCGGGCCTAGGGTGGATCGGTGCGGCTGGCGGCGCGGACCGCCCGGCGAGACCGAGGGAGCAGTGCCATGGCGGAGCGGACGTCCTACCAGGAGGGCATTCCCTCCTGGATCGACCTGATGAGCCCGGACGTCGACGCGTCCAAGGACTTCTACACCGAGCTGTTCGGGTGGGAGGCCGAGGACCAGTTCGACGACGACGGGCACCGGATCTACACGATGTTCCGCCACGACGGCAGGGACGTGGCGGGTCTGGGCGGCCAGATGCCGGGCACCGAGGGCATGCCCGCCATCTGGAACAGCTACATCAACACCGCGGACGCCGACGCGACCGCCAAGAAGGCCGAGGCCGCCGGCGGCAGCGTCATGCTCGCGCCCATGGACGTCATGGACGCCGGTCGGATGGCGGTCCTGCAGGACCCGTCCGGCGCGGTGATCTGCCTGTGGCAGCCGCGCGAGCACATCGGCGCGCAGCTCGTCAACGGGCCGGGGGCGTTCGGCTGGAGCGAGCTGCTCACCCGCCAGCCGGACGCCGTGCGGTCCTTCTACGAGGACACGTTCGGCTGGCAGCTCGTCGACCAGGACATGGGGCCGATGGGCACCTACACCGTCGCGACGTTCGACGGCAAGCGCACGTTCGCGGGCCTCATGGCGATGCCGGAGGGTGTACCGGACCAGGTGCCGAACTACTGGACGATCTACCTCGGCAGCGACGACGTCGACGGTGACTGCGAGCGGGTCGTCGAGCTCGGCGGAAGCATCGTCAGCGAAGCATTCGACATCCCGGGCGTCGGCCGCATCGCCGTCGTGGCCGACCCGCAGGGTGGGGTCTTCAACATCATGGACGCGGAGGAGTGGCAGGCCTGAGCTTTCTGCGGGTCGCCCCGAACGCCGCGCCATGTGAGTGTCGTGGCGCCCCAGGCAGGAATCGAACCTGCGACCTTTCGCTTAGGAGGCGGCTGCTCTATCCACTGAGCTACTGGGGCGGGACGTCCGTCTGAGGTTCTGCACGGAGTTCCGTACGAGGGGAACGTGGCTCGCACGGAACCGACCGTCCCCGACCGCGATCAGGACGCAGTCGCCGAGGCTACGTCAGCGACTCCGCCGGCGGCCAACACCATGCGAGGCGGGGGCACGATCGTTCGACACCAACCCGTGACTGTGGCGTTCAGTTGATCGGAAACATCAGGTCGATGGTGGCGATGTGAGGGTTGGTGCCGCCGGGTTGCGGTCAGCGCAGGGCCTTGCCGCCCTCGATGGTGAAGAAGTGGAAGTCGTCGGGCCGGAAGCCGACCTCGATCTGGTCCCCGACGCGCGGCGCGTTGCGGGGGTCGAAGCGTGCGATGAAGTGCGAGCCGCCC
>JBFKQZ010000043.1:0-16186 GCA_041627475.1 Nitriliruptoraceae bacterium | reverse complement strand
GGTGAGGGTGGCGATGTCCTGGAGCATGGCCTTGCGGCGCTCACCGAAGCCCGGAGCCTTGACGGCCGCCGACTGGAAGGTGCCGCGGATCTTGTTGACGACGAGCGTGGCCAGGGCCTCGCCCTCGACGTCCTCGGAGACGATCAGCAGCGGCTTGCCCGACTGCATGACCTTCTCGAGCACGGGGAGCAGGTCCTGGACCGCCGAGACCTTCTGATTGGCGACGAGGATGTAGGGGTCCTCGAACTCGACCTCCATGCGCTCCGAGTCGGTGACCATGTACGGCGACAGGAAGCCCTTGTCGAACTGCATGCCCTCGACGAACTCGAGGTCCATGCCGAACGTCTGCGACTCCTCGACGGTGATGACACCGTCCTTGCCGACCTTGTCCATCGCGTCGGCGATGACCGAGCCGATGGTCTCGTCGTTGTTGGCCGAGATGGCAGCGACCTGGGCGATCTCGTCCTGGGTCTCGATCTCGCGCGCCTGCGCGGCGATCTCCTCGACGATGCGCTCGACGGCGCTGTCGATGCCACGCTTCAGGCTCATCGGGTTGGCGCCCGCAGCGACGTTGCGCAGGCCCTCCTTGACGATCGCCTGGGCGAGGACCGTCGCCGTCGTGGTGCCGTCACCAGCGACGTCGTTGGTCTTGGTGGCGACCTCCTTGGCGAGCTGGGCACCCATGTTCTCGTAGGGGTCCTCGAGCTCGATCTCACGGGCGACGGTGACGCCGTCCTTCGTGATCGTGGGGGCGCCCCACTTCTTGTCGATGACGACGTTGCGGCCCTTGGGGCCGAGCGTCACCTTGACGGCGTCTGCGAGCTTGTTGACGCCGTCCTCGAGCTCGCGGCGGCCGGCTTCACTGAACTTCAGGATCTTTGCCATTGGTGTCTGGCTCCTGTTGGTTGTGGTCTTGTCGCGACCGGGTCACGGTCGCGGGTGCTGGCGGGGCCGTTCCCACGACCCCGGCGCGCAGCGCGTCGTCAGCCGACGACGGCGAGGATGTCGCGGGCCGAGAGGATCAGGTACTCCTGGCCCTCGACCTTGACCTCGGTGCCGCCGTACTTGCTGAAGAGGACGGTCGCGCCCTCCTCGACGTCCAGCGGGATGACCTCGCCGGTCTGCTCCGAGCGCTTGCCCGGGCCGACCGCAACGACGGTGCCCTGCTGGGGCTTCTCCTTGGCGGTGTCCGGGATGACGAGGCCGGATGCGGTCGTCTGCTCGTTCTTGTCGTCGAGCGTGACGATGACCCGGTCCTCGAGCGGGCGGATGTTGACAGCCGTGGCAGTCGCCATCGGTCCCTCCAGTTGGTTGCGCACGCGGACACCGTGTCCACGTGCTGTCGTCAGGTGGATCGTGCTCCCAGGGGCGCGACGTCCCGCGCCGGCGATCCGGCTTGGCACTCGCAAGCCCTGAGTGCCAGTCACGCTAGCACTCGGGGCGGGTGAGTGCAAGCACACCTGTGGACAGCGGAACCGGCCGCACGACCGGGCCCACGCGGCCACGTCCCGTGGCACGATCCGTGCACGACGGACGCAACCTGCACGTGTTGCGGACGACAGGTCGGGCAGCAGCAGGAGCACCAGTGGCCGACACCTACCAGCAGGAGCTCGGGGCGCGCCTCCGCGCGGTCCGGACCATGCAGGGTCTCACCCTGGCCGACGTCGAGGAGCAGTCCGACGGCGTGTGGAAGGCCGTCGTCGTCGGCTCGTACGAACGCGGCGACCGCGCCGTGACCGTCGCTCGCCTGTCGGAGCTGGCTGCCTTCTACAACGTCCCCGTGAGCCACCTGCTGCCGACCCCCACCGCGAGCGACGACCGCGACAAGGTCACCGTCGACCTGCAGGCACTGGAGGACGCCGGCCCCGAGTTCACGACGCTGCTGCGCTACGTCCGCCGCATCCAACAGGAACGCGGCGACTACAACGGCCGGATGCTCACGCTGCGGGTCGAGGACATCCGGACCGTCGCCACCGCTGATGGCGGTGACGCCGAGGACCTGCTCGAACGACTCCGCCAGCAGGAGCTCGTGCTGCCGTAGCCGGCTCGGACTGCGGGTCAGCGGCGGACGGCGACCCGCCATGCCTCGGACCGCACGAAGCCGGCGGCGTCGTACGCACGCAGTGCCCGGTCGTTGTCGCTGCGCACGTGGAGCGTCACGTTGGTGCCGCGGCCGCCGTACGTGAGGGCCTCGCGGACCGCCGTGGCGACGAGACGTCGGCCGATCCCCTGGTCGCGGTGCTCCGGGTCGATCACGATCCCGGACAGCTGCACGCCCCAGCGGCGCGACGACACGGACCGCTCCAGCTTCGCCCAGGGCGCGCCCGGGGGGCCGAGGCACCACACCAGGCCCCGGTCCACGGACTCACCGATGCGGCGCTCGTAGCCGCGACGGCCGCGCCAGCCGGGGTCGGGGCCGTAGCGATCCTCGACGTGCAGCTGCACTGCGAGGCGCGCGAGGGCGGGGAGGTCGTCCCGGGTGGCGCGGCGGGCCTCGACGGGGGGCAGTTCGGCCTCGTCGGGGACCCGGTCCGGGTCGACGACCAGGTACTCCTGGTCGTGGACGCTGGTGTTGGCGAGGTCCGCCCCCGCGAGGATCGCGTCGCCCGAGCGGCGGTCCCCGACGAGCAGGCGCCACCCGCGTGTCGGCTCGCCCAGCCGTTCGAGCAGCAGCGGGTCACCTGCCGGCACGACCAGCCGCCCGGGGAACACGACCGCCACCGCCCATGAGGCACCGCGCGTGGCGATCCGCAGGGCGCCGGGCCCCGACGACTCGAGCACCGACAGCAGGAACATGTGCCGGACCGGCCCGGACCGCTCGTCCGGGTGACCGGTGAGCCGCGCGACGACGGTCGCGACCTCCCCCGGCGTCACGGTCCGCCAGCGCAGCCGTCTCATCGCGCGACGACCTGCACGTGGGTCGGCTCCGCGAGACCGAGCCCGGGGTCGGCGTCCAGGTCGAGCGGGGACGTCAGCCCGGCGGCGAGACGGTTCGCACCGGCCGCCGCCACCATCGCGCCGTTGTCGGTGCACAGCCGCACGGACGGGACGAGCAGCCGGACGTCGTGCTCGGCGCACGCGGCCTCCATGCGTGCCCGCAGACGGCTGTTGGCAGCGACGCCACCGGCCAGGACGACCGTCCCCACCTCGCGGGTCGTGGCGGCCGCCACGCTGCGGGCCACGAGCACGTCCACGATCGCCTCCTGGAACGACGCCGCCACGTCGGGCAGCACCACGTCACGGCCCGCTGCCTCGAGCCGTCGCAGGTCGCGCACCACGGCCGTCTTCAGGCCGCTCAGCGAGACGTCGTGACCGGGCTGGTCCAGCATCGGGCGCGGGTAGTCGTGGGCGGTCGGGTCGCCGTCCTGCGCGAGGCGGTCGATGACCGGTCCGCCCGGGTAGCCCAGGCCGAGGAACCGCGCGATCTTGTCGAACGCCTCCCCCGCGGCGTCGTCGAGCGTCCCGCCGAGCTGGTCGAACGTCCCGTCGACACCGACCTCGACGATCGAGGTGTGCCCACCGGAGACGATGAGGCTCAGCAGTGGCGGCTCGAGGAGCCCGAACTCCAGCTGCGACGCCTCGACGTGCGCACGCAGGTGGTTGACCCCGACCAGCGGGGTGTCGAGGGCGAGCGAGAGCGCCTTGGCGCCGGCCACACCGACCAGCAGGGCTCCCGCCAGGCCGGGTCCGGACGTGACGGCGATGCCGTCGAGGTCGGCGGTGGTGACGCCGGCGTCGGCCAGTGCCCGGTCGATGACCGGCTGGAGCTGCTCGAGGTGGGCACGGGCGGCGACCTCGGGGACGACGCCGCCGTACGGCGCGTGCAGCTCGACCTGGCTGGCGATCACGTTCGCGCGCATGGTCGTGCGGTCCTCGACGACACCGACGGCGGTCTCGTCACAGGACGTCTCGATGCCGAGCACGAGCACGGTCAGCTCCTGGGGTCGCCGGTAACGGTACGGGGGACGGCAGCGGCATCGAGGGCGAGGACGAGCGCGTCGTCGCCGTCGCCGTAGTAGGAGCCGCGCCGCGCCACCTCGACGAAGCCGAGCGCCGTGTACATCGCGAGGGCAGCGGCGTTGCCGGCCCGTACCTCGAGCAGCACGCGTTCGGCACCGACCGCGACGAACGCGCGGCAGAGCGCGATCGTCAGCGCCCGCCCGATCCCCCGCCGCCGGTGGTCGGGGTGCACGACCACGACGTGGACGTCGGCGTCGTCCACGGCGACGACCCCGGTGGCCACCCCGACCAGCCGGTCGTCCTCCCAGGCCCCCAGCAGCATCGTCGAGGTGTGCCGGAGGTCGCGTGCCCACTGCTCGGCACCGCCGACGGCGACCTCGGCGAGGACGGCCAGGGCACGGGCGTCGTCGAGGTCGTCGGCGGTGAGCGGCGCGAGGAGGACGGTCAGGACGCCGCTCCTCCGCGCAGCCGCCCGCGTTCCTCCCACCCGATGCGGGCGTCCGCCTCGCGCAGGTAGAGCGGACGGAGCACCTCGGGACCACCGACATCACCGTCCGCGACGCGGGCGAGCGCCACGAGCGCGAGGTCCGCTGCCGTGGGCTGGGCCGTGTCAGGACCGCCGACCGCCACGTCGAGCGGCGTGGCAGCGAGCGCCTCGAGCCGCGCGAGCACCGGAGCCGCCCCGTCCCCGACGAGCAGCAGCGGGCGGTCGTCGGCGAGCAGCGCGCGGGCAGCCTCCTCCGGGGTGCCCACGGCCAGGTCACCGGTCCTCGTGGCGCCGTCGGCACCCGGCTCGTACTCCGCGAGGTAGACCTCCTTGCGGCGGGCGTCCAGCGCGACGGCGATCCGGCGTCCGGCGTGCCGGACCCGGTGGGCGACGGCATCGGGGCCGGCCACGGCGACACAGGGCAGCTCGTGGGTCGCCGCGATCGTCGACGCCGTCACGAGCCCCACGCGCAGCCCGGTGTAGAGCCCGGGACCGACCCCTGCAGCGACGTGGGTGAGGTCGGTCACGCCGACACCCGCGTGGTGGAGCAGCTCGGCGATGGCCGGGCTGGCGAACTCGCCGTGGCGCCGGTCGCGACCGAGCTCGGCGGCAGCGAGGACGCCGTCAGCGGTGGCCAGCGCGACCGACGAGCGGGCGGTCGAGGTCTCGACGGCGAGCAGCAGCATCAGGCGTCCTCGGCAGCGGCATGGAGGGCATCGGCCAGGGCGGCGAGCCGGTCGACCCAGGCGCCGTGCCCGGTCAGGGTGATGGTCCGCGACGCGTCCGCCGCGGCCATCGGTGCCTCGTCGAGCAGGTCACCGTCGATGACGAGGTCCAGCTCGACCCGGTCGACGGGCAGCACCTCGGCGACCGCGTCGCCCCACTCCAGCACGGTGACCACGTCGTCGTCGAGCAGCTCGTCACCGAGGTCCAGCAGGTCACCCACGCGGTCCAGCCGCCACGCGTCCGCGTGCACGACCGGCGGCTCGGTGTCGAGGCGACGGGCGAGGAGGAAGGTCGGCGACGTGACGCGGCCGTCGTGGCCGAGTGCCGCCGCGAGGCCCTGGACGAGGCAGGTCTTGCCGGCGCCGAGCTCGCCCGCGAGCACGACGACGTCGCCGGGCAGCAGGGCCGACGCGAGCACGGCACCGATGCGACGGGTCGCGTCCGGGGAGCCCGAGACGAGCTGCAGCGGCACGGTCAGGCCGTGACGGGCACACCGGTGCCGTCCGCGGCAGCGGCGACCGCGAGCGCCGCGGCAACGTGCCGTCGGATGCCGGTCGCGGCGGTCGGGCCACCGCGGCTGGCGTCGACCGGGTCGTGCGTCGGGATCAGCGTGATGTCGTCCCACACCTTCAGGTGCAGACCAGCGACGCGTCCGAGGGGCACGTGCCGGCGCAGCAGGGCGGACGTCGGGAACTGGCCGAGGGTGACGATCACCTTCGGACGGATCATCGCGACCTGCTCCATCAGCCAGGGGAAGCACGCCTCGAGCTCCAACGGCGTCGGGGCACGGTCACCCGTCGGGTGGCACTTCACCAGCGTGGTGAGGTGCACGTCGGCCCGGGTCGCACCGGCGGCACCGAGCGCGTTGTCGATGACGTTGCCGGCCGCGCCGACGAACGGCTCGCCCTGGACGTCCTCCTGCCGACCCGGCGCGACCCCGAGCAGCAGCACCTCGGCCTCCGGCGAACCCGAGCCGGGAACGACCTGCAGACGGTCGTCGGCCAGCGGGCAGCGGTGGCACGAGGTCACGGCCTCGGTGAACGCCTTCGGCGACCGCAGCATCGAGGGATCGACGGCGGTCGGACGGTCACCCGGCCGGAGCAGCGGGAGGTGCGTGGTCGACACGTTGGGAACCCAACGTCGAGACGGGCTGGAACGCCGGCGATCCTACTGATGCCTGTCGATCCGGCCCATTCCTCGGGCACCGAGGCGCTCTCCGCGCACGTCTCGTGCGTGGAGGCCCCCGCGGTCGGTGTCAGGCGGTGTCGGACCAGCCGGGGAGATGGCCGGCGAAGGGACCGTCGGGGACGTCGAGGCCGATCGCTGCCATCGGCCCGCGCCGGGTGGCCGTGGCCACCGCGCGGGCCGCCAGCAGCGCGACGCGGTCGACCGAGGCGTCGACCTCCCCGGTGGCGAGGCAGAACAGCGCATCGCCGTCGACGGAGGTGTGCGCCGGTTCGACGGCGCGGGCCACACCGTCGTGGGCGAGGTCCGCGACCCTGTGGGCCTGCGACTTGTCGAGTCGGGCGTTGGTGACCACGACGCCGATGACCGTGTTCCCGGCGGGCCCCTCCGTGCCGTCGCCGCGGCTGGCAGCGGCGCCGATGCGTTCGTCGGTCTCCTCCGGCCACCGCGGGACGTCCCGGGGGGCACGGCTGCGGATCATCGGGCCACCGCGCTCGTCGAGGATCTCGCCGACGGCGTTGTTCACGACCAGCGCACCGACGACGAGGCCGTCGACGTGCTCCACGGCGACGCCCTGCCCACCACGCCAGCCGTGCTCGAGACCACCGGTCTTGGCCACCGTGCAGCCGGCACCCGCACCGACGGCGCCCTCCTCCGGGTCGTCGACCGACGCCGCCTCGCACGCAGCGCGACCCGCGGCCGCGTCGGGCCGGCCGCCCGGGACGCCCACCGACATGTCGAGCACGATCGCGCCGCCGACGATGGGCACGATCGCATGCTCGCCGATCGGGTAGCCGACACCCTGCTCCTCGAGCCAGTGGACGACGCCGTCCGCGGTGGCCAGCCCGTACGCCGAGCCCCCGGCGAGGACCACGCCGTGCACGACCGTGAGCTTGCCGAACGGTCCCAGCGCCGCTGCCTCCCGGGTCCCGGGTGACTGCCCGCGCACCGCGACCGCCCCGAGCGTCCCCTCCGGCGGCAGCACGACCGTGCAGCCGGTCGGCACGTGCTCGTGCGTCCACACCCCGACCCGCACCCCGTCGATCCCCAGCGCCACGCTGCCTCCCCGATGTCGTCCGACGCCCCAGCCTGCCACTTCACGTCGCATCCGGCGTGAAGATGTCGGGCGCGTCAGGCGTGCAGGTACTCGCGGGGCAGGCGGGCGGTCAGCTGGCACGTGATCTCGTAGGTGATCGTGCCGATGGTGCGGGCCCAGTCCTCGACGCGGATCCGATCGTCCCCCTGGTCGCCGATGAGCACGACCTCGTCCCCCACGTCGGGCCGGGCGTCACCGCACCAGAGGTGGAGCATGTCCATCGTCACGGTGCCGACGACCGGGTGGCGCCGACCGTCCCACAGCGCCTCGAACCGGTTGGTCAGCAGCCGCGGGACGCCGTCGGCGTAGCCGATCGGCAGCGTGGCCAGCCAGCCGTCGGCCGGGGCCTCCCAGCGGTGGCCGTAGCTGACCGGCGTGCCGGCGGTGAGGTGCTTGACGAACGCGACCTGGGTGGTGACGGACATCGCCGGACGGAGGTCGTGGTCGGCCCCGTCGACCTCGTCGGCCGGCGACAGGCCGTACACGGCGATGCCGGCCCGGACCATCGGTCGGCGGGCGCGCTCGTGCAGGAGCGTCCCTGCCGAGTTGGCGACGTGCACGAGTCCCGGGTCGATCCCGCGCTCGGCGAGCAGCGCCAGCAACCGGTCGAAACGGTCCAGCTGCTCGTCGGTCGTGGGGAGCTCGGGCTCGTCCGCCCGGGCGAGGTGGCTCCAGGTCCCGACGACGTCGAGACCACGCGGCGGCAGGGCGTCGAGGAAGGTGTCCCACCGCGCGGGCTCGACCCCGACGCGCCCCATCCCGGTGTCGAAGCAGAGGTGGACCGGGACGTCGCGCCCACGCTCCTCCCCCGCGGCCGCGACCGCGCTTGCGAACGCCTCGGTGTAGACGGGCGGCGTCGCCTCGGCGCGGAGCATCGGACCGATCGCGGCCACGGACGGCTCGCTGAACAGCAGCAGCGGCGCCCCGATGCCGGCGGCCCGCAGCTCCTCGGCCTCCTCGACCGACGACACGGCCAGGTGGCCGGCCCCGGCCTCGAGGCATGCCTTGGCGACCGGCACGGCACCGTGGCCGTACGCGTTCGCCTTCACGACGGCGCAGAGCTGCGCACCGCCGGCCGCGGTCCGCAGCGTCCGCACGTTGTGGCGGACCGCCTCGAGGTCCACCGTCGCGACGGTCGGGCGGGACCGGCTCATCGGTCCGTCCGTTCTGCGAGCAGGGACGGCAGTGCCTCGACCAGCTGGCGTGCGGTGGCGCGCTCCCCGGTGCGTGCCCCGACCCGGTCACCGAGCAGGCCGTGGAGGTGGACGGTGCGGACCGCGGCCCGACCGACGCTGGGCAGGTCGTCCGTCGGGGCGCCGGCGACGGCCGCGCCGAGCATGCCGGCGAGGACGTCGCCGCTCCCGCCCGTGCCGAGCGCGGGCCCACCGGAGGTCACCACCCAGGTCTCGTCCGACCACGGGTCGTGGACGACCGTGCCGGGACCCTTGCCGACGACGAGCGCGTGCAGGTCCTCGGCGAGCTCCGGCACCAGGAGGTGCCGCTGGGCGAGGGCGTCGTCACCCGGTCGGTCCGTCAGACGGCCGAGCTCACGGTGCTGCGGTGTCAGCAGCAGGGGCGCTGCGTCCCACCCGCGGCGGAGCCGGTCCGCCCCACCGCGGAAGACGTTGATGCCGTCCGCGTCCAGCACGAGCGGGACGTCCGCGTCCAGCAGGGCCTCGGCGAGGGCACGGGTCCCCGGGCCGTGGCCGCACCCCGGGCCCAGCACGACGGCGTCCGCGTCCTCCGCGAGGGCGAGCACGCGCTCGGTGGTGTCCGGCGCCGGGCCGCCGGCACCGTCGTCCGTGTCGGGGTCGACGGCAGGCAGGTCGACGACCATGACCCCGGGCTCCAGTGCGAGCACCGGCTCGCGCGGAGCGGTGGTCGCCAGGGTGACGAGGCCGGCCCCGGACCGGACCGCGGCCGCAGCCGCCAGCACCGCGGCGCCGCCGTACCGCCGGGATCCTGCGACGACCAGCACACGACCCCGCGCGTGCTTGTCCGCGTCGGTGGACGGGGGCCGCAGCCGGGCGACACGGTCCTCGGTCGCCCACCAGCCGCTCCCCTCCGCCTGCCACGCCGGCCCGAGGGACGCCACCTCGACCAGCCCGGCGTTGGCTGCACCCGGGTGCAGCACGAGACCCCGTTTGGCGGCACCGAAGGTCACGGTGCGGACCGCCCGCACGGCGGCACCTTCGATCGCGCCGGTGTCGGCGTCCACCCCGCTCGGGACGTCGCAGGCCACGACGGGGGCGCCACCGTCGTTGCAGATCAGCACGCCCACCCGGGCCTCGTCCCGTGGGGCGCCGCTGATCCCGGTGCCCAGCACCGCGTCCACCCGCAGGTCGGCAGCGGCGAGCTCGGCGTCGATCGCCTCGCGGTCGTCCACACCGCTGATGACGCGACCGCCGGACGCCAGCCACGCGCTGCGGGCGCGAGCACTGTGGTCCGACGTCTCGACGTCGATGCCGTGCACCGCGAGCACGGTGCAGGCGACGCCGCGGTCGCGCAGGACCCGTGCGGCCACCCAGCCGTCCCCGCCGTTGTCGCCCTTGCCGACGACGACCAGCACGCGTCGGCCGTAGACGCCACCGCGCTCCTGCAGCTCGGTGACGACGCCACGCGCGAGTGCACCCCCCGCACGGGCCAGCAGCCCGTCCCAGGAGGCGCCGTGCGCGACCGCCTCCCGGTCCGCCGCACCGGCCTCGCCACCGGTCAGCAGCAGGCCCGGTGGGCCTGCTGCCGCGGACCGGGTGCTCACGGCCATCCGATCCTCACTCGACCGTCACGGTCTTGGCGAGGTTGCGGGGCTTGTCCACGTCCTCGCCGCGGGCGACGGCGATGTAGTACGCGAACAGCTGCAGCGGCACCACCGCGAGCACCGGCGCAGCGAGCTCGTGGCTCGCCTCGGGCACGACCAGCACGTGGTCGGCGTGGGCCTTCAGCGTCTCAGCGGTGCCGGCCGTGCCGATCGCGAGCACCGAGGCACCGCGGGCGCGGACCTCCTGGATGTTGCTGACCATCTTGTCGAAGACGTGGCTCTCCGGTGCGATCGCGACGAGCAGGGACCCCTCCTCGATCAGCGCGATCGGCCCGTGCTTCATCTCGCCCGCAGGGAACGCCTCGGCGTGGAGGTAGCTGATCTCCTTGAGCTTGAGCGCCCCTTCGTACGCGATCGGTAGGCCGACGTGGCGGCCGATGAACATTGCGTACGGCACCTCCGCCCACTGGCGGGCGATCTCGGCGATCTCGGGCTCGAGCTCGAGGACCTGGGCGATGCCCCCGGGGAGCGCGCTCAGTCGGGCGAGGTTGTCCGCGATCTCCGAGCGCCACAGCTTGCCGCGCTGCTGCCCGAGGTAGAGCCCCGTCAGCAGACCCGCAGTGATCATCGCCACGAAGCACTTGGTCGACGCGACCGCGATCTCGGGGCCCGCGTGCATGTAGACGACGGCGTCGGCCTCACGCGCCATGGTCGAACCCACGACGTTGACGACCGCCAGCACCGGTGCCCGCTGGTCCTTCGCGTGGCTGCAGGCGGCGATCGTGTCGGTCGTCTCGCCCGACTGGCTCATCCCGATGACGAGCGTGTGCGGGTCGAGGATCGGGTCGCGGTAGCGGAACTCGGACGCGACCTCGACCTCGACGGGGATCCCCGCCCAGTGCTCGATCGCGTACTTGGTCACCATGCCGGCGTACATCGAGGTGCCGCAGGCGACGATGTACACCTTGTCGATGCGCCCGAACTCGGCCTCGTCGACACGGCACTCGTCGAGGGTGAGCCGCGGCTCGCCGCCCTCCGGCCCGACGTTGAGGCGGTCCAGCAGGGTCTCGCGGACGGCGTCGGGCTGCTCGTGGATCTCCTTGAGCATGAAGTGGTCGTACCCCGCCTTCTCGGCGGCCGCGACGTCCCAGTCCACGTGGTAGCGGTGGGGTTCCGCCTGCTGGCCGTCGAGGTCGACCACCTCCATGCCCTGCGGCGTCAGGCGGGCGAGCTGACCGTCGTGCAGCGCGGCGACGTCGCGGGTGTGCTCGATCAGCGCCGCGACGTCGGAGGCGCAGTAGCCGACCCCGTCCGCGTGTGCGACGATCAGCGGGGCCTCGTGCTTCGCGACGACGATCTCCCCCGGGTGGTCCGCGCTCACGAGACAGAGCGAGAACGCACCCTTGAGCCGACCGACGACCGTCCGGAACGCATCCAGCAGGTCGGCGTCGGCGCCACCACGGGCGTCGAGCTCGGCGGCGACCAGGTGTGCCACGACCTCGGTGTCCGTCTCGGACGAGAACTCGACGTCCGGCAACGTCGCACGGAGCTCCTGGTAGTTCTCGATGATCCCGTTGTGGATCACCTGCACCCGCCCGTCCGGCGAGGCGTGCGGGTGCGCGTTGTGGTCCACCGCCGCGCCGTGCGTGGCCCAGCGCGTGTGCCCCATCGCCATGGCTGCAGCCGGCAGCGGCGTCTCGTCGAGGTCCTCGCGGAGGACCGACAGTCGACCCGCCCGCTTGTGGGACGCCAGGGAACCGTCCTGCTGGACGACGACGCCGGCGGAGTCGTAGCCGCGGTACTCGAGGCGCTCGAGCCCCTCCAGGACCCCGTCGACGGCGTCGTCACGTCCGGTGATGCCGATGATGCCGCACACTTCGTGGTGTCCTGACGTCGTGGGAGGCGGCCCGCCGTGTCGGGCGGTGCCGGCGGCCGAGGGTACTGCCGGGTGCCCCGGTTCAGGCGGTGCCGAGGTCGTCGCGGACCGTCGACGCGATGCGCTCGGCGGCACCCTGTGCCGCCTCCTCGGTCGGCGCCTCGACCATGACGCGGACGAGGGGCTCCGTCCCGGAGGGCCGGACCAGGACACGGCCGTCCGCGCCCAGGTCCTCCTCCACCGCAGCGACGACGGCCGCGACGGCGGCGCTCTCGTCGAGCCGCTCCTTGGCCACGTCAGGGACGTTCACCAGCACCTGTGGCAGGCGCTGCATGATCGAGGCCAGGTCAGCGAGGCTCGCGTCGGCCCGTCGCATGGCGCGCAGCAGGCGGACCGCGGAGCGCAGTCCGTCACCGGTCGTACAGCGGTCCAGCTGGATGAGGTGGCCCGACTGCTCCCCACCCAGCACGAGGTCCTGCTCGCGCATGGCCTCGAGGACGTAGCGGTCCCCGACCTGCGTGGTCACCACACCGATCCCGAGGCGGTCCATGGCCTGGTGGAAGCCGAGGTTCGTCATGACCGTGGTCGCGACCGCGTCGTTGCGCAGCGCGCCCTCCTCACGGGCGTCCCTGGCGAGGATCGCGAGGATGGCGTCGCCGTCGACCTCCGTGCCGTCGGCAGCTGCCGCGAGCACCCGGTCGGCGTCGCCGTCGTGGGTGATGCCGACGTCCGCGCCGTGCTCGAGGACCGCGTTGCAGACCACGTCCGGGTGCGTCGACCCGACGCCGTCGTTGATCCGTTCGGGGTCGGGCACCCCGCCGAGCACCGTGACCTTCGCGCCGAGCTGTCGGTAGACCATGGGTGCGATCGACGCCGCCGCGCCGTTGGCGCCGTCGACGACGAGGTGGAGTCCGTCGAGGTCGACGTCGGCCTCGGCGACCACCGACGACACGTAGCGACTGACCCCCGAGGCGTCCTGCCGGGACCGCCCGACGGCCACGCCGGTCGGATAGCGGTCCGAGCCCTGCTCGAGGAGCTCCTCGAGCCGGGCCTCCTCCTCGTCGCTCAGCTTGAAGCCGTTCCCGCCGAAGACCTTCAGCCCGTTGTCCGGCATCGCGTTGTGCGACGCGGAGATCATCACGCCGGCCGCGGCGTCGCCGGTCGCCGTCAGGTGCGCGACGGCCGCCGTCGGGATGACGCCGAGCGTGATGGCATCGCCACCGGCGGACGTCACGCCAGCGATCAACGCCGCCTCCAGCATCTCGCCGGACCAGCGCGGGTCACGGCCGATGAGGATCGCCGGGCGTGTGTGCCCCTCCTCGGCCAGGACGGTCACGATGGCCCGCCCCAGACGGAGCGCGAGCTCCGGGCCGACCTCGGCGTTGGCGAGCCCACGGACACCGTCGGTGCCGAACTTCATCGCCGCTCCAGTCCAGTCGGGAGGCGGTCCCGCCGCACCGTACGGCGCGGACGGGCGGGGAACGAGCGAACGCCCCACACCAGTGGGGCGTCCGCGGGAAGTCGTGGCGTCAGCGCTTCGAGAACTGCGGTGCGCGACGGGCCTTCTTGAGGCCGTACTTCTTGCGCTCGACCTTGCGGTCGTCGCGGGTGAGCAGCCCGGCCTCCTTGAGGACACCACGCAGCTGCGGGTCCTCGGCCTCGAGCGCGCGGGCGATCGCCATCTTGAGCGCGTCCGACTGGCCGGTGGTGCCACCGCCCTTGATGTTGGCGGTGACGTCCCAGACGCCGACCTGCTCGACGGTCTCGAACGGCTTCATGACCGCGTTGCGCATCTTCTCGGTCGGGAAGTAGGTCTCGAGGTCACGACCGTTGATCGTGAACCTGCCCGAGCCGCGGGTGAGGCGGGCGCGGGCGACCGAGCTCTTGCGGCGGCCGACGTGGATGGTGCTCATTGGTGGTGCCTCAGACGTGGGTCGGGAAGGGCTGCGGCTGCTGTGCCGCGTGCGGGTGCTCGGCGCCGGCGTAGACCTTCAGCTTCTTCGCCATGGCCCGACCGAGCTTGTTCTTGGGGAGCATGCCCTTGACGGCGCGCTCGACGATCTCCTCGGGGCTGCGCTCGAGCAGCCGCAGGAAGGGGACCGAGTTGATGCCGCCCGGGAAGCCCGAGTGGGAGTGGTAGAGCTTGTCGGCGGCCTTGTTGCCACCGATGCTCACCTTGTCGGCGTTGACGACGATCACGAAGTCACCCATGTCGAGGTGCGGGGTGAACGTCGGCTTGTGCTTGCCGCGCAGGACCGTCGCGATGCGCGTCGCGAGGCGGCCGAGCGTCTCGTCGGCAGCGTCGATGACGTACCACTCGCGCTCGATCTCGGTGGCGCTCGGGGAGTAGGTGGCCATGGGGATGTCCTGTCTACAGGTGCATTGGCCGGCGTCTGGCTCGGGGGCGTGCCGGCCTGGCATGCCGTGTGCGTGGCGCCGCGGTCCGGTGTCGGGGGGCGCTGTGTGCAGTCAGCCCGAGGGACGGGCAGGACCGCGCACGGCAAGCGCGGCCCAACTGGGCCGCGACCGGTGAGGGTAACCACACGGGCGCGGAGCGGTCAACCGACGGGCTGGTCCGCGCGGTGCGCGTCCACCGGTCCCCCGGCGCGGTCCGGTGCCGGTGGCCACGGTGCCTCGTAGCCGACGCCCTCGAGCGTGAGCCCGTGGGGCGGCGCGACCGGGCCGGCGGCAGCGCGGTCACGGGCAGCGAGCGCCGCGGCCATCCAGTCCGGCGACCGGCGCCCGCGGCCGACCTCGACCAGGCTGCCCGTGATGGACCGGACCATCTGGTGGCAGAAGGCCGCGCCGCGGAGCGTGACGTGGAGCTCGTCGCCGGCCCGACGCACGGCTGCCTCGTCGATGCGACGGACGGTGTGCCGGCCCTCGGCACGGCGGCAGAACGAGGCGTAGTCGTGCTCACCGACCAGGTGCTGCACGGCCTCGTGCATGGCTGCGACGTCGAGGTCGGGGCCGACGTGCCACACGACGCCGCGGGTCCGCGGGTCCGCGGGCATCGACGCGAGGCGGTAGCGGTACGCCCGCCACGTCGCCGAGAACCGGGCGTCGAACGAGCCGTCGACCTCGGCGACCCGCCACAGCGTGATCGCCTCGCCGACCATGCGGTCGAGGCGCTCGCGCAGCGTGTCGAGGTCGGTAAGGGCGGCCACACCGCGCTCGTCGGGCGGGTCGACGTCCGCGTGGACGACCTGTGCCAGGGCATGGACACCACGGTCGGTGCGCCCTGCGCAGGTCGTGTCCACCGGATGCCCGACGACACGCGACAGGGCGTCCTCGAGGACGCCCTGCACGGTGGTCTGGTCGGGCTGGCGGGCGAACCCCGCGTACGGCGCACCGTCGTACGCGAGGTCGATCCGCAGCCGACGGGTCACTCGTCGTCGGAGCCAACGGCGCCGGCGACGGCCTTGCGGGCCCGACCGAAGAGGCCACGCGAGCGCTTCGCCTTCTCCTCGTCGATGCGCGCGGCACCGTCGGAGTCGGGGCGGTCGACGAGCTCGATGATCGCCATCTGGGTGGCGTCACCCTTGCGGACCCGGGTCTTGAGGATCCGGGTGTAGCCACCGTCGCGGTCGGCGAAGACCGGGGCGACCTCCTCGAAGAGGTACGCCACGACGTCGCGGTCCCGCAGCTGGCCGAGCACCTGGCGACGCTGGGCGAGCTCGCCCTTCTTCGCCTTGGTGATCATCTTCTCGACGTGCGGACGCAGGGTCTTCGCCTTCGTCAGCGTCGTCTCGATGCGCCCGTGCGTGATCAGCTCACGCGACAGGTTGTTCAGCATCGCCTTCTGGTGTGCGGCGGACCCGCCGAGGCGGGCGCCACGCTTGGGGGCTGGCATTGGTGCGTCCTTCCGATGACCGCCGGTCAGGCCGGGTCGTGGGTCGTGCATGACCCGGTTGATCGGGTCGTGGGCATGGACCGGGTGGTCCGTAACGTCTCAGGGGGTCTGGGGGCAGCGCCCCCAGCGGGGGTGCGGGGGCTGGCCCCCGCTTGGTCAGTCCGCCAGCGCCAGGCCGAGCTCGCCGAGCTTCTCCTTGACCTCGTCCACCGACTTGGCGCCGAAGTTGCGGATCTCGAGCAGCT
>JBFKQZ010000042.1:0-16192 GCA_041627475.1 Nitriliruptoraceae bacterium | reverse complement strand
GACGCTCACCCTCATCGTGGCGCAGCGGCTCGCCCGGACCGTGTGCGAGAACTGTGCGGCACCCTACGAGCCCCGCGCTGAGGTCCTCGAGCAGCTGCTGCTGACGCCGGAGGACCTCGCGGGCGCGAACGTGCGACGGGGCGCCGGCTGCGGTCACTGCAGCGGCTCGGGCTACCTCGGCCGCGTCGGCCTCTACGAGTTCCTCTACATGACCCCGCGACTGCGCCAGTTGGTCAGCGACGGCGGCACCGAGCTCCAGCTCGCGGCACTCGCCCGCGCCGAAGGCCTCGTCTCGCTGCGACGCGACGGCATCCGCAAGGCGCTGGAGGGTCAGACGACGTTCGAGGAGGTCGTCCGCACGACCCCCGAGGACGCGTTCCTCACCCCCCGCGCGAAGAGCAACGAGAGCAGCGCCGCCTCGGCCGCCCAGAAGCGCGCGGTCGAGGTCGGTGCGCTCCAGAGCGCGCGCCTGCTCGTGGCGGGTACCCCGGCCCTGCTCGTCGAGGCGGGCGAGGCGCTCCCGCCCGGCTGGGAGCTGTCCACGGCGACGTCCGTGCGGGAGGCGCTGTCGCGCGCACGCACCGAACGGCCGGACCTGCTCCTGCTGGAGCACCACCTCGCCGACGGCACGGCCTTCGACGTCCTGCGGCCGCTGCGGGACTCCGACGGCGACCACACGCCTGCGATCGTCCGCCGACACGAGCCCATGTCCGAGGCCGAGCTGGTCGAGGCCTCGGTGCTGGGTGTCACGGACCACGTGGACGGCGACCTCGACCCCGAGGAGCTGCAGGCACGGCTCGAGGCTGCACTGGTCGACTGAGACCCGTCCGGGCCGTCCAGCACCGTCGGTACCCTCGTGGATCGCCGTCCACGACACTGATGGAGCCCACCGTGCCCACCCAGGAGCAGGTGCTCGAGGTCCTCGCGACCGTCGAGGACCCCGAGATCCACAAGCCGATCACCGAGCTCGGCATGGTCGACGAGGTCGCCATCAACGGCTCGACCGTCGGTGTGCGGATCAAGCTCACGATCCCGGGCTGCCCGCTGAAGGACCGCATCACGTCCGACGTCGAGGCCGCCGTGGGCGCCCTCGAGGACGTCGACCAGGTCCAGGTCGCCTTCGGCTCGATGACCGACCAGGAGCGCCAGCAGCTCTCCAGCGACCTGCGCGCGCAGGCCGGCGCCGCGAACCCCGGCCTCGAGATCCCGTTCGCCGCGCCCGACTCGCGCACCAAGGTCGTCGCGGTCGCGTCCGGCAAGGGCGGCGTGGGCAAGTCCTCGGTGACCGTCAACCTCGCTGCCGCGCTGGCCAAGCAGGGCTACGCCGTCGGCGTGCTCGACGCCGACATCTGGGGCTACTCGATCCCGCGCATGATGGGTGTCGAGGGCAACCCCGTCGCGTTCGAGGGCATGGTCATGCCGCTCCAGGCGCACGGCTGCAAGGTCATCTCGATCCAGTTCTTCATGCCGGACAAGGACCGCTCGGTGATCTGGCGTGGCCCGATGCTGCACCGTGCGCTGCAGCAGTTCCTCGGCGACGTCTACTGGGGTGAGCTGGACTTCCTCCTCTGCGACCTGCCCCCGGGCACCGGCGACATCGCGATCTCGCTGGCGCAGATGCTCCCCGACGCCGACATGCTCGTCGTCACGACGCCGCAGCAGGCCGCCCAGAAGGTCGCCGAGCGCGCCGGCAAGGCGACCGAGCAGACCGGCATGAAGGTGACCGGCGTCATCGAGAACATGGCGACGTTCATCTGCCCCGACTGCGACACGCCGCACGACCTGTTCGGCACCGGGGGTGGCGAGGAGCTCGCCGAGGCGCTCGAGACCGAGCTGCTCGGCCGCATCCCGATCGACATGAAGCTCCGTGAGGGCTCCGACGCCGGCACACCGCTGGTCGTCGGGGACCCCGACGCACCCGCCGCGAAGGTGATCGAGCAGATCGCCCGCACCCTCGGCGAGCGCAAGGAGGCCGAGACCCCCTCCGGCATCGTCGGACGGAAGCTCCCGCTGAGCGTCGGCTGACGACTGGCCGAGTCCGACGCCCGCGTCGGACGGAAGCTCCCGCTGAGCATCGGCTGACGACTGGCCGAGTCCGACGCCCGCGTCGGCCGGAAGCTCCCGCTGAGCATCGGCTGACGAGCGAACGGGTTCGGTGAGCTCGTCACCCGTGACGCTGGCCGAGGCCGACGCCGCACCCCGCCACACGGCGGGGTGTCGTCGTCTCAGGCGTCGTCGGGCAGCTCTGGCAGGTAGCGGTCGAGGACGGCCTCCGTCACCTCCGCCGACAGCACCCCGACGGCGAGCCCGGCGACGGTGTCGGTGGCGTGGTGGGCGCCGACGTGGAGGCGGGACGCGGCCACACCGGCAGCCAGTGCCGCGGCGCCGATCCGGCCGCCGGTGCCGAGCTGACGACCGATCGTGGTGGCCATCGCGCCGGCGACGGCGGAGTGCCCGGAAGGCCACGAGGACCCGTGCGGCACCTCGATCAGCAGCTCTGCCGAGCCGAGCTCGTACGGCCGCTGACGGTCGACGAGGTCCTTGGTGAGCTGCGCGGCGACCCAGGCGATGCTGCCGGTGATCGCCGTGCGCAGGCCGAGCCGCACCTCGCCGCCGGCAGCCAGCATGGCGCTGCAGCCGAGCAGTCCGTAGACGGATCCGAGGTCGGTGTAGGCGCCGACGGCGTGGTCGAGGTGGGAACCGCGCGACTGCGCCAGGGCCGCGGTGAGGCGCTGGTCGAGCGTCGGTGGCGCGGCCCGCCGCGCCACCGCCACGGTCGAGGCGATCGCGCCCACGGCCGCGACCCGTCGCACCACCCGTCGCCAGCGCACTCAGGTGGCCTCGGGGTCGAAGGGCGTCGGGACGGTGCCCGCATCCGGCGTCGCGTCGGTCGGGCCACCGGGGCTGACCGGCTTGTTGATGTCGCGCACCGCGTCGACAGGCTCACGGATGCCCCGGGTGATCTCGTCACGCACACCAGCCAGGTCCCCGCGGATCGAGCGGACCTCCCGTTCGAGGTCACCGAGGTCGGCTGCTTCCCGCAGGTCGGCGATCGACCGCGACGCCTCGGTCCGGAAGCGGTTGATGAACTTCGCCGTGTTGCGGGCGAGCTCGGGCAGGCGTTCCGGGCCGAAGACGAGCAGCGCGAGCACGGTCACCACGAAGATCTCGGGGAACCCGACGTTGAACACTGCTCGCTCCGGTGTGCGTACCGACGAGGCTACGGGCTGCTGGCCGTGGGGCCGCGCGTCAGCGCGGCCGCTCCCCCAGCTCGACCTCGAGCTCCAACCGCTCGCCGTCGCGCAGCACGACGACCGGGACGGTGTCGCCCGGGTCGAAGCGCAGCACACCGGAGATGACGTCGGTCATCGACGTCATCGGCTCGTCGCCGAACTCGATGATGATGTCGCCGGCCTCGACGCCGCCCACGGCGGCGCCGCTGCCCTCGAGAACCTGGTCGACCAGTGCACCGCCATCGAGCTCGATCCCGAACTCCTCGCGATAGCGGACCTCCACCTCGTTGGTGACGTCGAGGCCGGAGATCCCGAGGAACGGGTGGCTCACGAAGCCGCGCTCGATCAGCTGCTCGGCGGCGATGACGGCCGACCGGGTCGGGATCGCGAAGCCGACCCCCTGTGACCCGCCGCTACCGGTGAGGATCGCGGTGTTGATGCCGATCAGCTGCCCGTTGGCATCGACGAGTGCGCCCCCGGAGTTGCCCGGGTTGATCGCGGCGTCCGTCTGGATCAGTGCCGGGATGACGAAGGCGCCGCCCTCGTCACCGGGGACCTCCAGGTCGCGGTTGAGTGCCGAGACGACGCCGGCCGTGACGGAGGCGTCAAGCCCGAACGGGCTGCCGATCGCGACCGCGGTCTCACCGACCCGCAGCGGCTGGTCCTGGCGGAGGTTGATCGCGGGCAGGCCGTCGCGGTCCACGCGCAGGACGGCGAGGTCGGTCAGGCGGTCGGTGCCGACGATCTCCGCGGGCGCGCTGGTGCCGTCGGAGAACTGCACCTCGAGCGCGTCGGCGTCCTCGACCACGTGGTTGTTGGTCAGGAGGTAGCCGTCGGAGCGGTAGATGACGCCGGAGCCGACGCCGGCCTGCACGTTCACCGTGCCGAGGTCGGGGTCGTCACGCTCGGCGAGCACGTCGATGCGGACGACCGACGGGAGCACCGCGGCGGCGACGGCCGCGACGATGGTCCCGCCCTCCGACGGCGGCACGGTCTCGACGACGGGCGAGCGGACGGGGTCCTGCTCGGCGGCGCGCCCCGGGGTCGCGTCGGTGTCGGTCGCGAGGAGGTCCAGCCGGTCCACGGCCACGAGGGTGGCACCGGCGCCGGCGACGCCACCGAGCAGGGCCGCGACGAGCGCGATCGCCAGCGCGCCCCGCCACCGGCGGCGGGGGCGGTCGTCCCCCGTCGAGGGTGGCGGAGTCGTCGGGGACGGCGGGGTGGCGTCCACGTCCTCGGGCGGCAGCGGCTCGTCGGGGCGGACCGACACCGTGCGCACCGGTGCCCCGACGCGTTCGGTCGCCGCGGGTGGTGCCGCCGTTCGTGCCTCGTCGGTGCGCGCTCCCTCGATGCGCGCCTCGGCCGTGCGCGCCTCGGTGCGGCCCGTCGGGGCGGTCGACGCTCCCGGGCGCAGCGAGCTCGGCGTGGGCCGGACGACCCGACGCACGCGCCGTGGCGCATCGGTCGCGGACGTCGCGTCGACGCCGTCGTCGACGGTCCACGGCCGGCGCCACTCCTCGGTGTCGCGTTGCACGGGGTTCCTTGCTGTTCGGGGCGGGAGGTCAGGTCGTGGGGACGAGGCCGCGCAGCCACTGCCACGCACGCGCGAGTCCACGGGAGATCCTGGAGGGCACATCGTGCCCGACGTGGTCGCCGGGCAGCGAGGCCACGGCGTCCTCGATGACGGCGAGCGGCGCGTCGGAGACGACCGTCCAGGTGCGGTCGCCGCCGGTCCAGACCAGCCGCAGGGGCTCGCTGCCGGGCCAGGTGAAGACGTCGCGCCCGGCCACCTCGCGCACGGTCGCGTCGTCGAGACCGCCCGTGTCGAGCCGGCCGTGCTGCTGGTAGACCGACAGCACCGACAGCCCGTCGCCGTAGCGAGCGACCGCCATGCCGTCACCGTGCTCGGCACCGAGCAGCGTGAAACCGGCCCCGAGCGAGCGGGGGACCTCGTAGCCGTCTGCCGCGAAGCCGCCGACGTCCACCGCAGCGGTCGCCGCATCGGTCGGCGCCGCGACCGCGGCCGGGGCACCGAGCTCCACCATCGTCACCGACGTGTAGGCGACGACGCGCAGGACCTCGCCGTCCACGCCCCGCGTCTCGCGGCGGACCGGCAGCTGGGTCGCCTCGTCGACGTAGACGACCTCCTCGATGGGCGTACCGGCGCGACGGACGAGGTGGACGGGCGTCGCGGGACCGGTGTCGAGGCCGCGCGGCGGGCCGACCCGGGCCTCCCACCGCTCGAGCACGACGTCGACGTCGAGGCGCGCCCCGACGGCGGAGGGCGTGGCGCTGCGGGCACCGTCGCTCGTGCGCAGCCACGCCGCACCGTCCCTGCCGCCGAGCAGCCACCGGGTGGGGCGGCGCAGCTCGGTCGCACCCATGGCGTCGACGCGCACCTCGAGGTCGGCGACGCGCGGCCCGTCCGCGGTGAAGCTGACCACCGAGACCCGCCCGACGTGCGGGTGGGCGAGCGCCTCGGCCGCAGCAGTCAGCAGGGCGCGCGCGTCACCGGAGCCCAGCGGCGCCGGACTGCTGGCCTCGGCCGCCCCTGCCGGCGCACCGGAACCGGCCGTCACGAGCAGTGCGGCGGTGGCGACGGCTGCGACCCGCCGTCGCGGTGCGTGGACGACGGACATCACTCGTCCCCGCCGTCGAGCTGGACCGGGGTCACGACGGGGCCGCCGTCGACCGAGCGGACGTGGTCGACGACCATCTGGTCCACGGGCGGTCGGACCGTGCCGCGCTCCGCCCCCAGCACGAACGCGCCCACCAGGAGCGCGGCCACCGCTGCGAGGAGCGCCGCTGCGAGGGCGAACGACCGCGGCCCCTCGTCGGCGGGCACGAGGACGGCCGTCTCGACCATCCAGGACAGCGAGGGCGTGACCGGGGGCAACGCGCGCAGTGCGCTGCGCGTCCTGCGCAGCTCCTCGAGCTCGTCCCGGCACTCCTCGCAGCGCTGGAGGTGGCGCGTGACCTCCAGCGCGCCGCGTTCGCCGAGCTCGTCATCCAGGAACGCCGACAGGCGGTCCCCCTCGTGCCCGAACGCCCCGGCCACGTCAGCCCTCCGTCAGCGCGTCGCGGAGCATCCTGCGGCCACGGTGGATGCGCGAACGGACCGTACCCATGGGCCAGCCGGTGGCCTCGGCGATCTCCTCGTAGGTCAGCCCCTGCACGTCGCACAGGACGACCGCGGTGCGGAACGTCTTGGGCAGCTCGGTGATGGCCCGCTCGATCGGGCCGTCGATGCCGTGGCGGTCGACGATCTCCTCGGGGTTGGGGCCGTCCTCCATCGAGCCGTGCCAGTCGTCGTCGGGCAGCGGCACCATGCGGAACTTCCGCCGACGACGGATGCCGTCGAGGAACAGGTTCTTGGTGACCCGGTAGAGCCAGCCGTCGAAGGTGCCCGGCGTGTACTTGTCGAGGTTGCGGTAGACCCGGACGAAGACGTCCTGGGCCAGGTCCTCGGCGGCGTGGCGGTCCCCGGTCAGGTGGTAGGCCATCGCGTAGACCCGCGGGCCGTACTCGGTCGCCACCTCGTCCCAGGTCGGGACGGGGTCCGGGTCGTCGTAGCGCGCCGCCAGCTCGGCCGCCCGGTCCGGGGCAGGGGTCTCGGCCGCGGTCGTCGGACTCGCGGTGCGCTGGTGCTGGTTGGTGCTCACGTCGGCTCCGGTCCGTTGGAGGTGACCGGGTCCCCGTGCAACGCGGCAGGGGCGCGGTCTGTTCCGTGTTCGGACCACAGGTCGATCCGGGGTGTTGGACGTTCGACAGGGGCGTCGCACCGACTTGGACGCGGTTCCCGACGCCCCGGTTCCGCCAGGTCACGCAGTAGGGTCCACGGCACCCGACACAGTGAGTCTTGCCCGTGGACGACGCCGCTGCGCGCACCGAGGCCCGCCGCCTGCTCGCGCCCGAGGACGACGCCCTGCTGGCCGCACGCACCCGCTCCGGCCCTGCGGACGAGGTCCCCTCGCCCGAGGTCGGGGCACTGCTGGCCTGGGCCGCGCGGAGCATCGACGCCGCGACGGCGGTCGAGGTCGGCTCCACCGCCGGCATCTCCGGGCTGTGGCTGCTCGAGGGCCTGACCGAGCGCGGCGTCCTGACGTCGGTGGAGCCCGACGCCCACCGGCACGGGCTGGCAGCACAGGCGTACGCGGAGGCGGGCGTCACGGGCCGCGTGCGCGCGATCGAGGGCGATCCCGCCGCGGTCCTGCCGCGACTCGCCGACGGCGCCTACGACCTCGTCCTGCTGCAGACCTCGGTCGACCCCGACCACCTCGACCACGCCCTGCGCCTGGCGCGTCCCGGCGGGATCATCGCGCTGCGCGGCACCCTCCAGGAGGGCGCCCGCTCGGTCGTCCGCGGGCTCGTCGGCGACACCGAGCCCAGCGTGCTGGAGCGCCTCAGCGAGTCCGAGTCGGTCGACGCGACCATCCTCCCCGTGGACGACGGCCTCGTCCTCGCCCGGCGCCTCGACGACTGACGTCCGCCAGCCCTAGAAGAAGCGGACCTTCGCGGCGAACTCGGCGGCCGGGGCGAGGATCACGGCGAGGTAGAACATGCCGGTGCTCGCCTGGATCGAGCGGCCGCCCTCGTTGGCGAGCTTGACGTTGAAGCCGGCGATCAGCGCGACCAGCGCGAGCGTGCCCAGACCCAGCGTCAGCGTCATGTTGCCGATCGACAGCAGCGGGCTGAACTGCCCGAAGACGGGCGCCGGGTTCTGCAGCGACAGCAGGATGGCGACGAGGCCAGCGACGACGGCGCCGACGTTCATCCACGCGATCCACTGCATGTAACGGTTCGAGAGCTTGCGCTCCACGAGGTACCAGTGGCCGAGGATCATGCCGGTCCAGATGCCGCCGAGCAGTGTCGCGCCGAGCACCAGCTCGAGCACGCCGAGCCAGACGGTCCCGCCGTTGAGTGCCTCCTGGAGCTGGGCCAGCGGCAGGAACGCGTACAGCCCGGCCAGTGCCGACACGATGCCCAGGACACGGGCGGGCAGCTCGAACTTGAACGCCAGCGCGACGAGCGAGAGCACGCCCAGACCGAGGCAGACGAGCAGCACGGTCTCGAGCTGGTCGGCCGAGGCGATCATGGCGTCGGTCGCGTCGTCCGCCTCGCGCAGCAGCTGCAGCGGCGTCCCGAGCGCCGCGCGGGCGCCCCAGATGCTCAGCAGGACCGTGCTGCCCAGCAGCAGCTCGTAGCCGTGGCGGACAGCACCCCAGGTCGGTGCCACCCAGGTCAGGACGAGACCACCGACACCCAGCTCGAGCAGGATCAGGGCGGTGATGGCGGCAGGCGCGTCGAGCGTGGCGGTCACGTGGGAGGACCTTCGGGCTGGGAGGGGCGGGCCCCAATCGTGCCACCACCGAAGGGCCCGGGCGAACGGGGTGCACCGGCTGCACGGCAGTACACTCGACCGACGTGTTCCGGTGCCGACAGGACAGAGGACACCGGCGCGACGACGAGAGAGGCAGCCATGGGCGCGTGCGACCCGGGGCTCAGCGAGACGCGTGCCCTGCACGTGGAGGACTGCCACACGGCGTCCTCGACCGGCAGCGGCGACGTGGACGTGCTCGGCACGCCCACGATCCTCGGCCTGGCCGAGCAGGCCTGCGTGGCGGCGATCTGCGACGACCTGCCCGAGGGACAGACGTCGGTCGGTTCGTGGTCGGAGATCGAGCACCTCGCCCCCGTCGCCGTCGGCACCGACGTGACGGCCTGCGCGACGCTGCGCGGCCACCACGGCTCACGACTCGAGTTCGTCGTGCTCGTGCGCGACGGCGACGACATCGTGGCCAAGGTGCGTCACCGCCGGGTGCTCGTCGACCGCCAGCGCTTCGCCGCGAAGGTCGAGAAGCTGGCCCACGCCCACGCCGACGCCTGACCGCGCTGCGCGCCGGGTCGGCGCGCAGCCTGCGGGTGTCAGCCCAGCGAGCGCAGCCAGGTCAACAGGGCGCGGGCCGGTGCACCGGTCGCGCCCTTGCTGAGGATGCCGTTGTCGGTGTCGGTCCAGGCAGACCCGGCGATGTCGAGGTGGGCCCAGCGGACCTCGTCGGGGACGAAGTTGTGCAGGAAGAGCCCTGCCGTGATCGTCCCGGCCTTGCGCCCACCGACGTTCTTGATGTCGGCGACGTTCGACTCGAGCAGCTCGCGGTACTGCGCGGTCGCGGTGGGCAGCTGCCACAGCGGCTCGTCCGCGGCCTCGCCCGCCGCGAGCAGCGCCGCAGCGAGGTCGTCGTCGTCGCTCATCAGCACCGAGAACTTGTCCCCCAGTGCCACCACCGCGGCGCCCGTCAGCGTGGCGACGTCGACGATGACGTCGGCGCCGAGCTCCCCGGCGTGCACGATCCCGTCGGCCATGACGAGGCGCCCCTCGGCGTCGGTGTTCATCACCTCGACGGTCGTGCCACCACGTGCCGTGTAGACGTCGGACACGCGCTGGGCGGTGCCCGACGGCATGTTCTCGGCCAGGCACAGCAGGGCGGTGAGCCGCACGGGCAGCTCGAGACGGGCGGCAGTGAGGATCGTGGCCAGCACCGTCGCGGCGCCGCCCATGTCCATCTTCATCGTCTCCATCGACGACGAGGGCTTGAGCGAGATGCCGCCGGTGTCGAACGTGATCCCCTTGCCGACCAGGGCGATGTGGTCACCCGTCGCGCCGGCCGGGTCGTAGACGAGTTCCACCAGCTGGGGGTCGACGGACGAGCCCTGCCCGACGGCGAGGAGGCCGCCGTACCCGCCGGCGCGCAGCGCGTCGCCGTCCAGCACGTTGGCGGTGATGCCGGTCCCCTCGACCAGCTCGACGGCGCGGCCGGCCAGGTCCGGCGGCCGCTTGTGGTTGGGCGCGGTGTTCACGAGGTCACGCACGAGTGCCTGGGCCTCACCCATGGCGGCGCCGACCGCGAGGGCGTCGGCGTCCACGTCCCCGTGGACGCGCACCTCCTCCAGCTGATGGGTCTCTGCGTCGCTGCGGTGGTCGGTGAACCGGTACGCGCCGAGGACGAGCCCCTCGGCCACCGCCTGGGAGAACACCGCGGTGTCGTCGGCGCCACCGAGGACGACGTCGACCTCTCCACGCTTCGCGCAGGCACGGCTCGCGGCTGCACCGAGGTCGCGGACGGCGGCGCGGGTGAGCTCGTCGCCGCAGCCGACGACGAGCACCGAGCCCCCACCGGGCAGCGGCACGCGCGCGGTGCTGCCGCTGCTGCCGTCGAACTCGACCGTGGCCAGTGCGGCCGCCAGGTCGAGACCGAGCGCGTCGGTCGCGCCGTGCACGACCGGGCCGTCCTCACTGCTGGTGGCGCCCACGACGACCAGCGAGCCGTCGCTGGGGGCCAGTGGGTCGGTCGCTGCCTGGATCTGCACGAGTGCACCTCGAGAACGGGTCGAACGGTCGGGATCGGCGGACGAACCTACCGAGGCCGGGCGGCCACGGCCCGGGCGCTAGCGTCCAGCGCATGGACGACGAACAGCCCACGCCCCTCGACGACGACCTCCCCGCCGCGGAGGAGAGCGGCGAGGTCCTGCCGGTCGACCTCCGCGACTGGGTCGACTTCTCGGTCGATGCCGCACGGCGCGTCCGCGTCTTCCGCACCGAGGCGCTCCAGCAGGACCTGTGGTGCATCGAGCCCCAGCAGGCCACGGAGGTGCTGCGCTACGAGGCGACCGACGTCACCTACACGGTCCTCGCGGGCCGGGCCTGGTTCGTGACGGAGCAGGGCGACGCGGGGCTCGACCCCCTCGCCTCGCTGTTGGTCCCGGCCGGTGTCACGCACGGGATCGACAACCGCGCCGCGGACCCGCTCGTGGTGCTGGCGGTCGGCTCGCCCCCCGGGGACATCGTCGAGCCCGACGAGCCGCTCACCCGGCTCGGTGCGGCAGTCCGCGAGGCCGACACGACCGGCGGCGTCGGCCGGCGGCTGATGCAGTTCCTGCAGGGCGGCTGACGGCCCTTCGCGACCTCCTCAGCCCCCGACCGGGGTGGGGGCGACGTCGAACGTGCCCGACAGCTCGTCGCCGAACGACAGCACGAAGTCGAAGTCCGCGATCCAGCGCGGGCCGGCCTCCCGGACGGTCAACGTGCCCCGCTCCACCGGCCGGACCTCGCCGTCGATGCGCAGCTCCACGACGGCGCCCTCGGTCACCGCGTCGCAGTTGGCGACGCAGTCGATCCCGGCCTGGACCGTCTCGCCCGGCACGAGGACCGCCGGGTTCTCGATGACGAGGTTGATGCTGCGCCCGTCGATGGTCCGCGACAGGATGCACAGGTCCTCGTCCAGCCCGTCGTTGGCGTCACAGTCGCCGACGACGACGGTCGGTCGTCCCCGCGAGATGGCGACACGGGCCCCGTCGAGGATGCCGGTGGCCTGGATCCCGTCGTCGCGGCTCTCGGGCTGGATTGCGTCGACCGGCGTGACGACCTCGTTGCCGTCCTCGCAACCGGCCAACGCGACCGCGAGCACGGCCACGCCGAGCAGCACACGTCGCACGGGACACCTCCGGGTCGACCGCCGATGCTACGGCGACCGACCTGCCCGACCGGCAGGTGCTGGTCAGGCCGCCAGGCTGATGACCGAGCCGTCGGACGTCACCCGGTGCGTGCGCTGCAGCACGTGGACGGCGTGGCTCACGGCCTCGCTGTCGAGCCCGGCGTCCAGGCCGGCCCGCAGCAGGCGGTCACCGGGCATCGAGCCACCGGCACGCACGACGAGGTCGAGCACGAGCTGCTCGGCCTGGGCTGCAGTGATCCGGTGGCGGCGGCGCGACTGGTCCTGCTCGCGCTCGACCTCCCACGGGTCGAAGAGTTGCTGTTGCACGGCTGCCTCCCCACTGGCTCACGTGCGCGGACCGCCCATGGTGCCATGGACGGCCCGTCTGCGACAGGGGAACGTGGTCACGTCCCCACGGCGGGTCACCAGCGCAGGAGCGCCGCGACGCCTCCGAGCTCGTCGAGCGCCTCCGCGGCAGCACCATCGACAGGGGTGATCCGGCCGTCGGTGTCGAGCGTCCGCTCGATCATGCGGTGCACGAACCGGGGCTCCGGGGTCGCGTCGTCGATGCGCGGGTCGTCCTGATCGAGCAGCAGGTGGCCGTCCTCGGTGATCCAGCCACGCAGCTCGACGTCCGGCGACAGCAGCAGGTGGTCCACCCGTCCCTCGACGAGGGCGCGGGTGACGTCACCGGCGCCGAGCGCGCCGCGGCCGCCGGCCCGCGCGCGGTCGCGGGCCGTGACGACCAGCTCCTCCTCGTGGGCCGCGTGCTCCTCCGAGAGCGCGGCCTCGACCTCGTCGAGCGTGTCGCGGAGGTCGCCGGACGCGACGCGGTCGACGTCGAGCACGCGCAGGTTCGTGCCGGTCCCGATCGCGTCGCGGACCACGTTGCGCTCGTGGGCCGGACCGACGAGGACCAGGCGCGGCAGGCCCGCGCCCTCGAGGGCCGTGCGGACGTCGCCGGCGACGTCGCGCAGGAAGCGGTCCTGGTTCTCGCGGACGCGCTCCTGCTGCTGGTCGCGGTGGCTGACGCCGCCGGGGTTGACGGGGTTGCCGGCACCGGCCTGGCCCGATGGGCCGGGCCCGCGGTTGTCGTCTCCGAGCACGATCTCGCCGACCCGGGACTCCCACTCCTGCAGCTGCTCGTGCCCGTTCCAGCCGATGCGCAGCAGCGTCGCCTCGTTGGCGTGCAGGAGCAGCGCCGCGGCGGGCTCGTGCTCGTCGAAGGCCTCGAGGAGGTGGCGCAGCGTCGGCCCGTCGTCGAGCTCGGCCGCCGCGGGCAGGGCCACCTGGAGGCGGTGCTCGACGACCTCGTCGCCATCCACGGCGAACGCGAGGTAGCGGCCCCGGCCCTCACCACGGGGATCGAGCAGGCCGTCGATGCGGTGCGAGAGCTCGTCGATCCGGGCGGCGATGGCCTCCTCGGCGTCATGCCCGGCCCCGAGCTTGCGCAGCTGGGCGCGGACGGTCTCGGGCCCGGTGGGCCCGTCGGCGTAGCTGGACGGCGCGAAACCGACCGAGACGGTGATGACACCGATCTCGTCGTCCATCGCCAGCAGCTCCTCCAACGTCGCGATCGTCCGGTCCTGCATTGCTCACCTCGGGCATCGTCGGCTGTGCTTCCACTCTGCCCGACACGTGTCCCGTTCGCAGCATCTCAGCCGTGGGGACGTCTCCCGATCGGGCATCGGCTCGTGCGACCGGTCGTGATCGGGCAGCATTGCGGGCGTCCGTCGACGCCGACACGAGGAGCCGACCGTGCTGGACGGCAGCGCACGCGCCGCCCTGCTGACGGTCTTCGGCGACGTCGTGCGACCGACCGGTGGCACCGCGTGGCTCGGTGCGGTCGCCGGGTTGATGGACGAGCTGGGGGTCGCACCGGCGACGACCCGGCAGTCGCTCCGACGGCTGACGCAGCAGGACCTCGTCACCGCCGAGCGGCACGGTCGCCAGTCCAGCTACGTCCTGACCGAACGGGGTCGCGACCGGCTCGACGAGGCCGCGGACCGGATCTACCGGCGCTCGCCACCCCGATGGGACGGCCGCTGGCGTCTGTTGACCTGGACCTTCGAGGAGGAGCACCGCGCCGCACGCGACGCCCTGCGTCGCGAGCTCGGCTGGCTGGGGTACGGCTCGCTCGGGACCTCGTCGTACTGCTGCCCGTGGGACCGCGACGGGCTGGCCGCCGCCCTGGAGAAGCACGGGGCCCACGGGTCGGTCGACACGTTCGTCGCCGCCTACGACGGCGACGACGCCGCGTTGGCGGCCAGGGCCTACGACCTGCCCGCCCTCGGCGAGCTCCACGCAGAGTTCCTGCAGCGCTTCTCGCCGTGGCTCGACGCCGCCCTGGACGACGACCTCCCCCTGCGCCTGCTGGCCCGACGGGTGGAGCTGGTGCACGAGTGGCGCCGGACGCTGTTCCTCGACCCGGGACTCCCGGAGGACCTCGTGCCGCCGGACTGGTTGGGCCACGAGGCGGTCGAGCTCTTCGCCGAGCTGTACACGCAGCTGGAGGCACCGGCGTGGGAGGCGTGGAGCGACCTCTACGCCGCGAACGACCCGGACGGCGCTCGGCCGGCGCTGCCGACGTCGACCGCGCTCCACGACGGCTGACCGCACCGTGCCGGCCGGTGGGCGCGCGGTGGACCGTCGGTCAACGTGTGACACTTGACGAGCGTCCGTGAGTAGTTAGCATCACAACCGTCGACCCCGCCGGAGCCGCCGATGCCACCTGCCTTCAACGACGACCCCGTCCGCACCGAGGAGTTCCTCGCCTCGATCCGCGAGGGGAACCTGGTCGAACCGCACGACTGGATGCCGGACGAGTACCGGTACCGCAACCTGCGCTTCATCGAGATGCACGCGAACTCGGAGCTCATGGGCGCCCTGCCCGAGCGGGAGTGGATCGCCCGCGCCCCGACGCTCAAGCGCAAGCGCTCGCTGGCCGCGAAGGTCCAGGACGAGGTCGGGCACGGCCACCTCATCTACCGGGTCGCCGAGTCGTTGGGGAAGTCGCGCCGCGCGATGTACGACGACCTGGTCAACGGCCGCACGTCGTTCCACAACGTCTTCCACTACCCCACCTTCACGTGGGCGGACGTCGCCTGCATCGGGTTCCTCGTCGACGGCGCGGCCATCGTGACGCAGAAGGCGCTGCTCAACACCAGCTACGGCCCCTACGTCCGCGTGATGAAGCGGGTGGTGGCCGAGGAGTCCCTGCACTACCGCCACGGCGAGGACGTCATGCTGGCGCTGGCCGGCGGCACCGACGAGCAGTTCGAGATGCTCCAGGAGGGTGTGAACCGCTGGTGGGAGCCGATCATGCACTTCTTCGGCAACGACATCCCTGCAGAGGACGACCCCGGCGTGCACTGGGGGATCAAGTCGACGTCCAACGAGGAGAACCGCCAGCAGTGGATGTCGACCTACGTCCCCAAGCTCTGGGACATGGGCGTCGAGACCCCCGACCCGAACCTGCGCTGGGACGAGGACGAGGGCCTCTGGCACTACACCGAGCCCGACTGGGACCGCCTCATGGCGATCGTGAAGGGTGAGGGCACCGAGGCGACGAAGCGCCGCCTCTTCGCCCGCAAGGCGATGTGGGACCACCACCAGTGGCTGCACGACGTCATCACCGGCGACGCCCCCGAGGGCGTCCCCGAGGAGGCACTCGCCGAGCTCGACGCCGAGACGCGTGTCACGGCGGGTCTGTGATGGCGCGCTTCGAGGTGTTCGGCCGCCGCAAGCACGGGGACGACCTGACCCACGTCGGCCAGGTCCACGCTCCCGACCTCGACGCCGCGATGGTGCTGGTGCGCGAGACCCACTTCCGGCACGAGGAGGGCGTCGAGTACGCGCTCGTCCCGTCCGAGTGCGTCCACCTCGTCCCGGACGCGTCGCTGCTCGAGCACGAGATCGACATGACCTACCGGCAGAACCACGGCTTCACGCCGTTCGGGCCGAAGCGCGAGAAGGCCCGCCAGAAGGCCGAGGCCCGCGGCCGCGGCGAGCTGCGCCGTCGCCCCGTGCCCGGTCGCGCCGGCGGCGTCGCCCAGTCAGGCGCGGCTCGGTCAGCGGGAGGAGCGTGAGCATGACCACGGACATCGCACCGAGCTGGTCCGCGGACCTGCTGCCGGACCTGACCACACCACTGGCGCGCCTCGTGCTGACGATCGCCGACGACGAGCTCGTCAGCGGCCACCGCGCCCAGCACTGGACCGGCGTCGCGCCGTCGCTCGAGTCCGACCTGGCGTTCTCGACGATCGCCCAGGACGAGGTCAACCACGCCGACGTGCTGTACTCGTTGCTGGTCGACCGCGACGCCGACGACGCCCGCTCGCGGATCGACGCGCTCGGCCTCGGCCGCACGCCGGACCAGTACCGCCACGCAGTGCTGTGCGAACGGCCGCCGGGCGACTTCGTCTGGACGCTGGCACGCCACTGGGCCTACGACCACGCCGACGCCGT
>JBFKQZ010000041.1:0-16340 GCA_041627475.1 Nitriliruptoraceae bacterium | reverse complement strand
ACGTCGTCGCGCAGCTGCACCATGTGGCGCCACCACTGCTTCTTGACGTTCTCCTTGAGCTCGACGCCGAGGGGGCCGTAGTCCCACGTCGAGCGCACACCGCCGTAGATCTCGGCGGTCGGGAAGATGATGCCGCGTCGCTTGCAGAGCTCCACGATCGTGGCGAGCTCGACGGTCACGGAAGGTGCAGGGGCGTCGCTCATCGGACGTCCTCCGGGGCTGGTGGGGATCTGGCGGACGACGCCGAGGCTAGCGACGTGGCAGCCTGCGCCCCACCTCGGCGCCACCGACGGACGGACTGCGCATGGACCTCGGACTCACCGACCGCCACGTCGTGGTCACCGGTGCCAGCAGTGGGCTCGGGTTCGCCGTGGCCGAGGTGCTGGTCGCCGAGGGCGCCCGGGTCACGATCGTGGCCCGCGACGAGGGCCGCACGCTGACAGCGGCGGCACGCCTCGGGGAGGACGTGCGCGTGGTCGTGGCCGACCTCACCGACGACGACGCACCGCGCCGCATCGTCGAGCAGGCGACGGCCGCGCACGGCGACGTCCACGGACTGTTCGTCTCGCACGGCGGTCCCCCGTCGGGCGCAGCCGTCGACCTCGGGGACGACGCCCTGGCCACCGCCGTCGACGTCTCGCTGCGCGCTCCGGTCCGCGTCGTGCGGGAGGTCGCCCGGTCGATGGGCCCCGGGGGTGCCATCGCGGTCCTGACGTCGACCTCGTCGCAGCAGCCGATCGCGGGCCTGGCGTCGTCGAACATCACCCGCCCGGCGGTCTGGGGGTACTGCAAGTCGCTCGCCGACGAGCTCGGCCCCCGCGGGATCCGGGTCAACGTCGTGCTGCCCGGCCGCTACGACACGGCGCGACTGCGGCAACTGGAGGACGACTGGGCCATGTCCAGTGGTGCCACCCGGGCCCAGATCCGCGCCGACGCGGCCGCCCGCATCCCCCTGCGCCGACTGGGCGAGCCCGAGGAGCTCGCCCGCGTCGCCGCGTTCCTCCTCTCCCCCGCCGCGAGCTACGTCACCGGCGCAGCCTGGGCCGTCGACGGGGGCGCACTGCGCGGACTGTGACACCACCTGTGACGCGCCGCGCGCGGTGCCGCCCTACGCTGGTCTGCTGCCCCGCTGTCGACGCAGGACCGATCGCATGTCACTGACGCTCCCCGGCGACCTCCCCTCGGTCGCCGAGGCGGCCGACTCCGAGGTGCTGCTGCGGCGGTTCCTCACCGGCCTGCCTCCTGTCGACGCCGTCGGCCTCGAGCACCGTGTCGCCAAGCTGGCGACCCGCTCGATCAAGAAGGACAGCAAGCTGCGCGCGATCGACGCCGCGATCTCGATGGTCGACCTGACGACGCTCGAGGGCCAGGACACGCCCGGCAAGGTCCGCTCGCTGTGCGCGAAGGCCATGCACCCGGACCCGGCCCAGCCCGACGCGCCCCGCGTCGCCGCCGTCTGCGTCTACCCCGACCTGGTCGAGACGGCCGTCGCCGCGCTCGGTGACAGCGGGGTCGCCGTCGCCTCGGTCGCGACCGCGTTCCCGTCCGGCCGCTCGTCGCTGGACGTCAAGCTCGCGGACACCCGCATGGCCCTCGACGCAGGGGCCCGCGAGATCGACATGGTCATCGACCGCGGTGCGTTCCTCGCCGGCCGCTGGGGCCACGTGTTCGAGGAGGTGCGCACGATCGCGGACCTCTGCCACGACCACGACGCCCACCTCAAGGTGATCCTCGAGACCGGCGAGCTCGCGACCTACGACAACGTCCGCCGCGCCTCGTGGCTGGCGCTGCTCGCCGGCGGCGACGTGATCAAGACCTCGACCGGCAAGGTGTCGCCCGCGGCGACCCGCCCGGTCACCACGATCATGCTGCAGGCCGTGCGCGACTTCCACGCCGTGACCGGCGAGCGCCGGGGCGTGAAGGCCGCCGGCGGCATCCGCGCCGCGAAGGACGCGATCCGGTACCTCGTCCTCGTCAACGAGGTCGCCGGACCCGAGTGGCTGACGCCCGAGCTGTACCGCTTCGGTGCCTCGAGCCTGCTCGACGACCTCCTGCGGCAGCGTCGCACCCAGACCACGGGCGCCTACACCGCCGGCGACGACATCCCCGTCGCGTGATGGCACAGGTGGCGACGGCCCTCGAGGGGCCGCACGGCGCGGCGACGACGATCACGTGGGTCGTCGCCGGGCTCGTCGCTGCCGTCGCGCTGGTCCACCTCGCGCGACGCGGGCCGCGGCACCGCCGCTGGGCCCGCACCCCGGCCGCCGGGCTGCCGCTGGCCGTGGTCGGCCTGCTCCTCGTCGGCTGGGTCGCCCCTGCCCTCCACGGCGCCGCCCTCGACGTCGCCATGACCCTGCGCATGTCCCTGTTCTGGGCCGCCGTCGCACTCGCCCCGTTCGCCGTCGGCCAGGTCGTCGAGCTCCGTCCGCCCCGCTGGCTGTGGCTGTCGCACGCCTGGCTCGCGGGCACGTTCCTCCTGCTGCTGGTCACCAGCGACCTCGCGTTCGTCGACACCGACGCCTACGCCCCCGGGCTGCAGTTCGGGCCGCTCGCGGTGCCGCTGCTGTTCCCGGTCGGTGCGCTCGCGGGCTGGTGGCTGTGGGCCTGTCTGCAGCGTGTGTCCGCGCGATCCGGGCAGTGGCTGTTCGCACTCGGCGCGACCATCTCGACGATCGCACTCGTCGGTGCCGGGCTCGTGCTGGACCCCGCCGTCGCCGACCACCTGCTGGTGGTCGGCTTCCTCCCCCTCCTCGCCGTCACCCAGGTCGTCGACGCCCAGCGCTCGTGGCGCGACCGTCGTCGCCGCCCCGTCGGCGCGGACCGCCGCGCAGCCCCTGCCCAGTAGGTTCGACCTGCCTCCATCGGAGCCCATCGTGTCCACCACCGTCCCCGACCTCGTCACCCCGACCTGGGAGTACGCACCCGCGCCCCAGGCACGGGACGTCGTGTCGATCGCCGACAGCTACGGCCTGTTCATCGGCGGTGACTTCACCGACGCCACGAGCGACGCGAGCCTCACCACCCGCGACCCGTCCACCGGTGCCGCGCTGGCCGAGGTCGCCGTGGCCAGCGCCGACGACGTGGACCGCGCCGTCCGCGCCGCGCGCGACGCACAGACGGCCTGGGCCGCGATGCCCGGCAGCGAACGCGCGAAGTACCTCTACCGGATCGCACGCCTGGTGCAGGACCGCGCCCGTGAGCTGGCCGTCCTCGAGTCGATCGACAACGGCAAGCCGATCCGCGAGTCGCGTGACGTGGACGTCCCCACGGTGGCCGCGCACTTCTTCCACCATGCCGGCTGGGCGGACAAGCTCCACCACGCCGGGTACGGCCCCGACCCGCAGCCGCTCGGCGTCGCCGGGCAGGTCATCCCGTGGAACTTCCCGCTGCTGATGCTCGCGTGGAAGATCGCGCCGGCGCTCGCCTGCGGGAACACGGTCGTGCTGAAGCCCGCCGAGACGACACCGCTGACGGCGCTCGCCTTCGCGACGATCTGCCAGCAGGCCGACCTGCCGCCGGGCGTGGTGAACATCGTCACCGGCGCCGGCGACACCGGGGCGGCGCTGGTCGGCCACGACGACCTCGACAAGGTCGCGTTCACCGGCTCGACCGCGGTCGGCAAGGAGATCCAGCGGCGTCTTGCCGGCACCGGACGTCGGCTGACGCTGGAGCTGGGCGGCAAGGCCGCGAACATCGTCTTCGAGGACGCCGCGCTCGACCAGGCGGTCGAGGGCATCGTCGACGGCATCTTCTTCAACCAGGGCCACGTCTGCTGCGCCGGCTCGCGCCTGCTCGTCCAGGAGTCCGTCGCCGACCTCGTCCTGGACAAGCTGAAGGACCGCCTCGGCACCCTGCGCGTCGGCGACCCGCTGGACAAGAACACCGACCTCGGCGCCATCAACTCGCCCGAGCAGCTCGAGCGCATCGAGGCCATCGTCGACCGGGGCGTGCAGGCCGGTGCCGAGCTGTGGCAGGCCCCCTGCGAGCTGCCGGCCAACGGCGGCAACTGGTTCGCGCCGACCGTGATGACCAACGTGGAGCCGGCGAACCCCGTGGCACGCGAGGAGATCTTCGGCCCGGTGCTGAGCGTGCTCACGTTCCGCACCCCCGAGGAGGCCGTGACCAAGGCCAACGACACCCGCTACGGGCTGTCGGCCGGCGTCTGGACCGAGAAGGGCAGCCGCACGTTCTGGATGGCACAGCAGCTGCAGGCCGGCGTCGTCTGGGCCAACACGTTCAACCGCTTCGACCCGACCGCCGCGTTCGGTGGCTTCAAGGAGTCCGGGATCGGCCGCGAGGGCGGCCGCCACGGGCTCGCCGCCTACCTCGACGTCTGACAGGCCCAACCATGAGTTCCCGCGTCACCGTCCGCCGCACCCCCAAGCTGTTCATCGGGGGGAAGTTCCCCCGGTCCGAGTCGGGTCGTTCCTACGAGGTCACGGCCCGTGACGGCACCTTCCTCGCCCAGGCCGCGATGGCGTCCCGCAAGGACGCCCGTGACGCCGTCGAGGCCGCACGCAAGGCCCAGCCGGGCTGGGCCGGTGCCACGGCCTACAACCGCGGGCAGGTGCTCTACCGCGTCGCCGAGCTGCTCGAGGGCCGCGCCGACCAGTTGACCGCCGAGGTGGCCGCCAGCGACGGCGACGAGGACGCCGCCGCCGCGCAGGTCGCCGCCAGCATCGACCGGCTGGTCTGGTACGCCGGCTGGTCCGACAAGATCACGGTGGTGGACGGGTCACAGAACCCGGTCGCCGGCCCCTACTTCTCGTTCACCACACCCGAGCCGACCGGCGTCGTCGCCGCGTTCGCGCCCGAGACGCCGTCGCTGCTCGGCCTGGTGTCCGTCATCGCGCCCGTGATCGTCACCGGCAACACCGTCGTGGCCGTCACCTCGTTCACGCACCCGCTCCCGGCGGTCTCGCTCGCCGAGATCCTGGCCACGTCCGACGTGCCCGGCGGCGTGGTGAACCTGCTCACCGGCGACCGGGAGGAGCTGGCCCCACGGCTGGCCAGCCACCGCGACCTCGACGCACTCGACCTGACCGGGTTCGCAGGCCAGGACACCACGGCGTACGAGGAGGCCGCGGCCGACAGCGTCACGCGGGTCCGCCGTCCCGGTGCGCCCGACGAGGACTGGTTCGCCGAGCCCGACCCGCGTCGCATGCTCGCCTTCACCGAGGCGAAGACCGTGTGGCACCCGATCGGGACATGAGCCCCGGCCCGACCCTCGACGAGGTCGTGGCCGCGGTCCGGGCCCACGACCCGGACGTCGACGGTCACGACGGCGGGTGGTCGGCGGCGACGGCCCTGGTGCTCGCGGACCTCGGTGGCGGGGCCGCGGACGTGCTCTTCATCGAGCGCGCCAGCCGCCCCGGTGACCGCTGGTCGGGGCAGATGGCCCTGCCGGGCGGCAAGCGCGACCCCGGGGACCACGACCTCGAGGCGACGGCGGTCCGCGAGACGCGTGAGGAGGTGGGCATCGAGCTCCCACCCGCTATCGGCCGTCTCGACGACCTCCGCGACCGTGGTGGCCGCCGCGGGCGGGTCGCGACCACGGTCCACGTCGTGGGGGGCCGACCGCGCACCGTCCCCGAACCCGGCGAGGTCGAGTCGGTCGTGTGGATCGGGCTCGCCCACCTGTTCCACCCGGCCTCCTCGACCCGGTACTGGCACGGACCGGTCGGTCCGTTCGCGGGCATCCGCTACGGCGACCACACCGTGTGGGGGCTGACGCTCGGGACGCTGACGAACCTCGCCCGGATCGTGGGCCGCGACCTGCCGCGCCCCCGCGGACCGCTGCTGGGCTGAACCGTCACCGCGGCCCGACCGCCATAGGCTCCGCGCGGTGCCGACCCCCACCACGCTCCTCCAGTTCGCCGTCGCGTCGTTCCTGCTCGCGGTGACGCCCGGTCCGTCCGTCGTGCTCCTGCTCGCGATCGCGACGGACCGCGGCCGCCGCGCCGGCATCGCAGCCGCGGTCGGGCTGGCGGCCGGCACCTTCGCGTGGGCGCTCGTGACGGCGGCCGGTCTCGGGGCGCTCCTCGCTGCGCGGCCCGGTCTCCTCTCTGTGATCACCGCCCTCGGTGGCGCCTACCTCCTGTGGCTGGGTGTCCAGCGCCTGCGCGCGCCGGCACCGGCCCCGACCGCGCCGCCCGACCACCCGCTGGGGTCCCCGCTCCGCGACGGCCTGGTCGTGAACCTCCTCAACCCGAGCATCACGATCTTCCTCGCCAGCGTCACGCCCCCGTTCCTCGACCTCGCGCAGGGGCCCGTGTGGCAGCAGGTGCTGGCCCTCGGCACGGTCCTCGTGCTGGTCAGCACGGCCGTGAACGCCGGCTGGGCCGTCGTCGGGTCCGTCGTGGGCCGCCGGGCGCGCCGCTGGGTCGGCAGCCGAGCGACGGCGGTCGCCGTGGGCTGTGCCTACTGCGCGCTCGCGGCGATCGCGTTCGCGGCCGCAGCGCTGCGCTGATCAGTCGACCGGCTGTGCGCTGGTGATGCTGCGGCTGCCGCGGGCGTCCAGCAGCAGCGGGACGAGCGGCTCGGCGTGCTGGGCCATCGTGACGTAGCCGCTCGGGTCGACGGCGACCCCCTGGCCCGTCAGTGCGCGCACGACCTCCGGGGCCGCCTGCTGGGCGGGCGACAGCTGGTAGCCCGCCATCGGCGCGACAGCGGTCGTGCTGCTGGACTGGAGCGGCCGCTGGTCGTCCTGGCCCGAGAAGTAGACAGGTGCCGACCGCTCGGCACCCTCGCGCGCCTTGCGGCCCCGGGCCCCGTCGCAGACCGCCTTGGCGGCCTCCCCCTGCTCCAGCTGGAACCGGAGCATCGAGTCCAGCACGACCCGCTGGCTGGCGACCCGGCGTTCGCGCGCGGCCCGGCTGTCGCCGTAGAGGCTGCCACCGTCGAAGTCGAGGGCGAGCTCCTCCGGCGACTGCTGCGGGTTCACCGTGACCCGGGACTCGACGAGGATCCCCAGCGTGTGTCGCAGCCCCATGGCGTTGCGGCAGATGCCCTCGTCGGGGCCGCCCGCCATCTGCAGCGCGTGGTCGTTGGTGGTGCCGCCCACGGGCTGCTGCGCGACGTTCGGACCGACCTTGTAGAGCCCGTACTCGTCCGCCGTGTAGCCGGCGGCCTCGCCGTCGACCTTGATGTACTGCTCGCAGTACTCCTGGGCCATCGTGCGGACGCCCTCGTCGACGTTGAGGTTGCGCGGCCACAGGTAGAGCAGGTCGTCGTCGTACACGACGGGGGCCGACGGGCCGTACTCGTGCAGGTCGAGCGCCATGAACGGCTCCCACTCCAGGATCACGTCGGCGAAGGCCCGTGCCTCCTCGGTGACGAGGGCGAGGTGGTCGCGGTTGATGTCGAACCCGCGGCTGTTGGCACGGCTGCCGGCAGCCCTGCCGTCGGGGTTGGCGCTCGGGACCACCAGGATCGTCTGGTCGCGCAGGATGCGAGCGAGGTCGGCGTTGGACGGGTCACCGAGGTCCGCGAAGGCGATGTCGCGCAGGAGCTTGAGACTGGCCTCGCGCCCAGCCGGCTCGTTGCCGTGCTGCGAGCCGAGGACCATGACGGTCGGCATCGTGCGCGGGACCGCGTTCGGCGTGGCTCCCAGCCCCAGGGCCAGCTGGTGCAGTGGGCGCCCCTGCGCAGTGGTGCCGACCTGCTCGATCGTCACCGGGTTGACCGCGGTGTCCACCAGCTCCTGGAGGAAGGCCAGCTCGTCCTCGTGGGTCGTCCACGTGCCGGTCTGCTCGAAGCCGGTCTGCGGGCCACCGACCAGGCGCCGTGTCGTGCCGGGCCGGACCGCCGGCGCGAAGGCCAGGGCGCCGGGCGCGGTGATGGCGGCGCTGGTGAGGGCACCGGCCCGGAGGAGCTGACGACGGGAGAGACGCACGGGGATCTCGAGGCGTGAGGCGCTGGGACGTGGGGGACTTCGCCGCCGCGACGTCCCGCCCCTCCGTGCCGGCCGCGGCCGAGCGGACAGAGCATGACACACTTGCACTAGTTATAAATGTTTGTGACACTCCGATGACCAGCCCTGCGGGAGCGAACCATGCCACCGGCCAGCCTCGACGCCATCGCCCCGCCCCGAAGCGTGCGGGTACCCCGTCCGGAAGCCCGACGCATGCCGCAGCGCGACCCACGCTGGAGCACGCTCGTGCACACCCTGACGGACGTGCGACAGGCACGCGCCCGCCTGCACGACCTCGACCTCGGTGCAGTCACGCGCACCTGGACCTGAGCGTCAGCCCTCGACGGCGTCCTCGGCATCACCGAAGCGACGCTCGCGACGCTGGAACTCCACCACGCAGTCGCGCAGCGTGTGGCGGTCGAAGTCCGGCCACAGCACCTCGGTGAAGACGAGTTCGGCGTAGGCGGCCTGCCACGTGAGGAAGTTGCTCGTCCGCTGCTCGCCGCTCGTGCGGATCAGCAGGTCCACCGGCGGCAGGGACGGCTCGTACAGGCGCGCCGCGATCGCGTCCTCGTCGATCTCCCGGAGCCGACCCGCCGCGAGGTCCTCGGCGGCGCGCTGCGCCGCGTCGGCGAGCTCGGCCTGGCCGCCGTAGTTGAACGCGACCGCCAGCGTCATCCGGGTGTTGTCGGCGGTGAGCGCCTCGGTCTCCTCGATCTTGCGCACCAGCCGCTTCGGGACCGGCCGGTCCCTTCGGCCGATGAACCGGACCCGGACGTCCCGCTCGTCGAGCTCGACCTTCCGGCGATCGAGCAACGACTCGTTGAAGTTCATCAGGAAGCGGACCTCCTCGACCGGCCGCTTCCAGTTCTCGGTGGAGAACGCGTAGACGGTCAGCGCCTCGATCCCGAGCTCGAGCGCGCCCTCGACCGTGTCGAACAGCGCTGCCTCCCCGGCGGTGTGCCCCTCGCGCCGCGGCAGGCCGCGCTGGTTCGCCCACCGACCGTTGCCGTCCATGATCACGGCGACGTGGCGCGGCACCCGGTCCAGGTCGAGGTCGGGGTCGTTGGCGGGGTCGAGCAGCGTGGGCACGTCACTCCGTCGTGTGCGGGTCACCCAAGAGGCTACGTCGGGACCTTCGGCACTAATCTTGAGTCCTTGACTCAAGGACTATGGGACCCATGAAGCTCTCACTCGACCAGCGCACCGACATCGCCCTGCGGGCGGTGCAGGCGCTCCACGCCCACGACGACCGCGTGCCTGCGCGCGAGCTCGCGCCGGAGCTCGGGACCACGACGCAGTACCTCCCCCACGTCCTGCGCCCGCTGGTCCGCGTCGGCTGGGTCGACAGCGCCCCCGGGCCCACCGGCGGCTACCGCCTGGCGGTCCAGCCCGACGAGGTGTCGCTGCTCGACCTCATCGAGCAGATGGAGGGCCCCACGAGCCCGGCACCGTGCGTGCTCCGTGGCGGCCCGTGCGCCGCTGCCGACCACTGCGCCCTGCACGAGCCCTGGCAGGCCGCACGCGAGGCCCTGCTCGCCTCGCTCGCGGCCACCCCGCTCCTGCCGCACGAGACCTGACGTCCGCACACAGGGAGGACCACCATGCGCCGTCATGCACCGCTCCGCCTCGCTGCCGGAGCCCTCGCACTCGCCATGGCGGCGGCCGCGTGCACGGCCGACGGCATGACGCGCACCGAGGAGGCCGCCGCCGCACGAGCTGCCGCGGGCGCCCACCTCGTGAGCGACAGCATCCGGCCCGAGCTCACGCCCGTGGACCAGCTCGAACCCACGCCCGAGGGCGAGGTCAACGCCACGTACGCACCCGAGGTGCCACCGCCGGCCACGCGCAGCAGCCAGCGCACCTGGTCGGTCGAGCTGGAGGCGATCGAGGGCATCTGCCCGCTCGACCCCGGCAACGGTGTCGACACCGAGACCTGGGGCTACCGCCTCGCCGGTGACGACGAGGTCGTCTGCGGCGCCCCCGGCCCGGTCCTGCGCGGCCGCGTCGGTGACCTCGTCACGATCTCGATGAGCAACAGCCCGCAGAGCACGAACCCCCACAACATCGACTTCCACGCCGTGACCGGTCAGGGCGGTGGCGCGGCCGACCTCGTGGCCAACCCGGGCGAGACGGCCACGATCCAGGTCCGACTGCTCTACCCCGGCGCGTTCATGTACCACTGCGCCTACGGGGACGTGCCGTCGCACATCGCCCACGGCATGTACGGGATGTTCATCGTGGACCCCGAGTCCCCGCTGCACGAGGTCGACCACGAGTGGGCCATCATGCAGTCCGAGTGGTACGTCGGCGAGCCCGACAGCGACGGCATCGCGCCCTTCGACCGGGACGCCCTGCTGGACGAGGAACCCAGCCACGTCACGTTCAACGGTCGCACCGACGCGCTGGTGGGTGACAACACGCTCGCCATGCGCACCGGCCAGCGGGCCCGCATCTACTTCGTCAACGAGGGCCTGAACCTCGACTCGAACTTCCACCCGATCGGCTCGCACTGGGACGCCGTCTGGCCGGAAGGCGCGACCCATGCCGCGAACCGCGTGATCCGTGGGTCGCAGTCGACGCTCGTCGTCGCCGGCGGCGGGACGGTCGTCGAGCTCGATGCCCTCGTCCCCTCGACGCTCATCCTCGTCGACCACGCGCTGGTGCGGACGTTCTACAAGGGCGCGATCGGCACGATCGTGGTCGAGGGTGACCCCGACCCGTCGATCTTCCTGTCACTGAACGAGGAGGCCGCGCCGCCCGAGGAGCCCGGCACCGACGACGGTGACGGCACCACGGTCACGGCCAGCGTGTCGATCCCCGACGGTGCGTTCGACCCGGCCAACGCCGACACCGCGTACGACCCGCTCGCCCTGGAGGTCACCGTCGGCACGACCGTCACCTGGACCAACGACGACACCGTGGCCCACACCGTGACCAGCGGTCCGTCCGACGGGACGCGTGGCGAGGCCGACGGCCTGTTCGACTCCGGCTTCCTCGACGCCGGCGACTCGTTCTCGTACACGTTCACCGAGGTCGGCGAGTTCCCCTACTACTGCCTGCCGCACCCGTGGATGGTGGGGTCGGTGACCGTCACCGAGTGAGCTGCGCACCCCGACGGCCTCGCCCCCGCGGCGGGGCCGTCGGCCGCGTCAGTACCGCCGGGGCACGAACGTCTGCTCGTCCAGCGGCGGCCGGACGTAGCCGCGGGTGGCGTCGGGCCGGGGGCCGAGGTCGATCGGCGCCGGCGTCAGGTCCTTGTAGTCGAACTGCTCGAGCAGATGGGTGATGCAGTTGAGCCGCGCGTGCCGCTTCACGTCGGCGTTGACGACGTACCACGGGCACTGCTTGATGTCGGTGTGTGCGAACATCTCGTCCTTCGCGCGGCTGTAGTCCTGCCAGCGGTCGCGGGACTGGATGTCCATCGGCGACAGCTTCCACCGCTTGGTGGGGTCCTCCACGCGTGCCTGGAACCGCTGCTCCTGGACCTCGTCGGAGACCGAGAACCAGTACTTGATGACCTGGATCCCGCTGCGCACGAGCATGCGCTCGAACTGCGGGCAGGAGCGCATGAACTCCTGCACCTGCCGTTCGGTCGCGAAGCCCATGACCCGCTCGACGCCGGCGCGGTTGTACCAACTGCGGTCGAAGAGGACGATCTCGCCGGCAGCCGGCAGCTCGGCCACGTAGCGCTGGAAGTACCACTGCGTCTTCTCGCGGTCCGACGGCGTGCCGAGCGCCACGGTCCGCACGATGCGGGGGTTGGTGCGCTCGACGATGCGCTTGATGACACCGCCCTTGCCCGCGGCGTCGCGCCCCTCGAACAGGACCACGATGCGCAGGCCCTCCTCCTTGACCCACTCCTGCAGCTTCACGAGCTCGACCTGGAGCCGACGGAGCTCCTCCTCGTACACCTGCTTCCGCAGCACACCGCGCTTGTTGTACGCCTCGGCGCTGAAGACGCGCTCCCCGTCGTCCACGTCCCGCCTCCTGCTGTGCTCGCCACCACGCTAGGCAGCACACCCCACCGGCTGCGGGTACCGAAGGTCCCGTCCCGCGTGGTCATCGGTACCCAAACAGGCCCGAGCGTCAGCGAGGGACCAGGTCGTACCCGCGGAGGCGGCGGTCGAGGTGGTGCTCGACGAAGGCACGCACGTAGGACGCCGCGCGGTCACGTCCGGGGGTGTCCAGGTCGAGCTCCGCCAACGCCGCCCACCGGTCCGAGGCGAGCAGGCCGAGCACCTCGACGACCTCCGGCTGCACGGCGCGGGTGCCGCGCTGCGCGTCCTCGGTGCACAGCGACCCGCCGCGCACGACCGAGAGGTAGGGGTGCGGCCCCGGCGCACCACACGCGACACACGCCTGGATCCGCGCCGGGAAGCCCTGTGACGCCGCCGCGCGGAGCAGGAACGCGTCGAGGAACACCGTCGGGTCCGGCGGCTCGAGCTCCAGGGCGTCGAGCGCGGACTGCAGCAGCAGGTAGAGCCGCGGCTCGCGCTGCCCCTCCTGGGCGACGCTGTCCACGACCTCGGCCATCACGGCGGCACAGGCCGAGCGCACGAAGTCGGCCCTGACGGCCGCGTGCGGGGCGACCAGCTCGGCCTGGCTGACGCCGTCCAGCGACCGGCCCTCGTACAGCTGCAGGTCGACCAGGCTGTAGGGCTCCAGCCGGCCACCGAACCGGCTCCCCGGTCGCCGCACGCCCTTGGCGACGGCACGCACCTTGCCGTGCCCAGCGGTCAGCAACGAGAGGATGCGGTCGGTCTCGCCCAGCTTCCACGTCCGCAGGACGATGCCCTGGTCGCGATAGGTCCCCACGTCAGCCCCTCACAGCAGGGGCCAGGGGTACTGCCGGTCGTGCTGCGGACGCGGGAACACCTGCAGCCGCGCGACCGTCGTGGCCCGTTCGTGCAGCCGTTCGACCTCGCGGTCAGAGAGCAGCTCGTGCAGCGGTGCGACCGCGTCGTCCCCGGCGGCCAGCAGCGCGGCGAGGTCGGCTCCCAGCGCACGCTCGTCGTCGCGCACGTCCTCGCCTGCGAAGTCCCACGCGACGGTGCGCAGGTGGGGCTCGGTGTGGAAGCACACCCCGTGGTCGATCAGTTGCAGCCGGGGCTCGTCCCCACGGCGGTCGACGAGCAGGTGGCCGGCCTTGCGGTCGGCGTTGTCCAGCAGGAGGTCGAACACGACCATCCGGCGCAGCGCTGCGGTCAGCTCGCCACGCTCCCGCAGCGCGAAGTAGTGGTCCCCGGGGTCGTGTGGCACGAAGGCCTGGACAGCACCGCGGCCGTGCTCGAGGTCGTCACGCACGAGCGTCGTCGGCACCATCCCGAGTCCGATCGCCCGATCGACGACATGGGCGGCCACCTCGCGGCGCCACAGCGTGCCGTCCTCGAAGTCCCACAGTGGCGCCTCCCCCGCCTGCGGCTTGTAGACCGCGAACCGGTCGGGGTCGACGCCGGCCAGGCCGGCTGCAGGGTCGACGTGCGGGACGTTCCCGTCCTCGTCGTGCAGCGCCAGCAGCAGGGTCGCGTTCGAAGCGGTCGCGAAGCGACCCACGACCGTGCCGTCCGCCGTCGCGAGGCGCTCGCGCAGGGCGTCGTCACCGAGCATTCAGACGGCCAGCCGGCCGTGACCGTTGGTGCGGGGGCACACGTGCAGGCGGCCCGGGTCCATCGGTCGCCCGCAGAACTTGCAGGTTGGGCGCCCCTCGCCGACGACCTCCTTGCAGTGCGCGGCCAGTCGCCGCGCGATGTCCCGGTCGAGCCACAGCCGGACCTCCTCGGCGAGACCGGGGACCTCGTCCTGGTCGGGCGGGGTGAACTCCTTGAGCTCGAGCACGATGCGGCCGGCATCGGTGTCGACACCCACCCCGATCGTGCCGACGCGCCAGGCCGGTTCGACCGGCTCGCGCAGCTCCATCGCGTCGCGGTCCCAGTCGGTGGCCGGGGTGTCGTCGAGCTCGTCCAGCACCCGCGCGAGCAGGTCACCGAGCCCGTCGACCTGTCCCTTCTCGCAGACGACGGTCAGCAGCTCCTCGTCGTCCTGCGCCTGCAGGAAGAACGTGCGGCTGCCCGGCTGCCCGAGGTAGCCGGCGGTGACGTGGAACGGGGCCGCGAGCTCATCCATCGTCGGCGTCCTCGGCCGCGTCGGCCCCCTCGTCCTTCGGCGGCGTCGGGAGGTCGACGGGGCCCCGGCCGTTGACCGACAGCACGACCGCGGGGTGACCGTCGGCGAGCACGAGCACGCTGACGGACGCGGGGCCGACCACGATCCGCTGGAAGCTGTCGAGGTTGGTCCCGAGGTGGTGGGCGAGGATCGCCTTGATCACGTCGGCGTGGCTCACGGCCACCACGACCTCACGGTCGTCGTGCGCGGCGGCGATCGCCTCGATGCCCTCGACGGCCGCCGCCTGCATCCCGCGGATCGTGCCCCCGCCGGGGAAGCGGACGCGCGAGGGTGCGCGCTGGATCGTCGACCACAGCGGCTCCTCCCGCAGCTCGCGCAGCGGTCGGTCCGTCCAGTCGCCGTAGTCCACCTCGATCAGCCCGCGCTGCGTGCGCGGGAACAGCCCGTGTGGCTTGGCCACGATCGCCGCGGTCTCGCGGGTCCGCACGATCGGCGAGGTGTAGACGGCGGCGATGTCGTGCTCGGCGAGGTGCGCCGCGACCTGCTCGGCCTGTTCCCGTCCCCTCGCGTTCAACGAGGCGTCGGTGTGGCCGCCCAGCCGCGACCCCGTGGCATCGGTGACGCCGTGCCGGACGAGGACGATGGTGGGCATGGTCGGGCTCCGCGGCTGCGTGGCGTGGACGCTACCGGTGCCCGTGTCCGCCTAGCCGCGCAGCATCGACGTCACGTGGTCAGCAACTGCCGGGGGCAGCAGGTCGACGTCCTCGAGCACCTCGTCGCGCAGCCGCCGGTCGTTGTGGAAGGCGTGCGCGAGCAGGCCCATCGTGATCTCGTGGTCCTCGCGGGTCCGCACGACCCGGACCTCGTCGCCGGCCTCGACGTCACCCTCCTCGATGACGGTGAGGTAGGCGCCGGGACGCGCAGCACGCTGGAACTCGCGCTCGATCTTGGGGCGGTCCAGCGCCCAGGCGAGCTTGTAGCAGGGCGTCCGGATCGTGGTGACCTCGAGCAGGGCCTCCCCCACGCGCCAGCGCTCGCCGGGCTTGGCGCCGGTCACGTCGATGCCGGTGACGGCCAGGTTCTCGCCGAACGACCCCGGCGGCAGGTCCCGCCCGAGCTGCCGCTCCCAGAAGGCCCGGTCCTCGGTCGCGTAGGCGTAGACGGTCTTCACGGGCCCGCCGTGGGAGTCGGGGTTGCCGATCTCGTCGCCCTCGACACCGGTCGTCGTGATGCGCACGGCACCTTCGACCGGCGACTTGCGGATCGCCGTACGCGCAGTCCGAGGCGGCTCGGTGCCGGCGACGGTGAACTCCTCCACCGTGCCGGCGCAGATCGCCTCGACGGTCCCGCCCACCTCGTCCTCCAGCTCGGGTCCGGGTGAGCGTAGATCGTGGCGTCGGACGATCCGGACGGGTGGACCCCCACCCGGGCGTGGCACGTGCTTGCATGACCCACGACCCTCCACGAGGAGCACGACATGGCCACCACCGAGCTGGTCGACCGCGCCGAGGCGACCGCTGCAGAGCTGAGCGCCGCCGCGAAGCGACACTTCACCGAGGCGGAGCGCGCTGCCCGCCGCGCGGCGGAGGCGGCCCAGGACGCCGCCGAGCTGTACGGCGCCCGCGCAGCCGAGGCCGGGCGCGAGTACGCCGCCCGTGCGAACGAGGCCGCGCACGAGTCCGCCGAGCGCCTCGGGAGCCGTGCCCAGCACGCTGCCGAGACGATCCGCCACGAGGCGACCGACCTGCGCGACGAGGTCGAGGAGCTGTGGGAGGACCCCGAGACGCGACCGTGGATCCTCGGGACCGCGGTGGGACTCGCGCTGCTCGGTCTGGCCCTGTGGCTGTTGCGCCGTCGCCGCCGCGACGACGCCTACGAGTCCACGGAGACCGAGGTGCCGGGCTGGGAGGAGCCCCAGGCTGCGTTCGGCGCCGAGCCGGACGACGGCGAGGCCGAGGAGGCCCCCGCAGAGGACGACACCGAGGGCGCCGACGCCTGACGCTCAGGCGGCGAGGAAGCCGTCCTTCAGCGCCGCGCGCAGCACGTCGACGACCTCGTCGGGCCGCTGTGCGTGGACGTCGTGGTCCGCGTCCTCGAACCAGTGGACACGGCCGGCCGGGAGCGCGTCGAGGACCGCACCCACGGCCTCGGCGCGCCCCCACGCGGACCCCTCACGCACCGGGCCGAGCAGCACCGGCACCACTGCCCGGCCGGCGACCTCGACCGGGCGCTGCTCCCAGAAGGCCCGGACGACGGCCTCGTGGTCGTCGCGACGCAGAGCGGGCCGTGCGGCCCCGTCGGT